>NZ_CP051183.1:625000-925000 GCF_012295615.1 Bermanella marisrubri
ATTTGAAAACGCTGAAAAGCAAAGTAGAGAAAATTGTCCAACCGATTTTGTGTAGGTTGTAGTAACCGGTAACGTCGTTCCTTGGCATCCATGCCACCACGACATACCGTACATCCTGTACATACCAGTTTGCTTGACGACATTAGAGCTGTGGAACCACCTGAACCCATTCCGAACTCAGAAGTGAAACGCAGCATCGCCGATGGTAGTGTGGGGCTTCCCCATGTGAGAGTAGGTCATCGTCAAGCTTCTAACAGTAAAATCCCCAATCGTTAGTTCGATTGGGGATTTTTTTTGCTTTAAATTTAATGACACATAGTTTGGTTGCCAAAAGTCCATTCCGATTGGGGATTATAGTGTTTGAATACGCTGATTCTCTCTTCCGTCCTGTCACATGTGACAAGCCCTGTTCCGCAGGAACGGGTTTGGGGCGCGAAGCGTCACGAAGTGAGACAAGGCGAAGTCTTGGACCCATAGTAGGTCATCGTCTTAAGCACTTTAATCATCGGCTTCCACCATCCCCAACTCATGCGCGAACGACGTGAATACATCCTTGTAGGCCTCACCTCGGCATCCATGCCTCGGAACGCAGTAAAATCAAATGCTCTCGGTGCCTAAACCCGTCATACCCGTCTTGATCGGGCATCCATTGTTCGGCTTAACATCAATTGGATGGATTCTCAGTCAAGCTGAGAATGACGATCTTGCTCACCACTCATAACTAAGCATTCACAACTCAACAGTCAACACTCACAACTTTCTTGTACTCCCGTCTCTAACAACCTTCTATCCCTGGCTCTTATATCGATACGATATGGAAAATGCTGTGTAATCGAGGAACTTGTCCTACCAAATAGCTTCAAAAAACAGTATTCTGTGCCCAAGGCTAAAAAAATAATAACGAGGCCGTTTTGCTACGAATCTTGTGCTCCCTCGCAATTCTAATTGCGTGGCATTCAAATACATGTGCTGAACTGCAAGACCTTACCGAATCTGAATTGTCAGAGGTGTCCGGTGAGGGGGTTGGTTATATCTACGAAGATTTCCAATTTAATGCCCAAGACCCCAATCCGATTGATGATACCGATGGCTATAGATTCAAAATTACTGGTATCGAAGATACAAATAATGACCCAGTAGACGTTTCGTTTTCGCAGATCTATATCGCTGGTGCAGGCAGCAATCGCGGTGCTAACTTAGACGGTAACTATGTCAATATTGGCCGCCTTAACAATCCTTTCGAAATCGACATGCTGGATGGCAATAATCTGGGCGGAGGCGGCTACACTGACAAGGCGGTTTTATCCATTGCCGCGCCAAAACATATTGATGTAAGCCAAGGCTATGACTGTACTGATGCAACTGCCGTACAGGGCAGTGGTACATGTGCGAGCCGTCCTGAAGGTCAACCCTCAGCAGGTTATCAGGGTGAGCGAATGGATATCGGTTTACAAATCAATACTAACTTCGCTACCAGCTCTGATATTAATATTAACTTATATGCGGAGTCAGCTCATTTTGATGGCAGTTATTTCCGTGTATGGGGCGGTGATGCTGACGTAGATGGAAACTCTACTGTAGAAAGCACCATGATGATGGAAGCTCGTCTTAATTTTTATGCCGATAAGCTTATTTTGAACAGTTGCGATTTAGATGGCAACAATTGCGGCACAGACGTGGTGATGGACCAGTTACGTATGGAATTAGCCATAGGTGATGCTAAGTACTATCAACCTGCCACATTTGATGTGAATAGTGACGGCAATTTTACTTTCATGATACATGCTGTTCCTAGTCCAGCTGCTAATCCTGATGCTCCTGGAACAATTGGTGCTAATGGTTTGAGAACGTCTAGCAATACGGCTACTTGGGATTGGTATCAGGATTATTATACCAATGGTGCAAAGACGAATATCAGCGTTGGCGATTTAAGTGTCGGCGGTACAAGCTTCGGCTCTTCTCGTATTCAAGGTTTACAAATTCAATACTTGGAGGTCACCAGTCATGACATTTAATCGACTTCCAATTCTTACCATATTTGTAGCGAGTGCTAATTCTTTTGCACTCGAACCCATGACAGATGAAGCCATGACGCAAGTCACTGGACAAAATGGTGTCTATTTGTCAGGTGATATTACCTTTAATGAATTAGGCGGCCCGCTTACATCTACGGATCCTAATAATATCGATCCCGACGGAGCTGGTCCGCTCATTGCCGTTTGGGGTTCTTGTGCACAAAAGGCAGCTGGAGAAGTAGAGCGTTGCGGCGCACGCTTGTCGGCTAAAACCAATGCGACAGAGGGCTATTACGTATTGGATGAGATGCGTGGAAAGTTATCGTTCGAAGGCCTTACCCTAAAAGCCCGTGAGATTGATCAATCAACCGATGACTTTGGTGGTGATGAAGTTGCGTTCGATGGCAAAACCGTTTTAGAGATTGGCTTACCTAACAATATTCGCTTTGAAGATTTCAGCTATAACCTTGCCACCAGTAATACCGCTCGACCTACAGATGCGGGTCACCAGCAGCGAGATCTTTATGGTGTGGAAATCAATGGCAACATTGAAATGCATGGCAATCTTCTGCTTTTTCCCACGGGGACGCCATAATGTTTGAGTGGAAACGGAATCTACTTTCTATCGCAATCACCTTGCCTTTTGCCTCAGCATCCCAAGCTGAACTTCAAATGCTGGGTGATGAATCTCTAGAAGCTGTTACAGGTCAGACAGGTCTAACAGTTGAACTGCATAAGCAAATCGAAGTAAGCGAAGTGGTTTATTCCGATAAAGATTCCGATACTGTTGGCGGTATTTTGGAAATGAAAGATATCGTTATTGGTAACCCTGCCGATGTGAATAATCAGCAAGCCATATCCGTGCATCAATATGATGTGGATGGGACCGATGGCTTAGTTATAAAAAGTACCTTTCAGCCGACGCGTTTACAAATCGGTTCCATTTCTGTTGGTGACCATCGCGGTAGTGTATTGGACAGTTATGCGACTCGAAAAAGTTTGGGCACGTTCATGTACGATTGGACTGGCACATCGGAAATGCGAATTCGCGGTAAAGATGCGGGTGATTCAGGTTTCATCATTAACTCCACAACCAACATTACTGATTCGGATTTTCGTTGGGTGACCAACGGCAATACTATGTTGGTTGATGGCATGCAGGTGGGTAGTACTATAACAGACATGACTATTGATGTACTTGATAACGGTACTGAGGCGTATCTCGCTTTAGCTATTCCAAGTATGCAATATAACTTTACGCTGAGCGGTTTATGCTTCGCTGAATCCGAAAATTGCGGTACGAACTCTTTGGGCACTGTGCAAAGTAATATGGCCTATAAAAATAGCTATGTACACATCTTTGGTGGTGGTCGTGAAGGTCGTGGTATTGGTGTGGATGCCTATTTTGAAATCGATGAGGCCGTTAGCAATAGCTGGTCTTATACGGATGAAGCGACACTGACCATGGCCAACATGACAGGTTATTCATCGTTAAATGGCTTTACGTTTGATATTGGTCAAGATGAAGCACAGATCGGTGACCATATTGCGCTGCAGTTTGATCGTTTAGAAGGTAATTTTCGTGCTGCCACATTGGAGATAGGTGCAGGTAATGCTATTGGTGAATTCCAAGTTATCTATGATTTTCAAGATGGTGTGCATGATTCGGTAATTTATCAGAACCAGCTTAAAGTAGCGCCTGGTATTGCTTGGGCAGGTCAGAGTTTTGCCGATTTAACCACTGAGGGCTTTACCGAATTAGAAACATTTTATAGTAATGTAGACCAATATGCCGACGGTATAAGTATTTACAACGAGTGGAATCTTACAGCGGATATTATTTATACCGATCGAGATAATGGTAATGACCCTAGTGCCCTGTTACCGGGTAAAATTGTCGTTAGTAATTTTCAGAGCCATGGTTCGGGATACGCGTCTTTCGATATTCGGCAAGGCAACTCCATTACCGGGAATGGTGATACTTATTTAGCCGTTGGTATACGTAACTACCAAGGAAGTTATTCGATTGACGGTTTGCGTGTGGGTGATGAAAATGCGCAATTGCAGGGCGGCACAGAATTGTTGCTTCCACTCGGTATATATCCTGCTTATGAATTTACAATGAACGCTGCAGTAGAAGTGCGGACTGGAGGCCAAACTGGTTCTGGAGTGAGGTTCGATGGTGATGTATTGATTACCGATGGTACTTTTGCTTATAGCACCAATATTCTGAATGAAGGCCAAGTGGACGAGAGAGTTGTTGGTATTTGGGCCGACGATGTGCGCTATGAATACCATTTCCGTGAGTACACTCTGGATGTTGGTGAAGATTTAGCTGGAGCCTTCCCTGGCGATGCCATTCGTTTACGTCAAGGTGAACGCATAAGTGATCTAGATATTGGTAATTTACGCTGGGGCGATAAAAACACCGGTGATAGTTTAGGCCGGATTCGTGTACAAAAATATCAACAAGACTCGCAATTAGTTATTCAGGCTGGTGGAGCTGGTGTGGATAGCGCTGGCAATCCTATTGGTGCTACTTGTATCGGTGGTTCGGGTGCGGATTCCGTGGCATGTGAAAACAATGGTGGTCAGTGGTTAGATCGTGGAACAGACGGTTTGACCGTCAGTTTAAAACAAAACTGGATGAACCAAGATGCCACAGACCTAAGCAAAGTGAACCGAATCACCTGGGAAAATAATCGCACAACGGACGGTAGTGGTAATCCTGTGAATGATACAGGCACGCAATTTATTTTGGATAATATTCGCACCAGTGATGGTTATAATTTGACCGAAAATGATTTTGGTATGCAGCTAAGCTTGGCTGTGGATGTGGCACCTACCCGCGTAATTAAGAAAGAAGATGGACCTGATGAAAATGGTATTTCCGGTACAAGGGGCCAAGAGAAAGTTGTCACGGGTACTGGGCCTACAGATTATGTGTATAAGGATATTGCAACGTTAACAGCAACAGACAAAGCCAACCGCCCATTGGGTTTTGCTGTTCAGGGTCAATTACAATTTAAAGAGTTGGATATTGAATCCATTCAATTAAAGCATCCCAACGTAGCTCAACCGCAAACGGTGATACATGAGCTAAAAATGCAAAATTTCAACGTTACTTCAAACCTAACAGCTACTCCAATTAACTGATCATTACAACGTGTTACCCTCATGTTAACTGAGGGTAAACATGGAAATTTCCGACGACTCCCGTTATAGTTCAACTATTATTCATACCTTATTTGTTCAAACCTTGAGATTTCATAAAGTAGGTTTGATTGCGCTTCAGGAGAGTACATGAGCGAACTAATCATCTTTGATACCACTATGCGTGATGGCGAGCAAAGCCCAGGCGCTTCTATGACTCTGGATGAGAAGGTACGTATCGGTAAAGCCCTGGAAAAGATGCGTGTAGACGTCATTGAAGCCGGCTTCGCCGCTGCCAGTATCGGCGATTTTGAATCCATTGCGGCTGTGGCTAAAGCGGTCAAAGAATCGACTATCTGTTCTCTTGCGCGGGCCGTTGATAATGATATTGATCGCGCAGCAGAAGCGCTTAAGCAGGCTGAACGAGCTCGAATCCATACGTTTATTGCTACCAGCCCGATTCATATGGAGCATAAGCTTCGTATGTCTCCAGACCAAGTGGTAGAGCGTGCAGTCTATGCAGTGAAACGCGCCCGCAGTCATGTGGCGGATGTAGAGTTTTCATGTGAAGATGCTGGTCGCAGTGACATGGATTTCTTGTGTCGTGTGATTGAAGCCGCTATCGATGCAGGTGCTAGCACCATCAATATTCCTGATACCGTGGGTTATGCGATCCCTGAAGAGTTTGGTTATAAAATCAAAACCTTGTTAGAGCGCATTCCCAATGCTGATAAAGCGATTTTTTCTGTGCATTGTCACAATGATCTTGGTTTGGCTGTAGCTAATTCTCTGGCCGCCGTGAGCAATGGTGCTCGTCAGGTTGAGTGTACCATTAATGGTTTAGGTGAGCGCGCGGGCAACGCGGCTCTAGAAGAAATCGTCATGGGTGTGAAAACACGTCCTGATTTGTTTGACGTGCAAACCAATATTGATCCTCAATTTATTGTGCCTACGTCGCGCATGGTCTCCACCATTACCGGTTTCCCGGTACAGCCCAATAAGGCCATTGTGGGCGCGAATGCGTTTGCACACGAATCAGGCATTCACCAAGATGGTGTATTAAAGCATCGCGAAACCTACGAAATCATGAAAGCGGAAGATGTGGGTTGGGGCGCCAACCGTATGGTAATGGGCAAGCACTCAGGTCGTGCGGCTTTCCGTTCTCGATTAGAAGAGCTGGGTGTGACGTTTGAATCAGATCAAGATCTGAATAAAGCGTTCGCTCAATTCAAAGAGTTAGCTGATAAAAAGCATGAAATTTTCGATGAAGATTTGCAGGCATTGGTAAGCGCCGCTCGTAATATGGACGATAAATATCAGTTGGTCACTTTGGAAGCGCATAGCCAAACAGGTGAATCACCTACTGCTAAATTGACCATTACTGTGGATGGCAAAGAGGTGAAGACATCTGCGCAAGGCAGTGGTCCTGTGGATGCTACGTTTAAAGCGATCGAAGAAGTGGTTAAAAGCAATACTACCGTTCAGTTGTACAGTGTGAACGCGATTACCAGTGGCACAGACAGTCAAGGTGAAGTGACGGTTCGTTTAGAAAAGGCCGGTCGTATCGTGAATGGTTTGGGCAGTGATACGGATATTGTGATTGCCTCGGCTAAAGCCTATATCAATGCGCTGAATTTACTGGAAAGCAAAACCGAACGTGCGCATCCGCAGTCTGAAGGCGTGTAATGAGTGCGAATGCTGGATATGATCAAGCTCAGCTGTTGTATTTAAAGCAGCTGGGTATTGATGTTTGGGTGCCAAGAGATGCCTTAGTCGACTCAAATACGGCTGATGATGTCGAGCAATCTCAAGCTTCGGTTGAATACAACCAAGCTGTTCATGCTCAAGCGGAAACACGCCCGTCGCAAGAGACGCCAAGCGCTCAAACGAATCCAGTTGTGCAGGCCAATTCGAGTTCGCTATCCAACCAGCCAGAAACTTCGCAGCATGCACTTGCTAAACCGGTGGTAGATACACAAAGTTCTGCACCGCAAATCAATGTTACAAGTGCTCCAGCGTTTCCGCTCGCCAATCCTATTGCGGAATCCTCATCGACCAACATTCCACCGGCTTCGCAAGAATCGGTTCCCGAGTTTACGCTTAACTATTGGTGTTATCGAAGCGGCCTTTGGGTAGTTACTGCTGAAGCGAATTTAACGCCCCAGCATCACGCTTTTGTGCATAACGTAGCGCAGGCTTTGCAAGGTATGAAAAGCAAACCCAAGCATGTGGGGATGTTCGTTTGGCCAATGCTAGACGCACCTAATGTGGACCAAGGGGAATCGGTAGCGAAGCGCTATTTAGCAGAACACTTTGAGCAGTTAAAAGCGTTTGTAGAGCCTAAGCATCTATTATGTTTCGCTGGCAGTGATCAATGGCTAACAGAATTGCCTAGCACAGGCATTGACGGTACTTTAGCAGAAACCATGTCTTCAATTGATAGCAAGCGCGCATTATGGCAAACCATTCAGCCTCTCAGCTCATTTTTTTAAGTGGTAGGATGCGGTAATTGATCACCATTCGCAGCATGGAAATAAACGACATTGATGTCGTCATTAACATCGAGCATCAAGGTTATAGTTTTCCTTGGTCTCGCTCCCTATTTGAACAAGCGATTCATTCCAATAAATACGCTGCAGTGATTGAGTACAAAAATAAGATCTGTGGTTATGCTGTGCTCTCTTATGTCGTTGGCGAGGCAGAACTACTCAATATCTGTGTGGACCCGAAAGAACGTGGCCAAGGACTTGCTCAGACTCTTCTTAAGCACTTGATGGATGAAGCAAAGAAAGCGGAAAATCATGAAATGTTTTTAGAGGTTCGTCCCAGCAATGACGCCGCGATACATATTTATCAAAAGCATGGTTTCAACGAAATAGGTCGCCGCAAAGACTATTATCCGACTAAGGGCGGAAGAGAGGACGCTCTTCTTATGGCGGCAGTGCTCTAGTCATTCATTTCACTTCATTGTAGGAGGGCATGTGAGTATTGAACCTGGCTTATTGCCAGATTGGTTTTTATGGACCCTGCTGCTGTTAACCATGCCATTTGTCGTTTGGGTTCTCACGCGCATCAATTGGGTTGCCCTACAGCAACGACCTTTCTTACAGCATATCTTCTATATCGCTTGTATTAGTCTCGCGGTTTTATGGAGTATTCGCGCCGGCCTGAGTAGTGGCTTGGGTATTCACTTCATGGGCTTAACGGCGGCCACGCTGTTAATGGGTTGGCCTTTGGCTATGCTAGCAGGCCTATTGTCTTTGATGTTGGTTGGCTTTATGGGTTTAGAGTCTTATGCCGCGTTTGGGGTCAATTATGTCTTTAATGTCGTGCTTCCGGTTGCTTCTTCATGGTGGATATTACAATGGGTTCAGCGGACCCTACCTGCTAATCCGTTTGTTTATATCTTTTTGTGCGGCTTCTTCAATGGCGCAATTGCCATTTTGCTCGTAGCACTATCGACCAGTCTTATGTTGGGTGGATTAGAAATTTACTCATGGCAGCAGGTTTACCAAGAATATCTCATGTATCTACCTTTGATGCTTTTTCCAGAGGCATTTGTAAACGGTATGGTGGTGGCTGGGATCATGGGAACAAAGCCAGAGTTGTTGAGCTCATTTGATGTTGATAAGTACTTTAGTGATGATTAGGCTGGATTTGGTTAGTTATTTTGAACTAGAATGATCAATATATTTTACACGAGGTCAGCGCAATGAAAATCGGTATCCTTGCGACGGGCACAACCCCAGATGAATTGATTGCTCAATACGACTCCTACGCCAATATGTTTGTTCAGCTCTTTGGCAAAGCGGGTTATGACTTTGATTTTACTACGTTTGATGTTCGTGATGATGTCTTCCCTGAGACATTACAGGGGTTTGATGCGTGGATTATCACAGGTTCTAAGTTCAATGTTGAGGATAACACCCCATGGATGATTAGATTGAAGCAGGTCATTCGCGATTTATACGATCAGCATGTTCCGATTCTCGGAATTTGTTTTGGCCACCAAATTGTGGCTGATGCCTTTGATGGCCAAGTGAGTCAAAATCCAAATGGTTGGGGAGTGGGCTTGCATTCTTATCAATTAGACCGCCACCCAAAGGGCGTGCCTGCCGAAACTCAATCTTTTACGATCAGTGCAATGCATCGCTATCAAGTGACTAAAAAGCCGAGTAATGCAGAAGTTTTTGCCAGCTCTGAGTTCTGTCCGTTTGCAGGGTTGGTCTATGACGATCGCATTTTGACGTTCCAAGCTCACCCGGAGTTTATGCTGGAATATGAAAAAGAATTAGTGGCTTTGCGCAAAGGCGAGGTTATTCCAGAAGAAGAAGCGAATGCCGGCTTAGCGACTTGTAATAAACACGGGGCGAAAACGGACTCTGTTGAACTGGCACATTGGATGGCACGTTTTATTCAAAAATAGATTAGAAGTGCCCTTTATTCTTTCACAGGGCGCTTTTGCAGTTTGCGTTGTAGAGTACGCCTGTGCATGCCCAGCTCGCGAGCGGTAACACTAATGTTGCCTTGGTTTTTATGCAGGACTTGCTGAATGTGCTCCCATTCTAAACGTCTCGGGTTAGTCGGAGTTTCTTTTATGTCTGCAGGTCCTGCTTCTTCCGCAAAAGCGCCCAATATTTGTTCGATATCTACAGGTTTACAGAGATACTGAATAGCGCCTTTTTTCACCGCATCTACTGCTGTGGCAATACTGGCATAGGCAGTGAGCATAACGATCTTGCAGCTTGGGTGCATTTGTTTCATTGTCTCGATCAGGTCTAGCGTCGAGCCATGTTCTAACTTCAAATCTAAACACACGTGTTGCGGTATGTGTGTTTCGAACAACTCCATTGCTTGAGTAGCCTCTTGCGCGGTTACAACCGAATAGCCACGTCGCGTCAGGGCTCTCGCAAGCACATCAAGTAGAGTAGGATCATCATCTACAATTAGAAAATCAGTCATGAAGTTTGATCCCAAGGTAATGTTACTTGTGTTTCCACTCCCAAATTCTCTCTCTGTTTGAATTGCAACTTTCCACCTGATTGCAAGATGCTATGGCGGCTTAAAATCAATCCAATACCAAGCCCCTGATTACTAGGACCTTTAGGTGCGAGCATGAGATTATCGCTAATCAGTTGTGCATTCCCTTGACCCTGATCATAAATACTTAATTGCCAACCACTGCTATGGAACGTGACCTGAAGTTCAATCGCCTTAGCTGGATTCGCCAATGCGGCATTTTGTAACAAGTTTACGATAGCTTGTGCGATGACTGGTGGGTATTGCACCTGTTTCTCACAGCGAGTCATCGGTTTGAGCCATGTGTATTTTCCATTGGGAAATAGAAGTAACCACTGTTGAAGAGTTTGCTCAATAAATTCAACAATGTTTTCAGCACCACGATCATTGCTTTCGTGCTGTTGTGTTAGGCTTTGCAATTTGCTTTTGCAGAGCTGAATTTGCTCTTTAATAAGTGCTAAATCTTGTCGGCTTTCAGCGCTTAAATCGGTTTCCCATTTTATTAACTCGTTAATCGTAATTTGTATGCTCGTTAATGGCGTACCTATTTCATGGGCTGTGCTGGCTGCTTGATTCGCCAGCATCATAATATGTTCCTGTTGCATGAGCTGTTCGCGATAGCCCGCGTTTTGTTGAGTTTGATGAAATAATTCCAAAGCCATGTCGACAACAAAATAGGCAATGAAGATAGCACTGATACTAAAGGTCAACCACATTCCAGTAATATGAAGGCTCAGTCCCATATGGTGCAGTTGCAAATCAAGTGATAGTAGTGGCTGATAAAAGAACAGTAGAACGCCGTATAAAGTAATAGCCAAAAGACATAGCATCCATGTGATCAGCCACCCTAAAGTCGCTGCACTTATCACGATAGGAACGAGAAGATAACTAATAAATGGGTTATTGGCTCCACCACTAAAATAGATGAGACCAGCTACAAGGAAGACATCGGCAAACAATGAGGCCGACATTTCCAAGCGTTCAGGTATAGGAGATGGCCGACGTCCATGAAGGTAATTAACGCAACCCAGCACAAGCAATAACAAGAGACAGAGATAAATTGTAATTTGTTGTTGCCAAGGGCTCGATTCAATACCTATAAGAGCATATCCCGCAGCGGCGGCGGCTACCATAATGAGTCGCAGCTTCGCTAAACGCCTGAGATTGTGCTTAACCGCTTCATTCATTGGGAAGTTTCTCTATGGTGGATCTATACTAAGCACTTAATTGTATACATTTTGTTAAACGATTAGCTAGATGTACCCTAAACCAATATTCTTGGTCGATTGATCAAGTTTGCTTAGGCTATAATCCGCAGCCTTTCATAAATCACGAATCTAAGATAGGAGCGTTATGCGCGCACAATCTCCATGGGCACTTACTCCCATGCTGTTATTCATGGCGTTATTCATTGGTAGCGGACTTTATTATCAAGCCCAAGGCGTGGAGTATGCGTTTTATAAAATCTCCGCGCCGGTTGCCATATTGCCCGCAATAATACTGTCGTTGTTTTTAGCCAAAGGCACGATTAATAAACGAGTTGAAAATTTTATAAGTGGCTGTGCCAATCACACAATTGTCACCATGTTACTGATTTTCTTATTGGCTGGGGGTTTCGCCAGTGTCGCCAAGTCAATTGGTGGTGTGGACGCTGTGGTGGATTTGGGATTATCTTTGATACCTGCACCATTGGTATTGCCTGGTTTGTTTGTAATGACGGCGTTTATGGCCACAGCCATGGGCACATCGATGGGCAGCATAGCTGCAGTCGCTCCGATTGCTGTAGGTTTGGCAGAAGCCTCGGAATTACCATTGGTCCTGACTGTTGGTACCGTGATGGGTGGTGCTATGTTTGGTGATAATCTCTCGATTATTTCAGACACCACTATTGCAGCGACGCGCACTCAAGGCTGCAACATGCGCGACAAGTTTCGCCTTAACTTTAAAATTGCCATCCCCGCCGCTTTGTTAACCATTATTTGGTTGTTCATCCAAGGGGATGCGGCCAATGTGAATACCGATATTGAACACTCTCCCATTAAAGTGTTGCCTTATCTCTTGGTCTTAGTGCTGGCTGTGCTTGGATTGAACGTCATTGTAGTGCTACTTACAGGTATCGTGTTAGCTGGCTTTATTGGCCTGTGGCAGCTAGATGCTTATACAGTTTCTCAGTGGTCCGCTGATATATATAAAGGCTACAGTAACATGCAAGAGATTTTAATCTTGTCACTATTGATTGGTGGATTAGGTGCCATGATGAAGTCTCAAGGTGGATTAACATGGCTGGCGGCTCAGTTTGACCGATTAAGCCGACAAAGCGGTTCACCTAAAAGTCATAGACGCATTGGCGAAGGCATCATTGCTGTCGCCGTTGCTTTAGTCAATATGTGTACGGCTAATAACACCGTAGCGATACTCATCAGCGGTAGCTTGGCTAAGGATATTGCTGAGCGCTATGGCGTCGACCCAAAACGCAGTGCCAGTATCATGGATATGAGCTCTTGTATTGTGCAAGGGATTATTCCATACGGTGCGCAAATGCTGCTAGCAGCGTCTTTGGCTGGTTTGTCTCCACTGTCGCTAATTACTGCCGTGACTTACTGTTGGTTCTTATTGTTGGCCATGGTGGTCTCGATCGCTTTAGGTTGGCCAAAAGGTTTTCGTGATAGTTTCGCGTCGAGCAGTGCCTCGTAAGTTGGCCAGAAGCTCGCTATAATGCGCGCAATTTGAACACTTGCTGCTGCATGTCAGGAACATGCAGCAGCGATGACCAACAGTTTGAGATTCCCTATGAGTAAGCATCAGAGCGAAGTGGCCAAGCGCCGCACATTCGCGATTATCTCGCACCCAGATGCGGGTAAAACCACCATCACCGAAAAGGTATTGTTATTCGGGAACGCGTTACAACAGGCGGGTACCGTAAAAGGTAAAAAATCCGGACAACACGCCAAATCTGACTGGATGCAGATGGAAAAAGATCGTGGAATCTCTGTTACGACCTCGGTCATGCAGTTTCCGTACAATGAATGCTTGGTTAATCTGCTCGATACTCCTGGGCACGAAGACTTCTCCGAAGATACCTATCGTACACTCACTGCGGTTGACTCATGTTTGATGGTAATTGATGCTGCTAAAGGGGTAGAGGAACGCACGATCAAATTGATGGAAGTTACGCGACTGCGTGATACTCCTATTATCACTTTTATGAACAAATTGGATCGTGATACTCGTGATCCAATTGAGTTGATGGACGAAGTGGAAGATGTATTGAAGATTGCTTGTGCACCTATCACGTGGCCCATCGGCATGGGTAAAGAGTTTAAAGGTGTTTACAACCTCTATGATGATGAGGTTATTTTATATAGCACAGGCCAAGGTCATACCATTCAAGAACGTCGGACTATACAAGGTTTAGATAGCCCAGAACTTGATAAAGAACTTGGTGCTTACGCCGATGATTTTCGTGATGAGATTGAACTGGTGCGTGGCGCTAGTCACGAGTTTGATTTAGAAATGTTCCTCGCAGGTGAATTGACGCCAGTTTATTTTGGTACTGCCTTGGGTAATTTCGGTGTGGACCATATGCTGGATGGTTTAACGGCATGGGCACCTGCACCTCAAGCTCGTGAAACCCACGATCGTAAAGTAGAGCCAATGGAAGAGAAATTCTCAGGCTTTGTTTTTAAGATACAGGCTAATATGGATCCACAGCACCGAGACCGGATTGCGTTTCTACGTATCGTATCGGGTAAATACCAGAAAGGCATGAAGTCAAAACATGTGCGCATTGGTAAAGAAGTGCGGTTTAGCGATGCCCTAACATTTATGGCTGGTGATCGTGAAGCGGTGGAAGAAGCCAGCGCTGGAGACATCATTGGTTTGCATAACCATGGCTCGATCCAAATCGGTGATACATTTACTCAAGGTGAAGATCTTAAGTTCACCGGGATCCCGCATTTTGCTCCTGAACTCTTTAAACGTATTCGTTTAAAAGATCCTTTAAAGCAAAAGCAGTTATTGAAGGGCATTATTCAGCTCTCGGAAGAAGGGGCCGTGCAGGTCTTTCGGCCATTAAAAAATAACGACTTGATTGTTGGCGCGGTTGGTCCGCTTCAGTTTGATGTGGTTGCTCAGCGCTTAAAAGATGAATACAAGGTAGAAGCCATATACGAACCGATCAGCGTAGCGACTGCGCGATGGGTAGACAGTGATGACAAGCAAAAAATGGCGGAATTTGAGAAAAAAGCGTATGACAACCTTGCGCTAGATGGTGGTGATAATCTCACTTACATCGCGCCCACGATGGTTAACTTGTCGCTGGCCCAAGAGCGCTATCCTGATGTGAATTTCCGTTCAACCCGAGAACATTAGCGTTATTTCACTCATAATTGGCTTGCCCCAGGCCAATTCTGTATTAGGCTTAAAACAAAGCCATAATACAAAAAGGTCTGGGATGATTCTCTATTTACTCTTCAGCTTAGCGGTGACAGTTGGCCTCTGCTTTTTGGCATTCAAGTATTTTTCAGCGCAGATTTATCAACATAAATTGAAATTGGACGATGGCAGGGGTTATTACCTAATTGTAATGATCGTTGTCGCCTTCTTCTGTTCTGCTGCAGCTTATTACATGGGGGCAGTATTAGGCTTTGATCAGACCCCTCAACAACAAAAGCAGTTGACCGCGGCCATTCTTCTCAACGCTGTTATTGCCTTGCTCGCACTTACATTTGGTCTTATCCGCTTTCGCCAAGGTGAACGCTACTAGTCGTGGTAAGAACTTGAAGGTCTGGAACTCATCAGGTGTTTAATGTTCTAATGCTTCATCGATCAAATTTAGAGATGTGTAATGTTTCAATCAATCAAATCCATGGCGCTGATCGCCACTTCTCTTCTTGTAGCCGTGCAAGTTCAAGGCGAAGAAAAAACTGTCGAGCAAGTGATTAGCGAGTCTATCAGTGCAGCCCAACCTAACTTAATTGTTCAAAAAGCTACCCAAGTGGGTGATCAGGGTCTATACGAGGTGGAATTGACCTCTGGTGACGTCCTATACGCCACCCCAGACGGCGAATACTTTGTTTACGGTAGTTTATTTCATGCCAACGAAGATGGTTTAGAAAACCTAACTGCCAAGCGTCAAGATGAAAAACGTCAGGAGTTATTGGCTGGACTAGACGCTAAAGAACTTGTGGTTTTCCCCAGTGAAGATGAAGAAAAAGCCCAAATTACCGTCTTTACTGATGTCGATTGTGGCTATTGCCGTAAATTGCACCGTGAAGTTCCAAAGCTAAACGAAATGGGCGTCACGGTCCGTTATTTGGCATATCCTCGCGCAGGGGTCTATGCCAACCGCTCACAAACAGAATTTACTGGTTCCTATAAGAAGCTGAAGAGTGTTTGGTGTGACGATGATCGCCAAGCGGCTATGACCAAGGCCAAAGCCACTGGCTTTATTAAAGAAAACCTCGATTGTAAAGCGCCAATCGAAGCTCATTTGGCTTTGGGTCAGCAATTTGGAGTCCGTGGTACGCCTGCGATCATGCTGGAAAGTGGTGAAATGCTGCCTGGCTACATGCCTGCAGAACAATTGGCAGAAAAACTTGGACTGTAACCTCTCGCTCGACCGCCTTCTCTGAGGAAGGCGGTTGCTATTGCGCTTCAACCTCTACCCCCAAGTTTCCTTGTCTATATCACGATTTTTTCCGTAAGCCACTGCCTGTAGCGTGGCTATTGTGGTATATTTTCCCACCAAATTTTTACACCCTCCTGATGAGTCTATTTTGTCAGGCACAAAACAAAAACGGAGTCCCTGTAGTGAAACCGGTAAAAGTAGGAATATGCGGCCTAGGTACCGTCGGTGGCGGCACCTTCAATGTACTTACTGAGAACAATCATGACATTGCACGTCGTGCCGGTCGTGAGATTATTATTGAGCAGGTAGGTACGCGTCGCCCTAATCCTGCCTGTGATACCAGTAACACACAGGTAACGGATGATATTTTTGCCGTAGCCGAGAATCCAGAAATCGATATCTTAGTTGAGCTGATTGGTGGTTATGATGTTGCTCGTGAGCTGGTTTTAAAGGCGATTGAGAACGGCAAGCACGTAGTTACGGCGAACAAAGCGCTTATTGCAGTGCATGGTGCCGAAATTTTTGCAGCGGCGAAAAAAGCGGGTGTGACTGTGGGATATGAAGCGGGCGTAGCTGGTGGTATCCCTGTGATTAAAGCAATTCGCGAGGGCTTGGCCGCGAATCACATTGAGCGTGTCGCAGGTATCATCAATGGTACGGGTAATTTTATCTTGACCGAGATGCGCGACAAGGGGCGTGATTTCGATGATGTACTGCAAGAAGCACAAGCATTAGGTTACGCAGAAGCCGATCCAACGTTTGACGTGGAAGGTATTGATGCAGCTCATAAGCTGACCATCCTATCTTCTATTGCCTATGGTATTCCGCTACAGTTTGAGAATTGTTTCACAGAAGGTATCAGCAAAATTACTCGTGATGATGTGCAATATGCTGAAGAGCTTGGCTATCGTATCAAGCACTTAGGGATTAGCGCGCGCACCAGCACTGGGATCGATTTGCGTGTGCATCCAACGCTTGTGCCACTAGACAAC
This sequence comes from Bermanella marisrubri, assembly GCF_012295615.1. Classification (NCBI taxonomy): domain Bacteria; kingdom Pseudomonadati; phylum Pseudomonadota; class Gammaproteobacteria; order Oceanospirillales; family Oceanospirillaceae; genus Bermanella; species Bermanella marisrubri. The sequence continues at coordinate 641,809 of NZ_CP051183.1, forward strand.
ATGATTGCTAAAGTAGACGGTGTTATGAATGCTGTGGCTGTAAAGGGTAACGCTGTAAATGATACGTTATTCTGCGGTCCAGGTGCTGGGGCTGGTCCGACGGCATCTGCGGTGGTTGCGGATATTATTGATATCGCTCGAGAGATCTCTATTGAACCACTGGCGTTTAATAGCTTAGAAGATGTGCGCGTATTGCCAATCGAAGAAGTTGAAACTGGATACTACTTACGCATGCAAGCTTTGGATAAAGCCGGTGTAATGGCACGTGTTGCCAGTATCCTAAGTAATAACGGCATCAACATCGAAGCCATTATTCAGAAAGAGCCTGCCGAAGGCGAAATTCTTGTTCCCATTATCATGCTGACTCACAAGGTCCAAGAAAAGGTGATGAACCAAGCTATCGCCGAAATTGAAGATTACGGGGATATCAACGGCAGTGTTACAAAAATCCGTGTTGAGCATCTTAATTAATTAAACCTGTGTAGCAGGGTGAAGAACACCATGATGAAATACATTTCTACTCGCGGAAATGCTCCCGAGTTGAGCTTTGAAGAAGTCTTATTAACAGGCCTAGCCGAAGATGGCGGCCTATATGTACCAAAAGAAGTACCACACTATAGCTTGGAAGAGATTGCGTCTTGGCGTGATCTTCCATACACCGAGCTTGCGCACAAAGTTATTTATCCTTTTGTTGAAGGATGTGTGGAAAGTGCAGACCTGAAGAAAATTTTGGATGAAGTTTATTCGGGGTTTGGTCATAAAGCGGTTGCGCCACTTCAGCAAATTGATCACAACGAATACGTGCTTGAGCTATTCCACGGGCCAACCTTGGCGTTTAAAGATTTTGCATTGCAAACATTAGGACGCCTACTGGATTACGTTCTCGAACGTCGCCATGAAAAAGTTGTGATTATGGGCGCTACGTCTGGTGACACAGGCAGTGCTGCTATTGAAGGTACCAAAGCCTGTCGCAATGTGGATATCTTTATCCTGCATCCTCACGAAAAAGTCAGTGAGGTGCAGCGTCGTCAGATGACCACAGTAAAAGGTGATAACATCTACAATATCGCCATCAAAGGTAACTTTGACGATGCACAGGATATGGTGAAGAAAAGCTTTGGCGATCAAAGCTTTTTGCGTGGTGAACGCAAACTAGTTGCAGTAAACAGTATCAACTGGGCACGCATCATGTCGCAAATCGTTTACTACTTCTATTCGGCATTAAACCTTGGTGGTCCGCTGCGTCCCATGGCGTATTCTGTACCGACAGGTAACTTTGGTGACATCTTTGCCGGTTACATGGCCAAGAAAATGGGTTTGCCTATTGAGCAGCTAGTGATTGCAACCAATAGCAATGATGTATTGCATCGCTTAATGAGTAAAAACCAATACGAAGTGCGTCCATTATTGCACACCATTACACCGTCCATGGACATTGCGGTGTCTTCAAATTTTGAGCGTTTACTATTTGATCTTTATGATCGTGACGGAAAGGCGCTGGCGGATCTTATGGCACGCATGAACGCCAAGCAAGATATCGTATCACTTGATGAAGAAAAGCTTGGTAAAGCTCGCCAGTTATTTGATAGCTATGCCTGTGATGAAGCGTCTACTGTAGAAACAATGAAAGCGGTTTATGAAGAAACTGGTTACTTACTGGATCCTCATACAGCGATTGGTGTTAAAGCCGCTCGAGAAACTCGCCGTAACACCAGTATTCCTATGATTACTCTGGGTACAGCGCATCCGGTTAAATTTGAAGATGCCGTTAAGCAAGCAGGCTTTGATATGCCTGAGTTGCCTCATCACTTAACGGATCTGATGGAACGTGAAGAACGTTTACACGTGTTACCTGCAGATCTTGATGTTGTTCATGAGTTTATTGCAGAGAACACGTTCAAGTAAGTCTTGTAGTATATACGATACGTTTGTAAAAACGGCGCGCTGTCAAAAGACATCGCGCCGTTTTCAGTTAGCTTGCGATGAAAATCATTAAGATTGTAACTGTGCCTACCAGCAGAAAAGTAATGGTATTCCGTTTTAGTTTAGGCATTTCTTGGGCGACAACCTTTCCGCTTAATAGACTAAATAATAGACTTATACCAAACAAAATTGAAAAAATAACACAGATTTCACCAGCGATACCTTTATGTATATAAAGCAATTTTCGCATTAGATTGTTTTGTTCGACATCAATCTTTAGTCTATTACTATCCTGCCAAACGATCATGACTGAGTCATGTTAATCCCACCAGCTCTGAACTTTATGATCTTCCTAATAGTTCTCAGTTGGCAAATGCAGACCATTTTTTACATTAACAATTTAAGGGTTATTGATATGGTAAATTTATTATGAAGCATAAGCCTGATGGTGTATTTTTTCTTGCGTAAATACTTCCTCTAACGGCTTCTATTTGACGCTTTGTTAGAGCAAGCCCTAGACCAAATCCTGATTGGCTTTTATCTCTTGCCGAATCAACTTGGAAGAATGGTTCAAATATTTCTTCAAGATATTGCTCCTCAACACCGAAGCCATGATCACAGATCGAAATATTAACGTATTTAGATTTGTCAGAACTTCTTTCTGCTGACATGGAAATTACAATTTGAGTGCCTTGGTTTGTATATTTCAGTGCATTCCTAACAATATTTTCAAATGCCTGACCAACAGACCTATGATTGCTGTTGTGTATAATGCATGAATCTGGGATGTTCAGGACAATATCATCTCGTGAAAACTCAAAGCGTGCATCTTCACAAATAGAATCCAAGAGTAATGTGAGATCAATAGATTCCTTTAAAACTTTTGTTTTTTCGTTATTGAGCCATGATAGAGTTAGGGTATCTTCGAGTAATCGTTGCATGCCATCAATTTCTTGCTCGACGCGATGTGAAATGTCTGTTTTTATCTCACTATCTAAAATCAACTTTATTCGTGTGATAGGCGTTCTTAACTCATGAGAAATGTCTTGGATTAGCTGACGCTGTCTGTTTATGAGTACTTCAATGCGCGTTGCCATAGTACCGAAACTTCTTGATAAATCGCCAAACTCATCGGAGCGATAAAGTAGACTTTCATCTATATCAATGTCAAAGCTGCCTTGGGTTATTTTCTGAGTTGCATTTTGTATAATTTTTAGAGGATTGATAATGTGGCGATATATTATGAAGCATATGATTGCGATTAATATAATAGGAAAACCAAGACGAATGGTTGTATTGAGTACATGCCAATAGGCTCCAGGTCGCATGTGTTGGGGCAATTGGATCATGAGATTGTATTGTGAATCCGGAATGGGGATTTTCATGACTGGGTTGTAGCTGAAATTAAGATGGATAGGGTAATTAATATCTCTTCCTATGGTTAGGTCTGATATCCCTTGAAAGATATCTGTATCTATATTACCAACTAACCATTTTGGTTCAGTCTTTAAAATAGCAACCCATGTATCTTCTTTTCTTTTTAAATTCTCTGTCCACTTTTTAAGTTGATCAATGTTATTTTTATCGATTAGATCGGACGCTTCAAGGGCATAGTTTAGAAGAGTGTTTCTATGCTCCTTCGAAATAAGGCTTTGCTTCTCTTCGGTGTAATTGCCAACGATTGAAACGAGCCAAATCAAAACAATACTAGCTAGCGTGAGAGTGAGGTATAGTCGGGAAAACAGCCCGCTCCGAAAAGGAATATTAGTCTGATTCAAAGTAATAACCTTGTCCACGGATGGTCTTGATTGTATTTTTACTCATGCCTGCAGCGGTAAGCTTTTTTCTTATTTTACTTATGTGCATATCAAGAGTTCTATCATATCGACTGAACTCTCTTAAAAGAACGGTCTGATATAGAAATGCCTTACTAACGACTTCATCTTTTTCTTTTTCTAAAGCATAGAATAATTCGAATTCAATGGGTGTAAAAGCTATTTCTTTATTGTTTATATGAACGACACCCTTTTTTTTGTTAAAGTATATTTTTTTATCTATGCTCTTTAGTTCAAAGTTTTTGGATTCTTCTTTACTTGAGAATTCTCTTTGAATTTGGGTTCTGCGCAATATGGCTTTTATTCGTAAATCTAATTCTGTCATGCTAAATGGTTTTATTAAATAGTCATCAGCACCGCTTTTAAAGCCATATATTCGATCTTCTTCTCCACCTTTGGCGGTTAACATTAGAACGGGCGTTTGCTTTTCACTACGTAGGAGAGTCAATAATTTGAGACCATCTATTTTGGGTAGCATGACGTCTAAAAGAATGATATCAAAATCTTCTTTGATCGCCTTTTTTAAACCTCGGTCGCCGTCAAAAGCTGCCTCTATTTGATATCCTTTCTTAGATAAATTGCCGCATAAAAGGTCATTGACTGATCGATCATCCTCGATGATTAATATTCTCTTTTTTTCTTCCATTTCTTTAAACCACAAAGCCTCAATCATTAATATGATTGAGGCTGCTCGTATGTGTAATCAATTTTTAGAATTTGATTGTTGCCGAGAGTCTCACGTCGCGACCAGGATCTAAACTACCTGCGATGCCTTCATATCCCGGATTGGCTTGCAAGTCTTCGGGGCTAGAGTGGCTAAGATAGGTTTCATCAAATACATTTTTCATTGTTAAATTCAGCAGAAGCATTCTGTTTCGAAGTGGTGACCAACTTAAGTAGAGATCGTGCGTTGAGTATCCTTGTTTCTCTACCGTAAGCGTTTCTGCCCCTACTGGAACGGTGAATGGCTTTATATCATCAACGATTTGTGCCAACCAACCAATTGTCAAATCAGGGTTGAAGCGATAGTTACTGTTAATAACTAATGTATCGCCAATTGTAGAGGCGTTCGAACCTTGAACATAGCGAATAACATTCGTACCTGCTTGCTTGGCTTCAGAAATATGTAGGCTTGCGCTGATGTCAAATGCATTTTCTTGAATTCCCATCTTTGCAAAGTAGCCATCAACTTCAATATCATCGTCTGAGTTTGTAATATCTTCTTTCCATGGAGCAGAGCTCACTAATGCATCTTCAATATTAGACTGATATGCACCAAAGGATGCGTTCAAAATACCAGACGAGTAATCGATAGCTATTTCAGTATTTTTAGCCTTTTCAGCTTTCAGGTTTGGATCATTAAAGTACTTACCTCCTGCTTCGAGTAAGTACGCATCTTTAACTGTTGCACCACGCATTGCTTCGGCATAGCCTGCGCTTATACTGATTTCTGGTGTAATAGAGTAATTTGCACTTAGGTTAGGGCTTACTCCTGAATCGGAAATGTTTAGCCCATTGACATCATTTAAAGAGTAATCGTCATATCTAAGACCTGTGGACACGGTAGTATTTTCACCTAGTTTTAAAATACTTTGCAGATATGCTCCAGCGACTTCTCCATCCTCAGTCCCATACTCATATAGCTCAGCAGAGTCTTCTCGGTAGTTCACACCATAAATTAATTGTGAGAACCCGATGTCGCTCTTGTTTTCAATACTTACTGATGTTGTTTCGACCATCGCTTTGACGACGACGCCCCAATCAGATGTGCGATCACGTTCTTGCTCCACGCTTGTCGTATAAGCATTGACGGATAAATCTAGTAGAGGGTTATAGCTATCGAATTGATAGTTTAGGATGAAAGTTTCCCTTTCTGCTTTCGTCGGCGTAGTAGGGTTGAAGTTACTAGGAATCCATTCGGGTCGATAGGCTATGTCACCCTCTTGTGTAAGGGATTCAGCACTAATTGAGATTTTCTGTTCGTCTGAGATTTGTGCGACACCTTTAGCGAATAATACTTCATTTTCAGACTCTGAACCAAGAAGTTTATTGCCATCTCCATCTTCACGGTTATTCAGATCAGCACTGATATAATTGACTAATCCACCGAGGCCGCTTTTCTCATCTTGAGCATAGGCGGTGGCGCTGTGTTTAAAGCTCTCGCCGTTGCTGTAGTAAGTCGATTTGATGCTAGCTCCGGCTGACTCGTTTCCGCGAAGAAGGTCTATAGGGTCTTTGGTTACAAAGCGCACCGCTCCTCCTAGAGCACCAAAGCCTGCGGTAGCACTGCCGGCACCAGCCTCCACTTCTACTTGTTTCAATAAATCTGGCTCTATAACTACACGGCTAGCATGGTGAAATACGGCTCCTGCTTGTTCGGCACCATCTACGGAAATATTAAGCATGTCTTCACCGATATTTCTGACGTAAATCTTTTGTGCCATTGCTACTGATCCGCCTGCACTAATTTCAGGGTTAAGGCTAAATACGTCAGAGAGATCGTTCGCTTGAACATTGTCTAGCATTTCGCGGTCTATTAGATCATCGATCCCAGATGTCGCTTTACCAACCACTTTTACCATGTTGAGCTTTGTTTCATGTTGTTTAGCAGGCTGCTCTGTCTCATTGGTCGGAGCTTCGTTAGCCATCAGTGAGGAGCCAAAAGCGCTTGAAATCGCTATGGCAAGTAGTTTCTTATACTGCATTAATTATACCTCATAATGATAATCAGTCGTATTTGAGTGTCATTATCATCAATTTACTTCTCATGTATAGTACTTTTACATTTGTTACACTTTATTTTTTAGAGATGCGCATCCCATTATCGTTTTGGTGATTGCGTTAACCGATTGTGAGCACTACTTAAAAAAGATAATGACAAGCCTAATAACGCGTCGCTTTTCTAATCCTGAGTTACCCATTATTGAACGAGTTCTTGATAGTAGAGGACTTAAGACAGGCGACTTGAGTTTTTCGCTTAACCAGCTTGCTGGATATCAAGCACTAAAAGGCATAGATCAAGCTGTGGCAATGCTTGAGTTCGCCATTCGCTCTCAACAGCGCATTGTCATAATCGGCGACTTTGATGCAGATGGCGCCACCAGTACGGCGCTCGCCGTTGATGCATTGCAGCAGTTGGGTGCGCATTGGGTACATTATCTTGTGCCGAACCGATTTGAATTTGGCTACGGCCTCTCTAGTGCTATCGCGCAGTTAGCGTACGAGCAGTATCAGCCTGATTTACTAGTGACGGTGGATAATGGTATTTCCAGTTTTGAGGGGGTTGAGACAGCCCATGAACTGGGAATGAAGGTTTTGGTTACCGACCACCACCTTGCTGCAGACTCATTGCCCAATGCGGATGCTATCGTGAATCCCAACCAACCGGATTGTTTATTTCCTTCTAAAGCTGCTTGCGGGTGTGCAGTCGTCTTTTATGTTATGTGTGCGTTGCGCGCACATCGAATGAATTTAGGTGATGAAACTGCAAAAAATTTAAATATGGCGCAGTATTTGGATTTGGTGGCGCTGGCGACGGTGGCGGACGTTGTACCGCTCGATAGGAACAATCAGATATTGGTAGAGCAAGGGTTAAGACGCATACGAGCAGGGCAGGCAAGACCTGGTGTTCAAGCACTTTTGCAAGTAGCTAAACGTCAAGCACCTTTACTGACCAGTAAAGATTTTGGTTTTGCGTTAGGTCCGCGTTTGAACGCTGCTGGTCGAATGGATGATATGAGTATTGGTATCGAATGTCTGCTATCCAAAGAGTTCACTCGTGCTGTGCATATAGCCGAAACTTTAGATGAGTTAAACCAAGATCGTAAAAGTGTAGAGGGTCAAATGCAAAAAGAGGCCCTTAAAATATTAGAAACCACCAGTCTATCAAATGAACAAGAACAAGCGACTTATTGTTTGTATCATCCGCAATGGCATCAAGGTGTTGTGGGCTTATTAGCTTCGCGCATCAAAGAAAAACTATTTCGTCCAGTCATTGCCTTCGCCCCTGCAAGTGATGATGTAACTAATGAAGCATTAGCAAGTGGTGAGTTTGAAATAAAAGGCAGTGGCCGCTCTATACCAGGATTTCATATGCGCGATGCTTTGGATCTTGTAGCGAAACGCCTCCCCCATGTTCTGCAAAAATTTGGTGGTCATGCCATGGCCGCCGGTTTATCTATTCAGCAAAAGCATTTAAAAGAGTTTGAAACCTGTTTTGAACAGGTTGCCAGAGATATTATGACAGCAGATATGTTAGTGAATGAGATCATCACTGATGGTGAACCCAACTATGAGGATTATAATGTTCATATCGCAAGGCAACTAAAGTTCGTTGCTCCTTGGGGGCAGAATTTTCCAGAGCCAATTTTTGATGGTGAATTTGATGTGATTAATTATCGCTTAATTGGATCTGAAAAAAATCATCTAAAGCTTACCTTAGCGAGCAAAAACCATCATCGCTATTTAGATGCTATTCTATTTTCAATTGAACGCCATGGTTTATCGGCCCAGGATGTGAGCAACCTGAGCCGAGTCCATATCGTATTTGATCTTGACGTCAACGAGTTTCGCGGTCAAGAAAATGTGCAGTTAATGATTAGGCACTTGCGCTCAATTTAGATTCGCTGGGTAAACTATGGCGATCATGTAAAAAGGTTAATACCTCCGCGCGAAAATGGTTGTAGCGAGCATCGTTTGCTAACTCTAAGCGGTTTCTAGGTCTAGGTAGATCCACTTCAAGAATTTCGCCAATGGTAGCGCTAGGGCCATTGGTCATCATTACAATCCGATCAGATAAAAGTACAGCTTCATCCACATCGTGTGTGATCATAATCACTGAGTTTTTTAGATCCCGTTGAATATCCATAAGAGAGTCCTGCAAGTGAGATCGTGTCAGAGCATCAAGGGCACCAAAAGGTTCATCCATCAATAAAATCTCTGGTTCCATCGATAAAGCGCGTGCAATACCCACACGCTGCTTCATGCCACCTGATATTTCATTGGGTTTTTTATCTTTCGCATGTTCCATGTGTACAAGCTTCAAGTTATACATTATCCAATCATGCATTTGTGATTTCGACATGCTTTTTTTGAAAACTTGCTGTACCGCTAGTTCAACATTTTGATAGGCACTTAACCATGGCAGTAAAGAATGGTTTTGAAATACAACAGCACGCTCAGGACCTGGCTCATTCACTTCCTTACCTTCTAAAATGACGCCGCCTTTTGAGGCCTGCTGTAAGCCCGCAACAATATTTAACACCGTCGATTTACCGCAGCCAGAATGTCCGATAAGAGAAACAAACTCGCCTTTATTGATTTTAAGGTTAACGTCTTTTAATGCTTCAAATTCGCCATTAGCGGTGGGGAATACTTTTGAAACATGATCGATTAGTAAATGATGTTGACTCATAGTATTCACCTATTTATCTGCTTGTTCCCAAGATACCCAGCGTTGTAGCATGAGCATGAGGCTATCTAATATAAAACCAATAAAACCGATAGTTATCACGGCTACCATAATGCGACCTAATGAATCAGAGCTACCATTTTGGAATTCATCCCATACAAATTTTCCTAAGCCAGGGTTTTGCGCCAGCATTTCCGCTGCAATTAGAACCATCCAGCCAACACCGAGAGATAGACGCATGCCTGTAAACATCATTGGTAGTGCTGATGGTAAAACGACTTTACGAACCTTTGTGAACCAGTTTAAGCGTAAAACCTTGCTTACATTAATTAAGTCTTCACTGATATTAGCAACACCAACGGCGGTGTTGATCAACGTTGGCCACAAACAGCATAAGGTTACTGTGATGGCAGATGTGACAAATGATTTTTCAAACCATGGGTCGTCACTTACATAAACAGCACTCACTACCATGGTAACAATCGGTAGCCACGCTAATGGCGATACCGGTTTAAATATCTGAATGATTGGGTTGAGGGCGGTATTCAATGTTTTACTGAGTCCCGTCGCAATACCCAGTGGAATCGCGATTGATACAGCCAAAAGAAAACCCGTAAAAACTGTATATAAACTTGTGATGATTTGATCGATGAAGGTAACACGGCCACGGTACTCACGAACCCTTGGTTCATAATTGGGGTCCTTAGCCATTCGTGCTTCATTGCGTTCGTTTTGACGTTGATAAAATGCTTTTTCTTTCGTTTTCTCATCTTCATAAATTTGCCACAGGCCTCCAGCTTGTTGCCATACTTGTGCTGGACCTGGTACTTGACCCAGAGAAGTTACGACACTTTTTGCTGCAACGTCCCAAAGGAATAAAAAGATAATGAAGGCAAGAAAAGGTATGCCTAAAGACTTCAGTAAAATATTGCTTTGCTGTTTAATATCTTGTCCTTGGAATAGCTTTATCCAAGGCATCAACCAGCGCGAGCGTGCAATCATGGAGGTCATATACTGCCCCTTCATTGATGAGTTTTAGAGCCAGTAGCCCTAAAACTCGGTGGTTAATTGGGAAGTTTAAAGAACGTCTTTTTCTTTTAGGCCAATGCTTAATTTATTGAGATAAGCATTTGGTTTACTGCCATCATATGTGACGTTGTCTATGAACTCAGTTTGTGGTGGCTTAAAGCCGTCTTCTTTCGCAAAGTCAGGAAAATCAGCCGCGTTCATTTTACCTTCAGCAATGAGTTCTTTAGCTGCTTCAGCATAGATGTCTGGACGATAAACTTTTTTCGCAATATCCATGTACCAAGAGTCATCTTTATGTTCGGCAATTTGTCCCCAACGACGCATTTGCGTTAGGTACCAAATAGCATCTGAGTAGTATGGGTAAGTCGCGTTGTAACGGAAGAATACGTTGAAGTCTGGAACTTCACGTTTGTCACCTTTCTCATATTCAAAGGTGCCGGTCATTGAGTTTGCAATGACTTCGTAATCTGCGCCTACGTAATTAGATTGAGAAAGGATTTTGACTGCTTCTGGGCGGTTTGCATTGTTATTATCATCTAGCCACTTAGCCGCACGAATCATCGCTTTTACAACAGACTTGTGAGTAATTGGGTATTCATCAGCCCATTTTTTGCTGACACCAAATACTTTTTCTGGATTGTTTTTCCAAATTTCATAGTCAGTAATCACAGGAACACCAATACCTTTAAATACGGCTTGCTGATTCCAAGGTTCACCTACACAGTAACCTTCAATAGTGCCTGCTTCTAAAGTCGATGGCATTTGCGGTGGCGGCGTCACAGATAGCATTGCGTCAGCGTTGATGGTGCCACTATTATCGCCTTTATGCGGTGCATAATATCCTGGGTGGATACCGCCAGCTGCCAGCCAATAACGTAATTCATAGTTGTGAGTAGAGACAGGAAATACCATGCCCATATTGAACGCTTTACCGTCTTTTTTATAATCATCAATGATCGGTTTTAGGTAATCGGCCTTGATGGGGTGGACTGGCTTACCGTTCTTATGGGGAATGTTTTTTTTCATTTTTTCCCAAACATCATTGGAAACCGTAATACCGTTTCCGTTTAGATCCATGGAAAACGCCGTAATGATGTGAGCTTGTGTACCAAAACCAATGGTCGCCCCTAGTGGTTGACCTGCTAGCATATGAGCGCCATCTAGTTCACCTGTGATGACTCGGTCCAATAAAACTTTCCAGTTCGCTTGAGCTTCTAATTGTACGTAAAGGCCTTCGTCCTCAAAGAATCCTTTTTCCTTCGCAATGGCCAGTGGTGCCATGTCTGTTAATTTAATAAAACCGAATTTTAGGTCTTCTTTCTCCGGATAGTCGGCAGAGACTGAATTCATTAGGCCGACGCTAAGGCCGACGCTTAAACTGGTATAGCGTATAAATCGCTTTAATATAGATTTGGCTTTCATGATTTCCTCATTCTTTGAGTCGGGTGAAATTAATCGCGCGCGTTTAACTTTTACTTCTCAAAGTCTGTGCCACATTTACTAAATTCATGAAAATCTATGTTTTGAGTTAATAAACCGCAATTTGTAACTGATTTGGTGCATTTTTGAGTGTTAAAAAGTTCATGAAGAAAAATATTGGTGCAATTTTTCTAGTATGAATACTCAGTTATTTTGTGGTGTGAAGACTTGGCGGTGGACAACAATGATCCAGATTGAGGCAAAGGGTATGGGTAATGTGTATCAAGACAGGGCGTTAATCGAATGACTAAAAAAATGCCTGATGTATCTGCAATACATCAGGCATTTTTAGAATGGCCTAGTTGGTAATAATAGGAATTACTTCTGACCGTTATAGGCTGCAATGCCACCTACGATAGCACGGCGTGCTTCATCGGCATCGCCCCAGCCTTCAACTTTTACCCACTTACCGGTTTCAAGGTCTTTGTAGTTTTCAAAGAAGTGAGAAATTTGATCACGCAGAAGCTGAGGAACATCATTGATATCTTTGATGTCGTCATACATTTTGGTTAGCTTGCTGTGAGGTACAGCAACCAGTTTAGCATCTTCACCTGCTTCGTCTGTCATGTTCAATACGCCAACCGGACGGCAGCGAATCACAGAACCCGCTTGTACTGGGTATGGAGTAATAACCAACACATCAAGAGCGTCACCGTCGTCTGCTAGTGTATTGTTGATGAAACCATAGTTAGCAGGGTAGAACATAGGCGTCGCCATGAAGCGATCTACCATGAGCGCACCGCCCATATCTTTATCGATTTCGTACTTGATAGGGCTGGAATTCGCAGGGATTTCAATCGCTACGTAGATATCGTCTGGAGCGTCTTTGCCGACAGGAATCTGATCAAAACTCATATTCGTTTCGCCTATGTGTCAGAGTGAATAAAAAACCGGCGCCGATTATACAGTGCTCGTGCGTCGGGGGCTAGACTCGACCATAGTAGAGCTCTAATCAGCCCGAAGCGGGCAATATTAGGCTTTTGCGATGAGCTGTTTGATTTCAGGTATGCAGCTACCGCAGTTGGTTCCTGCTTTGAGTCGCTCGCCTACAGCGGAAACGCTGCGACAGCCTTGCTTTATGGCACCTTCGATGGTTTTACTACCGACACTGAAGCAGGCGCAAACGATATTGCCCACGTCTTCTCCAGCAGGCGCGTGTCCACTCAATAGGGCTTGTCTATCGCGGCCAGACAGAGATTCCTTTGCAAACTGTTGCTGCAACCAGGTGGTAGAGCAGTCAATAGCGCTGGATTGAATCATGGCCAGTGCTTCTAGGCGACCATGCTCATTAAGAATGGCAAGTCGATGGTTGCGGCGTCTCGCATCGGCGAAATGAATCCATTGCCAACCCCGCTTTTCCAGGTCCTGTTGGGAACGAATATTGAGCCAATCAAGTAATTGTTGTTCGGGATCACTAGGCCACTGGTGGTGAGCTAGCTGATATTGCTGGCTATGAGCACCACGAATACTGACCTGATAAGCACAGTCAACAACAGATAGATCTTGTCGAGTAAGAAGTAAGCCATACATGGATAAGTCAAAGGCATGCACATTCACTGGCGTGTGCTTGCTCTCTGGCTGCTTGCTAAAAGGATCGACGTGAGGATTCACTACGGTATTGATTCGGCCTCTTGAACTCAATTGTTCTGTCCAATGCATGGGTGCAAATACATCACCCTGTTTAACATTGTCGGTGACTTCTAACTTGGCCAGCATTTGTCCCCATTGGCTTGTCACTTGAACAATTTGACCTGTGTGGACATTTTGTTGCTGAGCATCAGTGGGGTGCATTTGCAAAAATGGCTCATTAATATGCTGGTTTAACTGAGCGGCCAGTGCGGTGCGTGTCATGGTATGCCATTGATCTCGAATACGACCCGTATTGAGCTTTAAGGGGTACTGCTTACTGGTTTTTTCTTTTGGCAGGTTGGGTTCAATGGCCAAAAAATTCGCTTTACGATCCGGGGTAAAGAAATCGCCTTGTGCAAAAAAACGCTCACGGCCTTGTGGGTATGAATCGTTTATTGGCCATTGAAAAGGGTTTAGGTTGTCATAGTCATCACTGCTGATGCTGGACAGCCTAGATATATCAAAGTCACGCAGGCGTTCTTCTGGTGTATTCTTATAACCAGATAGCTGAGCGTGTTCACGGAAGATGCTGGCTGCATCGGGATAATCAAAACTTTCTTTAAAGCCCATGGCTTGCGCAACCTGACAGATGATCCACCAATCCGGTTTTGCTTCACCTAGGGGCTCAAGTAACGCGCGTTGGCGGCTAATACGACGTTCGCTATTAGTTACTGTGCCATCTTTTTCACTCCAGCCTAATGCGGGCAAGCATACATCAGCGTATGCCGTCGTATCTGTTTTTTCTATGCAGTCACTGACGATAACGAGTTCAGCTTGATTTAAAGCGCGTTTGATTTGATCCGCGTTGGGCAGACTGACTACAGGGTTCGTGGCCATAATCCAAACGGCCTTAATCTCACCGCGTTCAATGGCCTCAAACATGTCGACAGCCATACGCCCTGGCTTATGTGCCATGTTTGGCGCATCCCAAAATGTTTTTACGATCTCAATATCCGAATCATTGAATTCGAGATGGGCTGCAAGCGTATTGGCTAACCCTCCGACCTCGCGTCCGCCCATGGCGTTGGGCTGGCCTGTCATCGAAAAGGGGCCCATACCCGGACGGCCGATGCGCCCCGTTGCTAAATGACAGTTAATAATCGTATTGACTTTATCACTGCCACTCGAACTTTGATTAACGCCTTGGCTGTACAGGGTTACCGCTTGCTCCGTATTTGCAAACCATTTGAAAAAGGTCTTTAAGGTAGTGAGTTCAACGCTGAGTATTTTACTAAGGTGTTTAAGATCAGCACTAGAGGAAGCAGCGGATTCTAATGCGGCATCAAAACCATTGCAGTGCTGGTATATGAACTCTTGGTTTAAATAATCGTTATCTGCCAAGTAATGCAGAAGTCCGTTAAAAAGCCAACTATCTGTACCCAAGGCGAGCGGTATATGTAAATCAGCAATATCACAGGTTGCAGTTTTACGCGGATCAATCACCACCACTTTCACATCTGGATTGTTAGCTTTATAACGTTTGATGCGCTGGAATAAAACCGGGTGACACCAAGCGGTATTGCTACCGACTAATGTAATCAATTTTGCCTTTTCAAAATCCTCGTAACATCCTGGAACGGTATCGGTACCGAAAGCACGTTTATGTCCCACCACTGAAGAAGACATACATAAACGACTGTTGGTATCTATGTTGCCGCTGCCCATAAACCCTTTCATAAGTTTATTGGCAACATAATAGTCTTCTGTGAGTAATTGTCCGGAAACATAAAACGCTACGGCATCCGGGCCGTGTTGTTCAATGATGGATTGAAAACCGTTAGCTACGTGATCAATTGCGCTTGACCATGATGTCTTTTGGCCTTTAACGAGTGGCGAGAGCAGGCGCCCTTTTTCTTCCAGTGTATTGCCAAGGGCTGTGCCTTTTGAGCACAGACGCCCATAATTAGCAGGGTGTTGGTCACTACCAATAATTGAAATTTCGCGCGTTGTTTTATTTACATCGGCTTTTATACCACAGCCAACACCACAGTAAGCACATGTTGTATTGATTGCTTGATTCACGCTACTGCTTCCTCTGGTGCATTTTCTTGCAATGATTGGTGGCACAGTGCCTGTCCAAACATTATATAATCTCTGAATTCAGAAATATCACGTTCTTGCTCAATCAGCTCGCTATAAAAACTTCCATCAGTTACGTCGCCATATAAAACAGCACCAATAAGTTGCTCGTTTTCAATGACCAGTTTTTTATATACTTGAGATTGAGGATCAAAATAGGTTTGAACTTCATGATGCTGTTGTTCAATAAATTGGCCCATACTAAACAGCGAAATGCCAGTCACTTTTAATTTAGTGGCTGTTGGTAGGGTTTGAAAATGCGCAACACCATGTTCACTTAGATGATTAGCCAGTACCTTGGCTTGTTCATATAAAGGAGCGATGAGTCCAAATGTTTCGCCGCGATGTTCGATGCATTCGCCAAGTGCATAAATAGATGGATCATAGGTTTGCAGTGTATCGCTAACAAGGATACCGCGACCGCATTGCAAGCCCGACTGTTGTGCTAGTTCAATATTGGGTCTGATGCCGATGGCCATCACCACTAAATCGGTTTCGATAAACGAGTCATCATCAAATACAATACGTTGAACGCGGTTGCCACAGCCTTCAATATGATGGCTATTTGCATCCATCTTAAAGTGTAAACCACGATCTATTAAACTGTCCTTCAATAGACGCCCGGCTTGCTCATCTAATTGGCGATTTAATGGAATGTCACTATTATGCACAACGGTTACGTCCATGCCGCGCTGCATAAGACCCATGGCCGCTTCCAATCCGAGCAGTCCAGCACCAATCACAACAGCGCGTTTATAAGATTCAGTGGCTTTAAGCATTTTATTTACATCGGCAATGTCACGGAAGCTCAAAACACCATCTAATTCGATTCCCTGTATTGGAAGGATAAACGGATGAGAACCCGTGGCGATCACGAGTTTATCGTATTGAAATATTTCGCCGTTCGAGCATGTGAGTCGTTTTCTACCGCGCTCAATTTTACTGATGTGGTATTCCGAGCCTGTATATAAGTCAATATTGTTCTCAGTATACCAGTCACGGGGAAGCGTGATAATGTCGTTTAATTGTTTCTCTCCCGCAAGCAAAGGTGACAACATAATGCGGTTATAAGCAGCATAGGGTTCATTGCCAAAAACCGTAATATCGTATTGATCCAGAGAAGATAATACGAGTTCTTGCAATAACTTGGCTGCTGCCATGCCGTTGCCAATGACTGCTAATTTTTGACGACCATTACTGCTTGTTAACATGGATCTTTAACCTTTACCGCAAAAAAGGAGTCATTACTTGCAGCAGAAGCAAATAATGACTCAAAGGGACTTCCGACAATAAAAAGTCCGAAGGAATGACCAATCTGTGCGGATAGAATTGGTCAGCTTAAATCAATAAAAACAAGGGGAAGTCTTTATTGAGATAAGAGTTTGAACGCAGATTAGGCTTTGACCCAAACTTCGTTATTTTCAACTTTTACTTCGTAAACCGGTACGCTGATTGAATCGTCTTCAAGGCATTGACCGGTAGCCAAATCGTAATGCTGTTTATAGAGTGGACTGGCAACCGTTAAGGTTTGCTTTACATCCGCTATCAGGCCTCGGCTTAGTACATTTGCTTTTCCAACTGGATCGAAATTGTCGATGGCAAATACTTTCGCTTCTTTTGTCGGCCTAAACAGTGCCACTTGTTTGTTACTGATCAGGGCGCAAACTCCTGTGCCCGCATCAATATCATCAATTAAACATGCTTTTTGAAAATCACTCATGATCTAGCCTACTGTAATCAGGTTGTCTTTCTTTAAACGTTCATCTTCATTAGCGGGTCTAATTTGTCCGCGCTCTTTGACAAACTGTAGGTTTTTATCTGTGTCATCGGCATTGATAAAGTGCTTAAAGCGCTTCAATCGTTCTGGATTCTCAATAGTCGATTTCCATTCACATTGATAGGTGCCCACTACATGCTGCATTTGCTGTTCAAGTTCTTCTGCCAAGCCTAGTGAGTCATCCACTACAACGGATTTTAAGTAATCTAGTCCACCCTCTAAGTTATCGCGCCATACACTCGTGCGCTGTAGGCGGTCTGCGGTTTTAATGTAAAACATTAAAAAACGATCAATGTATTTGATCAGTGTTTCTTTATCGAGGTCTTGTGCTAGTAGTTCTGCATGGCGTGGTTTCATACCACCATTACCACACACGTAGAGATTCCAACCATTTTCCGTTGCAATAATGCCCACGTCTTTACTTTGTGCTTCAGCACACTCACGAGTACATCCGGATACCGCGAATTTGATTTTGTGTGGGGCGCGTAAACCTTTGTATCGGTTCTCTACTTCAATGGAGAGAGACATGGAATCATCAACACCATATCGACACCAAGTGCTACCCACACAAGATTTTACAGTACGCAGTGCTTTACCATATGCATGGCCGGTTTCAAAACCGGCGTCTACCAAACGCTTCCAAATCTGCGGAAGTTCGTGCAATTGAGCACCGAATAAATCGATACGCTGACCACCGGTAATTTTTGTGTAGAGACCAAAGTCTTTTGCAATCTGCCCAATAACTAACAAGCCTTCAGGCGTTACCTCACCGCCAGGCATGCGAGGTACTACACTGTAGGTACCGTCTTTTTGCATATTACCCAAATAAATATCATTGGTGTCCTGTAGGCTGATGTGTTTTTCATCCAAGACATAATCGTTGTAGACAGAAGCGAGTATCGAGCCTACAGCGGGCTTACAGATTTCACAGCCATGACCTTTGCCATGTTTTTCTAATAGCTCTTGAAATGACTCGATACCTTCAACGCGAATGATGTTGTAAAGATCTTGTCGTGTATAAGCAAAGTGCTCACAAATATCGGTATTGACTTCCACACCGAGTTTCTCGAGTTCGCTATTCATGACCTGAGTCACCAGTGCAGTACAACCACCACAACCTGTGGCTGCAGAGGTGGATGCTTTCACATCGCCAATGGTTTGCGCACCGTCTTGAACACTGCAGCAGATTTGTCCTTTACTGACGTCATAGCAAGAACATATTTGTGCTGTTTCTGGCAGAGCATCAGGACCCAATGCCGGCTTTTCCATACCATCAGTACTTGGCAATATGAGAAGTTCAGGTTTTTCTGGCAGCTCGATATTGTTCAGCATCATTTGTAGCAGGTTGCCATAGTCCTCTGCTTCGCCCACCATAATGGCACCAAGCAGTTGTTTTTTATCAGCACTAACAACCAGTTTTTTATATACTTGATTGACTTCGTCATTGTAGGCGTATGAAAGTGAACCTTCGGTGCGACCATGGCAATCACCAATAGACGCGACATCAACGCCCATTAATTTCAGCTTGGTACTCATATCCGCACCAGCAAATTCTGAATCGCCCGTTTGCGTGATGTGATCAACGGCGACGGATGCCATGGCATAACCAGGCGCGACTAAGCCGTAGATCATTCCACCCCAAAGTGCGCATTCGCCGATAGCGTAGATGTTCTCGTCTGACGTCTGACAGTGATTGTTAATAATGATGCCGCCACGTGGGCCAAGCTCAAGCTCTGCTTGTTTAGCAATAGCATCTTGTGGACGAATACCGGCGCTAAATAAAATAAGATCCGTTTCCAAGGACTCGCCGTCGGCAAATTCCATCTTATGACGGAGAGTATCGCCATCGGTAATCAATTGAGTATTCTTGCTGGTATGTACTTGAACGCCCAGCTCTTCGATTTTTCGTTTTAGTAGCGCGCCGCCTGCGTCATCAACCTGAACGGCCATTAGGCGAGGAGCAAACTCTACGACATGTGTTTTAAGGCCTAAGTCTTTTAACGCTTTGGCTGCCTCTAAGCCAAGTAGACCACCACCCACAACAACACCTACTTTTGATTCTTTGGCGCTCGCTTCAATATTTTCCAAATCTTCGATGGTGCGGTAAACCAAGCAGTGCTCTCGGTCGTGGCCTTCAACAGGAGGGACGAAAGGATACGAGCCCGTGGCCAAAATCAATTTGTCATAGTGAAGGTTCTCACCATGGGATGTTTTCACCAATTGATTTTCTCGATCAATGCTCTCAGCTTTGCAGTTCAGTTTAATTTCGATTTGATTGTCATTGAAGAAATCCTTTTCAACCAAGCTAAGGTCATCAGCTGTTTTGCCTGAAAAATAAGAGGACAAATAGACGCGATCATATGCAGGTCGCGGTTCTTCGCAAAGCACGGTGATGTTGAACGATTCGTGCTTTCCTTTATCAGCTAAAGTTTGTAAAAACTTTTGGCCAACCATTCCGTTGCCGATCACGATAAGATCTTGCTTGTTTGACATGGTGTTCTCCTAGCAAGCGCAGAGCTTGAAACTTTTTAACTTGATTCTTCTTTAGCAACCCTTGTGCCAATTAGTTAAGCTGTTGATTTCTATAGAAAATTTGTGATTTAAAGCGTTCTTGTTCATGCGGTTGTGCACTTGTGGTGCACGCATAAAAAACGGCGCGCACACAGCTGGTGCGATATTAGTTTGCGGCCAACCGCGTTTTATTGAGGTCGATTTCTTGATACAGGGCCGTAATATCGTTCATCTGTTTTAAGATACTTTCCGTCGTGATACTGATAACCAAAGGAGTGCTCTGTCCCTTCTCTAGAGCTAGGAAACCTTGCTTAGAGAAATTCCATTGTGTGAGGACATTATTGAGCTTGTAGCGTACAAATTGCGTATTGTCAGGGGAGGAGATCAGTTGATTCAGGGCAGATTCAAATTCCTGCACTGCTTGCTGTAAATCCGCCTTGTGTGTCTCATCCTTGCTAAGTGCAATTGCAGTGTAGAGCTTAGCAATGCGCTGGCTAAGCATGCGTTGACGGCCAGATAAGTTTACCCACTTGGCACTGCGACGATTTGCTATATTTTCGAGTTCTGTCACCAAGGTTTCGCATTGCATTAATAATTGATCGCTAGTCATTAGCAAGTTAGGAATCAAGGGTGTGATGTCGTAGTTCTCGCTAATATTGGTAAAAGCCTGTAATGCCGATTGTATTTGTTTTAGTTGAACATTCATTGAACCTGATTGGTCGACCTGATCACTAAATATGATTAAATCCACTAAATTCTTTTTAAATAACGCAAGACTATCTCGATATTGAACTTGCGCTTTTTCTGGTTGGATTTCCATGGCTGATAGTAGTTTTGATTTTGCCATACGTTGGCTAAGCATTCGCAAACGACCGGATTCATTAATGGCTTGCGATAAGGATTGAACTTCGCTGTAAGCGGGTGTGCTTAATACGCTAAGGCATAGGACGATTAATGCAATGAACGATCTCATGCTTATATTTCCATATTGGTTGATGATTTCTTTAGCTACTAGGGAGACATCGCTCCCTAGTGCTAGGGTTAAACTTTGATTTTTAGAATTTAGCTGTTGCTGTAAGCCAAAGCTTGGTGGTGTCCACGCCTGTATCACCAGCAAAGAATTGAGCAAGCTTGAAACTCAAGCCATAATTTTTAAATTTTTTGGCGGCCAAGAAACCAAACTCTGTGCCTAAGTCAGTACTATCTTCAACTGAGCTAAAACTATGGAACTGACCCACGAGTTTTACGCCTGCTAGTTTGCTGACAGCGCTAACATAAATATCCTGCAGGCCATTTCCATCAGGCGCACCTAGATAAGTATCGCTCCAGCCAAAGAATTTATGATTGGTTCCAAGCGGAGTTTTAAAAGATGCATCGCCATCATCACTACCTAGAGTCTCGAGGCCAAGGGTAGCTTTGATTGCTCCTAGCTTGTAACTACCAGCTAAGTGGTAGTAAAGAGTTGTATTGGTTTCATCATCTTGTGTTGCTATTTCTGCTTCGTAGGATGCTTTGTTAGATAGAACGCCAGTGGAACGAAGGCCAAACGTATCAAGGTTCGAGCCTGATTCCGTTTCAATGCTATAGTAAAAGGCTGTGGCTTTAAGGCTATCGCTATAGTTATGTTGAGCGTTTAAAAGAATGATGTCTTCTTCGGTATTTTCATTTTTAATGGTGTTTCTATTGTTAGCAACTGCGAAAAACAGCTTTGTATTATCGAAGTACGTGCTGCTGATTGAGACTGCATCAAAAGTTGCTTCGTCCTGTCTAAATCCAACGCCGCCAACATGGCGTTGGTTATCGAGAAGAATACGCTGATTACCTAGCTTGATGGTATTACCTGCATTACTATACTGCACATAGGCTTGGTTTATCTGAGTCGTCTCTGGATCAACTACTTTTTGATATTCGGCTTGATTGTTTTCGGTGGAGTTAAAATCATCCGTTATATGTAGAGTATTATCGCCTTCTACCAGTCCACTGAATCCATAGGCCGTTCCTGTTTTTATTGTCAGCCGAGACTTCAATGTATTGGCCAATGCGGTATCTAGGTTGTTGTCTTTATCCACACTCTCGGTTCTATATCTAAAATCAAAAGACCAAGAAGTATCTTCTAGAAAAGACTGTGATTCACTTTGCAATGTATTTGCAGAAGCGAATGCACTCATGGAGCCCAGCGCTAAAGTACAAAGAACAGGTTTTAATGTTTTCATTGTGATTTCCTTTAATAGAGTGAAAGGGTTCTCTGGTGTTAGAGCAACCCATATGCCAAACAAAAAAATCACATGAAAAACACTCAGTTTGCTGAAAAATGAAGTGTGATGGTGCCTAAAATTGAACTTTGATTAGGAAATGTTTTAAGTCAGTGCAGTCCTTTATGCACATCCCTGTTCAAAATGTGGCATTGGGTTTCACGATGGGGCAAGCAGATGTGCGATAAATCAGAGCCTGCATGCACCTTATAAATCCTAAATGATGCAAAGCTTGGCAATTAAATGATCTTTGTTGGTGCGCTACACCTGTAAGGAGTAACTAAATATGCACAATGATGGCGCTATTATTGGTTTGATCCTATTTGAAAAATCAATGTAACTGTAGCTTTAGGCCAGTGTTCATCGGTGATGGATTGAATTGGTCTGCATCTTGCTCTAAGTGACCAATCAATTTTTCATCTAGAGGATTCAAGTATGTCGGATACTGGCATTAATCCATTAAAGCTCAGCCAGCCAAAGATACGCATGTTGCATATTAGTTGGTTTGCCTTCTTTCTTACCTTCATGGTTTGGTTCAACCATGCGCCTCTGATGGGCTTTATCAAGGAAGCATTTGATTTGACGAGTCAAGAAGTCAAAGCCTTGCTAATTCTTAATGTGGCATTAACGATCCCTGCACGTATTATCATTGGTATGTTGGTAGACCGCTTTGGCCCACGATACGTCTATAGTGGTTTACTGTTCGTATCGTCATTGCTTTGTACAGCGTTTGCATTGTCACAAACTTACGAGCAGCTAGCACTTTTTCGTTTCTTAATGGGGTTTGTAGGTGCGGGTTTTGTTATTGGTATTCGCTTGGTTGGAGAATGGTTTCCAGCGAAAGAGGTGGGTATTGCTGAAGGTATTTACGGAGGTTGGGGTAATTTTGGTTCCGCTGCATCGGCGATGCTACTGCCTACCGTTGCACTCATTTTTGGTGGGGATGATGGTTGGCGCTATGCTCTATTGAGCACAGCATGTCTTGCTTTCGTTTACTCCTTTATTTTCTTTAAAGTAGCCCGCAATACTCCCAAGGGCTCTACTTATTTTAAGCCTAAGAAGTCAGGTGGCTTACAAGTAAGCAACAAGAGGGATTTATATTTCTACTTAGCCATGAATGTTCCAATGTACCTTGCGCTAGCAGTGCTTACATGGAAGCTTTCTCCTGCGAATTTAGGATTGCTGTCAGAAATAGCATCTTGGGCTCTATACATAGGCTTAGCGCTTTTGTTTGTGGTGCAAACATGGCAAATATTGAAAGTGAATAAAGAACACTTGTCGCAACCAGTTCCTAAAATGCAGCGTTATAAATATAAGCAGGTGGCTGTTTTGCAATGGGCTTATTTCGTTACATTTGGTTCTGAACTGGCCGTTGTTTCTATGCTGCCTTTGTTTTTTATGGAAACGTTTGAGGGGTTAACTGCGGTTACCGCAGGTTTATTGGCGTCAGGTTTCGCGTTTATGAACTTGGTGGCACGTCCAGGTGGTGGTTGGTTAAGTGATAAGTTTGGTCGTCGTAAAACACTTTCCATTCTTATTTGTGGGCTTGCTGTTGGTTATCTAACGCTTAGTCAGATTGATAGTACGTGGTGGATTCCGGTAGCTGTTATCGCCACTATGATGTGTTCTTTCTTTGTGCAAGCAGGGGAGGGCGCGGTATTTGCTATGGTGCCTTTAGTAAAGAGATCATTGACTGGACAGATTGCTGGTATGACGGGTGCTTATGGTAATGTCGGTGCGGTCATTTATCTAACAATATTATCGTTTGTAGATTACAGTACTTTCTTCATGGTGATAGCTGCTTCTGCTGCATTTATTTTCATAGCAGTACAATTCCTTGAAGAGCCTGAAGGTCATGTTGCTGAAATTAATGATGCTGGTGAAGTTGAGCTAGTACAAATAGGAAAATAAACAGTTTTAGAGGGGTCGATACAAACCCGTTGCAAGGGCTTAGAGAATTCATATTATTCTTTTTGACGCGTATCGACTCCTTTAAATAAATCTTTAAATCATGAAGCATCTTATAAGCTCCATTGCTATTACTGCCGGTCAAATATCCAGTCAGGGTAAGAAAGACGAGAATCAGGATTGTATCGGCTTATGTATTCCTAACGAACCAAGCTTATCTTTAAAGGGCGTAGCCGCTATTGTAGCTGATGGTGTTAGCGCATCGGCAGCAGCAAAAGAAGCTAGTGAAACCAGTGTACGTACATTTATCTCGGATTATTATGCGACCCCAGAAGCCTGGAGCGTGAAAAAATCAGGGCAACGTGTGTTATCTGCTTTGAATCGCTGGCTTGTTGGGCAAGGGACGATTCAAGGTCATTTGACAACCTTCAGCGCGGTTATTTTTAAGTCTAAAAAAGCTTTCATATTCCATGTTGGTGATACCCGTATTTATCGTTTGCGAGGTTCAGACTTTGAGTGTTTGACTCAAGATCATGAAACTGTGGTAGGTGACAAGCAGAGATATCTCTATCGCGCTATGGGAATGAGTCAATCTCTTGATATGGATTATCGTGAAGAAGCATTACATCAAGGAGATATTTTTTTTCTAAGTAGTGACGGCATTCATGATTATATTGATGAACAAAGTATTCGTGCTCAGTTAATTGGTCACCGACATCACGACAAAGAAAGCATACAGGATCTAACGGAAATACTGGTGAAGCAAGCCCTATCTGCAGGTAGTCACGATAACTTAAGTTGCCAGATTATTCGCGTTGATCAGCTATCTCTCGACAATGCCGACCCTTTCTATGACTCATTGACGGAACTACCGTTTCCGCCGCCGCTATCTGTGGGTGATCGCATCGACGGATATGAGGTTGATTCCATTATTCATGAAAGTCAGCGTTCTCAAGTTTATAAGGTCTGCGATTGCGAGAATCAACAGTATTATATTCTCAAGACACCATCCTTAAATTACCTTGATGATCCGGCTTATATCGAGCGCTTTAGTACCGAACAGTGGATTGGAAAACGTATCGAAAACCCATATGTCGTGAAAACACTAACCCCGACGAAACCACCATCGGCACTCTATACGTTGATGGAGTATATTGATGGGGTGCGCCTTGATAAATGGATGATGCATCACCCAAAAGCTGAGCCTCAAGAAGTGGTTCGCATTGCAGAGTTGTTGTCTCGAGCCATCCGAGCTTTCCATCGCAAGGATATTCTTCATCAAGATATCAAGCCTGAAAACATCATTATTCAAGCTGATGGTATCCCCAAGATTATTGATTTTGGTGCTTGTTATGTTGCAGGTATCAATGAGATTGATACCCCTTACTCTCGAGAGCAGGCTTTAGGAACGGCCGATTACAGTGCTCCAGAAACGCGATTTGGCGATAACAAATCATTCGCATCCGATCAATTTAGTCTTGCTGTTGTGATCTATGAAATGTTGACCGCTAAACTGCCTTTCGATGGTAAGCTAGCCAATATCAACCACGAGAGAAAAGTATCGAGTTTGCAGTACGAATCCGCCTGTCTTCACAATCCTTTAGTTCCGCCTTGGATGGATAAGGCTATTGAAAAAGCACTCTCTCCTCAGGCAAGTCAGCGCTACGAGAGTTTGTCGGAATTTATTTATGATTTGAAAAAGCCAAATCCAAAGCTAGTGGCTAGGGGGCAGCAACCCTTGATACATCGCTATCCCATATTGCTATGGAAATGTATTAGCGCGATACAAGCTGTTATTATCTTAGGATTGCTGTATTTCTTTTTGGGCTAGTTCTTGTCTTTTACTCGAAAAATAACCCTTACGTCAGGTGTTACGTTTTCGAACGGTATATAACCAATCATGTTTTTATTGGTTTTGACCAGTTGATACACAGCTTCACTATCCGCAACTTGTATAGGACTCTGTCCTTTTCCAGTAAAGATCAAACGCGACCAATGGGCTAAAATTTGATTCATGGGGATATCAAACGTTTGTGAGTAAAACTTGCCTCTTTCATTGTTCCCCTGCATTTGATCTAAGGGCAATACACGTTGACCATTTAGATACTTAAGGCTGCCCATATATAGACTCTTGATTACATTATGTGATACTTCAGGGATCCCTGAGTCCGCATGAGTGATCACGGCTAGGTCTGCTCGGGCCAAGCAAGAGACAAACACCAGTAGGGTAAATAAACTTGCTTTCATAGTGCGCACCTTTATCTATTTCTAGGGTAGGAAGAAAAACGGCCTTTTGCTTTATCGAAACAAAAGGCCGCCCTTTATAAGTGTCAATGAACTTGCTTATGGTTTAAAGATCACCTTCACACTGCCATCGACAGCGGACTCATCAATGTAGCCGACCAAGTTTGGATTGGATGCAACCATTGCTTTAACGTCTGCATCACCACCTACATCTTGAGGAGCTTGACCTTTACCAGTAAAAATCAAGCGCGACCAATAAGACTTAAGCTGTGCTTCGGATTTGTTAACAACGTTTGTATAAAACTCAGTGCGAGCAGGATTGCCTTCACTTTGATCAACAGGGACGACTGAAACACCGCCTAAGTCTTTCTTTTTACCAAGGAAGACTTTAACAACGTCAGCGGCACCTGCTGAACCTATGGGGCTGCCAGAACCGGCGACAACAACAGGACCTGCATATGCGAATGAAACGCTTGCAAAAAGGGCAAGAGTCGATAGAAGTTTAATGGATAATTTCATGATCTTCTCCTCCCTTAAAATACAGTGTCGATGGTTATGGTTAGGATATTCGCACTGTCGGGTGCGTTTGCTCCAGCTTGTAAATACTGAGTGGCATTAAACAAGCCTGTTGAGTCAGCGTCTACAATATCGTACTGAAGCTTAAGAGCGGTTCCCGCGCCAAAGTCGTAGCGAACACCTAAACCAATGCGGCTAGTGTCAGAGTTTGAGTTCGCTTGCACAAGAGCAGCGACGTCACCTGCAGTGGTGCCGTCCGTATCAACAACTGTGCTTGCAGGCACTCCTGCTGGAAGTTCTCTATCCTTATCATCTGTAGACTCATGCATACCATAGGTAAGGTGAGGCAGCCAAGCTCCCATACGGTAGCCGACTGTTAGATACATAGAATCTTCATCTTGAGTAATGCCATCTGCACTGGAGGTTGTATATTCACCCATGACTAATAATGTGCCTGGGTCATAACGGAAGCCAAAGCTAGTAAAGGCAGCGTCTTGGGTGCCTAGCTGTGCTGCAGTTGTTCCCTCAAGTAGGGCTTGGGCATTAGCTGTGGAAGCACCCTGCTCGCCACTACCAAAACTTAAACCCGCAACCGTTGTGGCCAAGCGAGCAGACCAGGTTTCTGCTGAATAGGTGGCACTGATACCCATAACGTCATCAAAAATAAAGTTCTCGTTCTCGGTGCGACCGTAAAAACCTTTAATCTCTAACGTATCCCAACCTATATCGGTGCTCCATGTGAGGTCGACACCGTCAATGTTGGCAAACGGGCTGAGTAGGCTATAGGTTTCAGCGGGCATTTGTGCCCATGGTACGGCGTAACCTACATCTAGATATTCTGACAACATGTAGAATGGGCCACGGATACGCCCGACTTTGGCTGATAAACTATTAGTAAATTGATGTTTGAAATAAGCCCATTCCATATTGGCATTAAAATCTTCTGAGCCTCGACCAACAATCTGTGTGACAACAGATGAGTCTTGATTGACTTGAAAGCTCATTTGAATGCCAGCGCGAGTAAACTCAGTCCATGTTGTTTGGTCTGATACTCCGTTGTATGCGATTTCCTCGTCGCTTTTCGCAATACCAAATGTCGCAAAACCATTCACTCGAAAGCGCTGGTCTTGTGCGGCAATGCGCTGATTCAGTTTTTGAACTTGCCGATTGAGTTGATCCACAGTTACGGCTTGTGCGGTAAACGACGCCGTCATGGTGGCCGCTAGCAAAGGCACGCCGGCATAAGTTAGCTTTTTCATCGCCATAGTGAGTCCTTCATTGGTTGTTAAATGAAAATACCGTGACGATCAAACGGATATTGAGCGTCATTAGTATTGGGGTCTATAAGTAGGTATAGCAGATAGATAAAATACTGCTAAAAAATAGTGCAGCGCTTTTTGACTTAGCGTACTTTTTGGTTCACTCATTCTAAAATGCTTACTATGAAGCTAAGCAAAGCACAGACGCGAACGGGGATTTATGAAAGAATGGACTTTTAATAACATTCAAGACTAAACAGTGAATTGATTGAGCGCTTTATGCATATTCATATATTAGGTATTTGCGGCACATTCATGGGGAGCTTGGCTCAATTGGCCAAATCCCAAGGCCACAGGGTCACAGGTTCGGATGCCAATGTATATCCACCAATGAGTACACAGTTAGAGCAGGCGGGAATAGAGGTGCAAGAAGGCTTTGATGTCAGCCATTTGCAGCCAGCCCCAGATCTAGTCGTGGTTGGGAATGCCATGAGCCGCGGCAATGAGGCAGTGGAGTATGTATTGAACAAGGGCTTACCGTACACGTCGGGCCCAGCTTATTTGTCAAACCACCTGTTAAAAGATAAATGGGTTATGGCGGTGGCGGGTACTCATGGCAAGACCACGACTACTAGCATGCTGGCTTGGGTACTAGAGGATTGCGGTTTTCAGCCAGGCTTCCTCATTGGCGGTGTGCCTAAAAACTTTGGCGTTTCCGCGCGTTTAGGTGAGAGCGACTTTTTTGTGGTGGAAGCCGATGAATACGACAGTGCGTTTTTTGATAAGCGTTCTAAGTTTGTTCATTACCACGGACGTACGGTCATTCTCAATAACATGGAATTCGATCATGCGGATATATTTAAAGACCTAGATGCCATTAAAACCCAGTTCCACCATCTTGTGCGTACCATTCCTAGCGAAGGTCAAATTATTTTTCCTGCCAATGATGCAAATATTAAATCAACTTTAGATATGGGTTGCTGGACACCAACCGTTACGCTTGGTGGTGATTGGCGAGCCGAGCTAAAGCATGTTTCGGGATCCGTGTTTGAGGTCTACCAAGGAGAGCAGTTAGTTGGTGAAGTAAGATGGAAGCAGACGGGTCAGCATAACGTTAACAACGCTTTGGCGTGTATCGCTGCAGCTCACCATGTGGGGATCTTGCCTAAGGATAGTATTGCAGCGCTCAATCGCTTCGTTGGTGTCAAACGCCGCATGGAATTGATCTGCGATGCTAAAGAAGTGAAGATTTATGATGACTTTGCTCATCATCCGACGGCCATTGAAAGTACTCTTGCAGGGATGGCCAACAGCGGTGAATTCAAACGTATTCGAGCTGTTATTGAGCCAAGATCCAATACCATGCGTATGGGAGTGCACAAAGCCGAGTTGCCAAAAGCCGTCGAGCAAGCAGATGAGATTATATGGTTCCAGCCTAAAGGGTTAAATTGGGATATGGAAAACGTCGTTGAGCAATGCAATATTCCCAACCGAGTAAATGACGAACCTAAATCAGTTTTGTTTGATGATATCGACGCTATAATCGCCCACCTTGTGCAAACCAGCGAGCCAGGTGATGGCATTGTTCTCATGAGTAATGGTGGCTTTGGCGGTATCCATAAAAAGTTAGCAGAAGCGATGAGTTCCTAATGCAACCAAGCAAAGATGTCTCAATAAAGCCGATCACGGTAGCGATTACCGGGGCCTCTGGTGCTCCCTATACGTTGCGTTTATTGCAGTGCTTAGTTGAGGCGGGCAAGCCAATCTATGTGATGATTAGCAAAGCTGCTCAGGTGGTGTTTGCTACTGAGACAGATATTAAATTGCCCGGTACTCCTGATAAAATGCAGGCTAAGCTCACTGAAATGTTCAATGCCAAGCCGGATCAAATACAAGTATTCGGTCGTGAGCAGTGGTTCGCGCCAGTGGCCAGCGGCTCGGGTCGCAATGGTCCCATGGTGGTATGTCCATGTAGTACGGGCACTCTTAGCGCGATTGCGACAGGCGCCAGCAATAACTTAATTGAACGTGCAGCGGATGTGGCAATAAAAGAACAGCGAAAGTTGATTCTTGTTCCTAGAGAAACCCCTTTTAGCCCTATTCATCTAGAGAATATGCTTAAGCTGGCTAACCTTGGCGTGACGATTATGCCAGCGGCACCGGGTTTTTATCACAATCCTCAATCCATCGAAGATTTGGTGGATTTTGTGGTGGCACGCATCTTAACCCATTTAGAAATCGATCAAGATATTATGCCCTTGTGGGGCGAGTAGTAGGAGATAGGAATGAAGTTCACCGAACGGGATATCAAAGTTGCCATTTTTAGTGCCATTGCGGCCATGGTTGTATCCGTGATTGCCCTCGATATGCATGGCTATATTAAGCACAGTTCTGAGGCCGATGCAGGTGTTGTGGATATCTTCGAATTGCGGGCTGTTGGTACCGAGGCGAGCACCAAGGTTTCGCCCAAGGCAGCTAACCGCGAAGCTTTTTGTGCCGATGGTTACCTATTGCTGCGTCCAAGGAAAAACGTATCGGGTGATGCGGTTGCAGGTATACTTGTGAATCAAAAAATGCGCCCAATTCCCTGTAGCCAAGAATTACCGGCGCCGGGCGTCTAAGAACTTAGCAGCATATTGCGGAGATATTTTGGAATGTAAGCCGTTTGTGGTGAATCGAACATTGATTTGTCATGAACGGACCCTAGAATATCGGGCAAGAAAGAGTGCTGGAGTTAGGAAGCATGAATAACAACGATAAAATTTCCAAACTCGAGAGAGAGATCTGGCTGTTTGAGCAATGGTCTCAAGATATGCAGGGCCAAGAAGGTCCAACACAGCAACGCATTTTGCAAGCCTATCAAGAATGTATTCAAGTTCGCCGCCAAGAACTGGAAGCATTGCAGCAAGCGGAACCACCGCTGTTAGTGATTGAGGCTGAGGCTTAGAAAACGGTCTTTAGTCCCCGCGGAGGGCGTGATGCTTTCCGTAGGCGATTTTGCTAGACTGCGGAAAAACAATAATAAAAAGAAAAAATCATGGCAAAAGTTGCTTTATCTCTAATACTGCTGGGCAGTATTTTCCTCATGAGTACTTATACACAGGCCGCGGAGCAAGACTCAGATGGTGATGGCATTAGCGATCGCTATGAGCGCTTATCCAAAACCAATGCTCAAGACCCTAATTCGAAGCCAGTGGATATGGATGGCGATGGTATTCCCGATGCCTATGACATGGATAGCGATGGCGATGGTGTGAATAACTGGCAAGATGCCTTTCCTAAAGACGCTTCGCGCTATTCAAAGCATGAAACCCAGTCCAATCAAAGCAGTGATAAAAAAGATACCGACGGTGATGGCTTTTCCAATGCGCTAGAGAAAGAAAACGGCACAAATCCCTACGACGCGAACAGTTTCCCTGATGCCGACGGCCCTGTCCTAGAGTTAGTGGATATGCCAGAAGTGGTGGACCAAGAAATTGTGCAGGTTCGCGGTATGGCCTTTGATCAGGGCATGGGTATTAAAAAAGTCCAAGTGGTGAACGCCGATGGGGATATATTTCTGGGACATTTTGAATACACCACGCACTTTCAGGTCAAGGTGCGCCTAAATCGTGGAGAAAACCAACTGCAAGTCGCTGCATTTGATTCTGCCAATAACGTTAGCCGTCGTTTTTTAAGCCTCACTTACGCACCATAATCACCGCAGAACCCCGTCTTATGCCCCGGCTAGCGGGGCTATTCCGTAACGACTTTCACTGCGATTTCTGATATCATGCCGCGCAATTTTTGCACGGCTGGAATAACCCTTCAATAACCCTTCAGTTTACTCAAGTAAAAAGTTGACTAAAATACTCGGGTTTTAGATAATGAAGGCTCATATTCGGGTATGTCTATCAAAGGGGTGCAGCCATGCGGTTAACCACCAAAGGTCGCTATGCAGTAACAGCCATGCTGGATCTGGCCATTCATGGTCAGCATAAACCAGTTAGCTTGAACGATATTTCAGGTCGCCAAGGCATCAGTTTGTCTTATCTTGAGCAATTGTTTGCCAAGCTACGCCGCTGCGATCTTGTTAGTTCTGTAAGAGGACCCGGTGGCGGTTATCGGTTGTCACGTGAGGGCAGTGAAATCAGCATTGCCCAGGTAGTGGATGCGGTAAATGAATCCATGGATGCCACCCGTTGCCGCGGCAAAGGTGATTGCCAAGAGGGCGATCAATGCTTAACCCATCACTTATGGCAGGACTTAAGTCAGCAGATTCATGCATTTTTGAGTGATATCAGTATTGCTGATTTGGTAAGCCGCAAAGAGATTTTAGATGTCGCTAAGCGTCAGGATGAAAAGGCTCACGAAACCGTTGATGAGACTTTGATTCAACTGACGACAGCCTAAAACTGGTCAGATTGTTGTTACAGGTGTTTTCATGAATCCCGTATATCTAGATTATGCAGCCACTACCCCGGTAGACCCGAAAGTAGCCGAAGCCATGGCGGACTGCTTAACTCTAGAGGGGAATTTTGCCAATCCGGCTTCCCGCTCACATCGCTATGGTTGGATGGCTGAGGAAGCGGTGGAAACCGCCCGTGGACAGTTGGCCACCGTTATTAATGCCGACGTACGTGAGATTGTCTGGACATCAGGGGCGACCGAGGCCGATAACCTTGCCATTAAAGGTGTTGC
The DNA here is from genome assembly GCF_012295615.1 of Bermanella marisrubri. Taxonomy (NCBI): domain Bacteria; kingdom Pseudomonadati; phylum Pseudomonadota; class Gammaproteobacteria; order Oceanospirillales; family Oceanospirillaceae; genus Bermanella; species Bermanella marisrubri. The sequence continues at coordinate 674,340 of NZ_CP051183.1, forward strand.
TGAGCAGCACGGATATCAAGGCAGTCATATCATTACCAGCAGTATTGAGCATAAAGCGGTGCTGGATACCTGTGCGCATCTTGAGCAGCAAGGCGTCGAGGTAACTTATCTACAACCGACCAGTGCGGGCGTTATTACCTGCGAACAAGTGGCTGCGGCATTGCAAGAGAACACTATTCTCGTTTCCCTTATGTACGTCAATAACGAAGTGGGCAGTATTAATCCAATCTCGCAAATTGGTGATGTCTGCCGTCGTGCAAACGTATTATTTCATGTGGATGGCGCACAAGCCGTCGGCAAAATAAAAGTCGATGTGGAAAAGGACAATATCGATCTGTTGTCGTTAAGTGGTCATAAGTTTTATGGACCAAAAGGCATCGGTGCTCTGTACGTAAAACGGGGTGTCAAATTGGTTGCTCAAATTCATGGCGGTGGTCATGAGCGAGGAATGCGCAGTGGCACCCTTGCGACCCACCAAATTGTAGGTATGGGAGTAGCCGCGAGTTTAGTGGATGATAATACCAAGGATATAAAACAACTGCGTGATCAGTTATGGCAAGGTCTTAGTCAGTTGGATGGTGTGAGTATTAATGGTGATGAAGCCTCAGGCGTGCCGCATATTTTAAATGTCGCGTTTGCAGGGGTTGATGGTGAATCCTTGTTGCTGAGTATTCCGCAAGTGGCGGTTAGTTCGGGTAGCGCCTGTAATAGTGCAACGATGGCGCCATCATATGTATTAAAAGCGATTGGTTTGGATGATGAATTAGCGCACGCGTCGATTCGATTTTCGTTAGGGCGTTTCACCACACAACAACAAATAGAACAGACCATCGAAAGCGTGACCACCGCGGTTAATCGATTAAAAGGTATGGCTGCGTAAGTAAGTCAGGAGAAGTTTGATGAGTGAAGAAATTAATCAGTACATTAAAAGTGAATACGAAGCTGGCTTCGTAACTGATATCGAAAGCGATACCTTGCCTCCTGGCTTAAACGAAGATGTGATTCGTTTTATCAGTGGCAAAAAGAACGAGCCAGAATGGTTACTGGAATGGCGTTTGAAAGCATTTGCTGCATGGCAGGAAATGCAAGAGCCAAATTGGGCTCACGTTACGTATCCAAAGCCAGACTTTCAGGCATTGTCTTATTACAGCTCGCCAAAGAGCATGGATGACGGCCCTAAGTCTTTGGATGAAGTGGACCCTGAATTGTTACGTACCTATGAAAAACTAGGTATTCCTTTGCATGAGCAAGAAATGCTGGCGGGTGTGAAAAACAATGTTGCCATGGACGTGGTATTCGATTCTGTTTCCGTTGCTACAACTTTTAAAGAAAAGTTGAAAGAAGCGGGCGTGATCTTCATGTCCATCAGTGAAGCGGTTCATCACCACCCTGAAATTGTGAAAAAGTATTTGGGCTCTGTGGTTCCGCAAAAAGATAACTTTTATGCCGCATTAAATAGTGCGGTATTCAGTGACGGTAGCTTTGTTTACATCCCTAAGGGTGTGCGCTGCCCCATGGAGTTATCCACTTACTTCCGTATCAATGAGCAAAATACAGGTCAGTTTGAGCGCACTTTGATTGTTGCTGATGAAGGCTCACACGTGAGCTACTTAGAAGGTTGTACTGCACCTATGCGTGATGAAAACCAATTGCACGCAGCTGTGGTTGAATTGGTGGCACTTGATAACGCAGAAATTAAATACAGTACGGTGCAAAACTGGTATCCAGGGGATAGCGAAGGTAAGGGTGGTATCTATAACTTTGTAACCAAACGTGCTGTTGCTCATACCAATGCCAAAGTATCTTGGACTCAAGTAGAAACCGGTTCAGCCGTAACCTGGAAATATCCTAGCTGTGTTCTCAAGGGGGATAATTCCATTGGTGAGTTCTACAGCGTGGCATTGACCAATAATTATCAGCAAGCCGATACCGGCACCAAGATGATTCACTTGGGTAAAAACACCAAGTCTACCATCATCTCCAAAGGTATCAGCGCTGGTAAAAGTCAAAATGCCTATCGCGGTTTGGTGCGCATGAACCCAACAGCTGAAGGCGCTCGTAATTTTACTCAGTGTGACTCGTTATTAATTGGGGATAAGTGCGGTGCACATACCTTCCCTTATATTGAAAGCAAGCATCCCAGCGCCGTGATCGAACATGAGGCAACAACCTCTACGGTGAGTGACGATCAAATGTTCTTATGTCAGCAACGCGGCATTGATCCAGAAAAAGCTGTTTCCATGATTGTGAATGGTTTTTGTAAGGAAGTATTCAAAGAACTGCCCATGGAGTTCGCGGTAGAAGCTGGCAAGTTATTAGAAGTATCACTAGAAGGTTCGGTTGGATAGCGCACACCACTAAACAGTGAGTATAGACACCTTCTTTTAGAAACAGAATCAAGAAATGTAGGAACGAGTCACGACTCGTTAATGGTTAAAACACTATGTTAAATATCAAAGATCTACACGCAAAAGTCGAAGAGAAAGATATCCTAAAAGGCTTAAACTTAGAGGTTAAGCCAGGTGAGGTGCATGCGATCATGGGCCCAAACGGTGCAGGTAAAAGTACCTTGGGTAATGTGCTTTCTGGTCGTGAAAACTATGAAGCCACATCAGGCACTGTCGACTTTGATGGCAAAGATCTACTGGACATGGACACCGAGGAACGCGCACGTGAAGGTCTGTTTTTAGCGTTCCAGTATCCTGTGGAAATTCCAGGTGTGAGCAACCTAGAGTTCTTGAAAGCGTCTGTTGATGCAGTTCGTGCCCATCGTGGTTTGGAGCCTTACGACAGTGTGACGTTTTTAAAGCTAGCCCGTGAAAAGTGCAAAGCAGTCGACTTGAATCAAAACTTTTTGAAGCGTGGTGTTAACGAAGGCTTCAGTGGCGGTGAAAAGAAACGCAACGAAATCATGCAAATGATGTTGCTTGAGCCCAAGCTTTGTATTTTGGATGAAACCGATTCAGGTTTGGATATCGATGCATTGCAAGTGGTTGCCAATGGTGTGAATTCTCAGCGTGATCCAAACCGTTCTTTTATCGTAGTAACCCACTATCAGCGCCTATTGGACTATATCGTACCTGACTATGTTCACGTACTGGCCGATGGCAAGATTGTTAAGTCTGGCGGTAAAGAGCTAGCTCTAGAGCTAGAAGAAAAAGGTTACGGTTGGATCGAAAACGGAGCGGCTTAATCATGGGTGAAGCCATTAACTTTTCTGATCAAGCCATTGCCCTAGCGCAGGCTTTGGCTGAAAAGAACGCGTCAGATAGCAAAGTATTCAAATCGATTAATGAAGCTGGCCTTGAACAGTTTAAGGCACTGCCATTTCCTACGCGAAAAACGGAAGCATGGAAATACACCAGCCTATTTGCATTAACGCAGCAAGACTATAATCATCCCGTACAGAATACTGATGTAACGGGTGTGGAAAGTTTTGAAATTCCTGAGCTTGATGTGCATCGCCTTGTATATGTGAACGGTGTTTATCAAGAATCCCTATCAGTCATTGATCAAGAGTCTGGCTTATCAGTTGTGCGTTTCAGCGACGCCGACGAATCACAAAAGAGCATCATTGCAGACAAGCTAGGTCAAACTGCAGAAACTGATCGTAACTTATTTACTGCCCTGAACAACGCGCAAGTCAATGATGGCGTATTAATTCATGTGGCAAAAGAGACTCAGGTAGAGAAACCGATTCAGCTTGTAAATATTACCACCCAGCAAGCACAGCCAGCTTCAGCCTTTGCTCGCCACTTAATTGTTCTTGAACGTCACGCCAATGTGAAAGTGATTGAGCAATTTATCTCATCGGACGATGAGCAAAATGTTCTACTGAATCAAACCAGTGAAGCGTACGTTGCCGATGGTGCCAAATTGGAACACTATCGTGTTCACACTGAGCATGAGTCTAGTCTTCACTTTGGCGGTATGTATGTGGATCTGCAGCGTGATAGTCAGTTCGAAAGCTATCAAATGCTGTTAGGCGGGAAGATTAAACGCTTTGACGTGCTAGTAAATCATAATCAACCCGGTAGTCACTGTGAAATGAAAGGTGTTTACCTGCCTAAAAACGATCAGCATGTGGATATTCATAGTTATATTGAGCACAAAGCGGCTCACTGTACGACGGATGAAGTGTATCGCGGTATCATGGCGGACAATTCTAAAGCGGTATTTAATGGCCGTATTCATATCCATCCTGATGCACAAAAAACCTTGGCTGAATTAAGCAATAAAAACTTATTGCTCAGTGACAAAGCACAGGTGAATACCAAGCCAGAACTGGAAATTTATGCGGACGATGTGCGCTGCGCCCATGGTGCGACGGTTGCACAGCTGGACGAAACGGCGAAGTTTTATCTACGTAGCCGAGGCATTAGCTCAAAAGAAGCGGACATCATGTTGAGCTTTGGTTTCATCAATGAATTGATCGATAGTATGCCGTTAGAAGCGCTGCGTGTTTTCTTGCGTCCACAGCTGGTGCATCAGTTCAGTGAAGATGAAGCATTAACGAGACATATCGTTTCTGCACAAGGGGCGGACCAATAATGGCGTTCAATGTAGAGCAGGTGAAGCAAGACTTTCCAATTCTTGATCAAGAGATTCAAGGGAAGCCACTTGTTTATTTAGATAATGGTGCAACAACGCAAAAACCTAAAGCGGTTTTGGATGCGTTGAAGCATTATTATGAGTTCGATAATTCTAATGTGCACCGTGGTGCTCATGCATTGAGTGATCGTGCCACTGTCGCGTTTGAAAATGCACGATCTACCGTACAGCAATTTATTAATGCCGAGCAAAGCAAAGAAATTATTTGGACGCGCGGCACCACAGAAAGCATCAATATTGTCGCGCAAAGTTACGGTACGGAATTCATAGACAAGGGTGACCAAATACTGGTTTCCGCCATGGAGCATCACGCTAATATCGTTCCTTGGCAAATGCTATGTGAACGCAAGGGAGCAGAGTTAAAAGTCATTCCAGTAAGTGAAAGCGGCGAGCTGGATATGGATGCTTATGCCGAGCTATTGAACGACAAGGTTAAGTTCGTTAGCTTGGTACATGTTAGTAATGCCTTGGGTACGGTGAATCCTGTAGCGGATGTGATTGAACAAGCCCACGCAGTTGGCGCTAAAGTATTGATTGATGGTGCGCAAGCGGTTGCTCATTTTCCAGTGGATGTACAAGCTCTCGATGCGGACTTCTATGTTTTCTCGGCGCATAAGTTGTTTGGGCCTACAGGAGTCGGTGTTCTTTATGGCAAAGAAGCACTACTAAATGCGATGCCACCGGTACAAGGTGGCGGTGAAATGATTGAGAAAGTCAGTTTCAATGGCACGACATTTCAAGGCTTGCCCTTTAAATTCGAAGCGGGCACCCCCAATATTGCAGGAGCCATTGGTTTAGCGGCCGCCATTGAATATGTGAATGGTTTAGATCGCGAAGCCATGCAAGCTCACGAAGACGATATTCTTGCTTATGCCCATGAAAAGGCTGAGCAATGTGAAGGGCTTAAATTGATTGGCACGGCTAAAAACAAAGCGGGTGTTTTGAGTTTTTTAATTGAAGGCACTCACCCTGCCGATGTGGGTATGTTGCTCGATCAGCAAGGTGTGGCCGTACGTACTGGCCATCACTGCGCCATGCCGATTATGGACCAGTATCAAATTCCCGGCACGGCACGAGCGTCTTTTTCGATCTACAATACACGCGCTGATGTGGACGCGTTATTCGCAGCCATCGAAAAAGTAAAAATGTTTTTACTTTAACTTTAGGAGGGTATGACATGTCAGAAGTTGGTAGTTTTTCTCCTGAAGATGTCACGGTTTCCATGACCGAAAAAGCGGTTCAATACGCACGCAAGCAACTGCAAAGCGCGAATGACCAATACATCGTATTGGGCGTGAAAAAAAGTGGTTGCAGCGGTTTCATGTACGACCTAAAACTCAAAGCCGAACTAGAGGGCAATGAAAAAGCCTTCTCGGTTGCTGACGATGTGACCTTGTATGTGACCTCAGAAGCACTGACTTATGTAAACGGCACGGAAATCGATTACACCACTGAAGGTTTGAATAGCAGTATGGTTTTCAAAAACCCCAATGCTAAAGACCAGTGTGGTTGTGGCGAATCTTTCAGTATTTAATCGAGACCATTATGGAAAAAAGAATGGTGGTGGCGCAGCAAGATGTTCCTGCGCGCCTAGTTCCTGTTGGCACCAAAATGACGATCCCTTCAGGCAGTTTCGTAACCCTAACGCAAGCTTTAGGTGGCAACTATACCGTGGTCTATAACGGTAACATGGCACGTGTAGACGGAACTGATGCCCATGCGCTAGGGCTGGAATCAGAACAGCTCCAATTTTCCCCAGCTGATGGCGATACGATTCGTGAAGACGATGTTTGGTATGCGCTGAAAACGGTTTTTGATCCAGAAATCCCCGTCAATCTTGTGGACTTAGGTCTGATTTATAATGTGGATATTGATCAAGCCAATAAGCAAGTGAAAATCGATATGACGCTAACGGCACCAGGCTGCGGTATGGGCCCAGTTTTAGTTGGGGATGTTGAGTATCGCGTTAAGCTGGTTCCGAATGTGGAAAATGTAGAAGTGGAACTGGTGTTTGATCCGCCTTGGCATCGCGACATGATGAGTGAAGAAGCTCAGCTTGAAACCGGTATGTTCTTCTAATTTTCAGTCAGAAAATCCGATTGTTTCATTCTGTGAATAAACTCATAGAGCCTGTTTATACTTATCCATAAGTCCACTTAATACCTCTATAAATACAGCCTCTAGTCACAAAATAAAGTGATTTAGGGGCTTTTTTTTATCCACACTTTACGCCATAGTTAGGCCTCACCATATCAACAATAAAAATAAATAACAGGTATAGTGGCCAGCCAAAAATAGAAAGTTTCTGAGCCTTACTATTTCTGTTGTTCTGATAATCGTTAGGAGGAACAATGGACGCATCATTTTGGGACGGTAAACGTGCACCGGGTGTCATCGATCAAATTGATTTAGATAAATACGATTCAGTGGTAGAGGTAATCGAGCATGCCTTTAAAGAGTATGCTGATCGTCCTGCTTTCACCAGTATCGGTCATACTGTAACGTATCGTCAGATTGACGAGTGGAGTGCGGCCTTTGCAAATTATTTGCAAAATCACACCAGTTTAAAGAAAGGCGATACTATTGCCATTCAAATGCCAAACACCTTGCAATACCCTGTTGTAATGTACGGTGCTCTGCGTGCAGGACTTCGTGTTACCAATACCAACCCTTTGTATACCGAACGTGAAATGCTTCACCAATTCAACGATTCAGAAGCTAAAGCTTTGGTGTGTATGGATGTGTTTGCTAAGAGTGTGCAAAACATCAAAGATCAAACGGGTTTAGAAACCATTATCGTAACCAGTCTTGCAGATATGTTACCTGGTCTTAAGCGCGTATTGATTAACTTTGCAGCCAAATACGTGAAGAAAATGGTGCCAAGTTATGATCTTCCCGGCGCCATACGTTTACGTAATGCGTTGAGTTTAGGTGCAGGTAAGAGCTTCAAGCCTGACCACATGGAAAATCCACAAGATACTATCATTTTGCAATATACCGGTGGCACTACTGGTGTAGCTAAAGGTGCGGAACTTACAAACCGTAACCTTGTAGCAAATATGCTTCAGTCTAAAAGTATGCTGCAGCAAGTAAATGAAAACGGCGAAAAGTTAAAGGGTAACGGTCAAGCCATCGCAGTAGCTCCACTTCCTTTGTATCACATCTATGCATTTACAGTGCACTTGATGGCTCTATTCGAACAGGGTGATCACAGTGTGCTTATTGCTAATCCGCGTGATACAGAAACCTTTATTAAATTCATTAGCCCATTCAAACTGAATGCGTTTGTGGGTTTGAATACACTTTTCGTTTCGCTAATGGCGAGCCCTAACTTTAAAAAGTTAGATTTCAGTGAGCTGAAGTTAACCCTTTCTGGTGGTACCGCATTGATGGACGATACTGCTAAGCGTTGGAAAGAACTAACAGGCAGTGGTATTTCAGAAGCGTATGGCTTAACCGAATGTTCACCTGCTGTAACTATGAACCCAGGTGGTGGTCTTGAGCGAATGGGCACTGTAGGTCAAGCTGTTCCAGCAACAGCACTTAAGTGTATTGATGATGAAGGTAATGAAGTAGCTATTGGTGAGCGTGGCGAGCTTTGTGTGAAAGGCCCTCAGGTTATGAAAGGTTATTGGAAACGCCCTGATGCGAGCAAGAGCGCTTTCACTGAAGATGGTGAATGGTTCCGTACTGGTGACGTCGCTATCATTGATGAAGATGGTTTCGTTAAAATCGTAGACCGCATTAAAGATATGATTCTTGTGAGTGGCTTCAATGTATTCCCTAATGAAATCGAAGCGGTAGTTTCTGAACACCCAGATGTAGACAACTGCGCAGTGATTGGTGTGCCCGATGATAAGTCAGGAGAAGCAGTTAAACTATACATCATGACTGAAAACAGCAATCTAACCGGCGACGATATGAAAGCGTGGCTAAAAGATAAACTCACAGGCTATAAAATGCCGCGTCATATTGAGTTCCGTGATGAACTGCCTATGACACCAGTGGGTAAAATTCTACGTCGCGAGCTAAAAGATGAGGAAGAGGCGAAACGCGCAAAAAAGCCTGAGTCTGAAAAGGTTGCTTAGTAACTAAGTAACTTGAGTAAGAATGCTAAGCCCCCTTTGGTATTGCCAACGGGGGTTTTGTTTTTTTAATCAGCTTCGTTGCGAATATTTGATTTAAGTTAAGGTATCTTGAGACAGCGAAGATTAAGCTGTGATTAGTAAAGCAAAGTGACATGAAGGGTTTGTAAGAGGTTATTATGGAAAACACATTTGAACATGACTTGCCAAATAAAGAAGGTTTTTTTGGTGAATACGGCGGTAGCTTTATCCCGCCCGAATTACAGGCGGTAATGGATGAGATCACGCAAGCCTATCTAGATATTCGTGAAGATCCAGATTTTCGTTCTGAGCTAGCAAGCTTATACAAACACTATGTGGGGAGGCCTAGCCCTTTATTTCATGCCAAACGTTTAAGTGAAGTTTATGGTGCTGATATATATTTGAAGCGCGAAGATTTGAATCATACAGGTGCTCACAAAATCAATCACTGCCTAGGTGAAGCGCTTCTTGCAAAAAAAATGGGCAAAAAGAAACTAATCGCGGAAACTGGTGCGGGACAGCACGGCGTTGCACTTGCAACTGCAGCTGCATTGGTCGGTATGGAGTGCGACATTTATATGGGGGAGGTCGATATTGCCAAAGAGCACCCCAATGTTGTGCGCATGAAGATACTCGGTGCCAATGTCATCGCTGCAACTCATGGTCGAAAAACATTGAAAGAAGCCGTGGATGCGGCTTTTGAAGCATATTTAAAAGATCCGGTGACACAGATTTATGCCATAGGGTCAGTAGTCGGCCCTCATCCATTTCCAATGATGGTGCGAGATTTTCAGTCCATTATTGGCAATGAGGCCAAGCAGCAGTTTCAAGAAATGACGGGTAGATTACCAGACAATCTAGTCGCTTGTGTTGGTGGTGGTTCCAATGCCATGGGCTTGTTTGATGCTTTTTTAGCGGAAGAGACAGTTGCAATGTGGGGTGTTGAGCCCGCAGGTCGCGATTTAACGCAAGATGGTGAACACGCAGCGACAATGACGAAAGGCCAGCCTGGTGTTATGCACGGATTTAATTCCTACATGTTAAAAGACGATCAAGGTGAACCCATGGAGGTATATTCCGTGGCCAGCGGACTCGATTACCCCTCTGTGGGTCCTCAGCATAGCTATTTGAAGGACATCGGACGAGTCAACTATGAGAGTATCAGCGATGAAGAGGCGATCAGTGCGTTTTTTGAATTGTCACGTCGTGAAGGCATTATTCCTGCAATCGAGTCAGCACATGCCGTAGCCTATGCGCTAAAATTGGCAGAGCAGCAAAAAGGATCGATTCTTGTCAACTTATCTGGTCGTGGTGATAAAGACATTGATTTTGTTGTTGAGCATTACGGGCAGCAATACGGAATTGAAGGTTAATTTGCCCATTATCCTAGCATTGAATTAATGGTTCATTGTGGCGGGTTTTGCATCCATCCCAGTGAACTCTTAAAATGCGCTCATATTACATAGTATGAGCGCGTATATGTCCGATCTAAAAAATAGCCCTTTCGGCACCGAAATCACCCCAGAAGAGATCATTGATACCCTCGGCTTTTTTGAGAGTTGGGAAGAGCGCTACAAGTACATCATTGATCTAGGGAAGCAGCTCCCAGATATGGATGACGCTCTTAAAACGGATGATCGTTTGATTCCGGGGTGCCAGAGCCAAGTTTGGATAGAGCCCCATTTTGAGGATGGAAAGCTCTATTTCGATGTGGCCAGTGATGCCTTCATCGTATCGGGTCTTTTGGCGGTGGTGATGGCTGCATACAATGGTAAGACACCTGCAGAGATTCAGGGCTTTGATATGGATGGCTTTTTCGCCGAGATCGACCTTGTGAAGCACCTAAGTCCTACCCGTGGTAATGGCCTTCGCAGCATGGTGGCGCGCATCAAAGCAGAGGCAAATGCGCGGGCTTAAATGCGCCATATTGACTAAACAATAACCAGTAGCATTTTCCAGTAAATGCCGTATAATCCGCGGCATTTCTACACACAACCCCAATTTTTGGAGATAAAGCATGGCCGTTGAGCGCACACTATCTATTGTTAAACCAGATGCTGTTGGCAAAAACGTTATCGGTGAAATCTACAGCCGTTTCGAGAAAGCTGGTTTGCAAATTGTTGCGGCTAAAATGATCAAAATGGACGAAGAAATGGCTGGCGGTTTCTACGCTGAGCACAAAGAGCGTCCTTTCTTTAAAGATCTAGTAGGTTTCATGACATCTGGCCCAGTTATGGTTCAGGTTCTTGAAGGCGAAGGTGCGGTTCTTAAAAACCGTGAATTGATGGGTGCAACTAACCCTCAAGAAGCTGACGCTGGCACTATCCGCGCAGACTTCGCAGAAAGCATTGACGCTAACGCGGTTCACGGTTCTGATTCAACTGAATCTGCTGCTCGTGAAGTTAGCTACTTCTTCAACGAAGAAGAAATCTGCCCACGCTAATACAGCTTGGTAGATTCCTAACCGGTGCCGCGACAAAATGCGGTATGGGTTAAAAAGGGGCGGCACGCAAGGATAGAGCATTTATCCATTGCTTCCGCCCTTTTTACGTATTAAAGAACAGGTTTTGTAACAGGTGATGTATGAGTGAACAGCAAGAAAAGGTCAATCTATTGGGGTTGAGCCCAAAAAAGATGAAAGACTTTTTTGTGGAATTGGGTGAAAAACCCTTCCGAGCTCAACAGATCCTAAAGTGGATTCACCAAGTAGGAATCGATAACTTTGACGACATGACCAATGTTAGTAAAGTCATGCGTGAAAAATTAAAAGACGTTGCTACCGTTCAGTACCCAGAAGTGGTGTTTCACGATATTTCTAAAGATGGCACTAAAAAATGGGTTATGCGCATGCCGGGAGGCTCCAGCGTAGAAACCGTTTATATTCCAGAAGGCGACCGCGGTACCCTTTGTGTATCCTCGCAAATTGGCTGCTCCTTAGACTGCAGTTTTTGCTCAACCGGCAAACAGGGTTTTAACCGTGATTTATCCGTGGCAGAAATTATTGGCCAGGTTTATGTGGCAGCTAAGAGTTTTGACAAGCCCGGCGAAAAGCGTGAGCGCAAAATCACTAACGTTGTGATGATGGGCATGGGCGAGCCGCTCATGAATTTTGATAATGTAGTTGATGCCATGGATTTGATGATGGACGACTTTTGCTATGGCTTGTCTAAACGTCGAGTGACATTGAGTACATCGGGAGTTGTGCCTAAGTTATACGATCTAGCTGACGTCTCTGACGTCTCCTTGGCAGTTTCATTACATGCGCCAAACGATGAATTACGCAACGAGCTTGTTCCGATTAATAAGAAATATCCAATCAAAGACCTAATGGCTGCATGCAATCACTATATGGGATCCCTGTCTGATCGCCGTAAGCTAACGGTCGAATATACGTTGATCAACAAGGTGAATGACGAACTAGAGCATGCGCAGCAATTAGCCAAGTTGTTAAAAGATACACCTTGTAAGATCAATTTGATTCCATTCAATCCGTTTCCTAACTCAGGTTATGAACGCCCAAGCAATAATAGGGTCTATAAATTCCGAGACTATTTGCACTCGCAAGGCTTTATCGTCACTATTCGTACTACTCGTGGGGACGATATTGATGCGGCGTGCGGCCAGTTGGTGGGTAAAGTGGAAGATCGCACCCGTCGTAGCGAGCGCTATATAAAAATGCGTCAAATTGACGATGCTGTAAGTCAGCATCCGCAATCATAGAGAACAGCATAACAGAATGAAAATAATTCAAATACTTGGTCTTACTGGGGTTTTATTATTGAGCGGTTGTGTCACCGTCACTGATAGTCGTTTTACTAAAAAAGCGGATCCCGATAAAGCGGCGGAAACCTATGTAGCATTGGGCGTGGGTTATATTCAATCTGGCAACTTACCTATGGCTCGAACAAAAATCGAACGAGCACTTGAGATTAACGATGATTACGCTGCTGCTCATAGTGCTATGGGGTTGTACTGGATGAATCGTGGTGAGCCAGAGCTTGCACAACAGAAATTCCAGACTGCGTTGGATATTGATGATGATCATAGCCCAAGCAATTACCATTATGGTCGTTTTTTGTTATTGCAGAAAAATGATCCTGCTGCGTGTGAATATTTGGCTAAAGCAGCCAAGGATGTAGACTATGAAGCGCGCATCATTGCGTATGAGGACTTGGGTGTTTGTCATTATCGCTTTGATCAGCAAAGACTTGCAATTGATGCGTTTGAGCGCGCTTGGACGATAAATAGTGATAGTACAGTCGCCTGTCTTAACTTGGCCGGCATCTATATGGAGCGGAATCGTTTAGATTTAGCGACTCGTTGGTTTCAGCGTTTCGAGCGAATCATCCAAGACAATGGCGTACAGCATAACGCAGAAAGTCTTTATCTAGGGGCACGCATTGGTAAAGCAAGTGGTGATAAAAACGCCCAAGCCAGCTATGCCTTTAAGTTACGTAAGCGTTTCCCCAATTCAGAAGAATATCAGAGCTATCGCTCTGGGAAGTAAAGCAGATTATGAACAAGCAAGGTATCTCTCCGATTAAGCGTCGTAAATCCCGTCAAATTATGGTGGGTAATGTTCCTGTTGGCGGTGATGCACCGATAGCCGTGCAAAGCATGACCAACACCGATACCTGTGATGTGGCCGCAACCGTAGCGCAAATTAAGGCATTAGAAGACGTGGGTGCCGATATCGTTCGGGTCAGCGTACCAACTATGGATGCAGCCGAAGCGTTCGGGCAAATTCGTAAGCAAGTGAATGTGCCTTTGGTGAGCGACATCCATTTTGATTATAAAATAGCCTTGCGCGTGGCTGAATTGGGTGTTGATTGCTTGCGCATCAATCCAGGTAACATTGGACGCGAAGATCGTGTAAGAGCAGTAGTTGATGCCGCAAAAGATAAAGGCATTCCTATTCGCATTGGTGTGAATGCAGGTTCTTTAGAAAAAGACTTGCAAAAGAAATATGGCGAACCTACACCCGAGGCATTGGTGGAAAGTGCTATGCGCCATATTGACATTCTCGATAAGCTAAACTTCCCAGATTTCAAATTAAGCCTCAAGGCAAGCGATGTCTTTATGACCGTTGCGGCTTATCGACAGATCGCTTCACAAATCGAACAGCCATTGCATTTGGGTATTACCGAGGCCGGTGGTTTACGTAGTGGTACTGTGAAAAGCTCTGTAGGTCTTGGTATGTTATTGATGGATGGTATTGGTGATACTTTACGTGTATCGCTTGCAGCCGATCCAGTAGAAGAGATTAAAGTAGGCTTTGATATTTTGAAAAGTCTCAAGTTGCGTAATAAAGGCATTAACTTTATTGCGTGTCCAAGTTGTTCTCGCCAGAACTTCGATGTGGTGAAAACCATGAATGAATTAGAGTCGCGCGTCGAAGATATTCTCACACCTTTGGATGTGTCGGTTATTGGTTGTGTAGTGAATGGCCCAGGTGAAGCGAAAGAAACCGATCTTGGTTTGACAGGCGGTTCTCCTAATAACTTGGTTTATGAGAATGGAAAGCCGTCAAGCAAACTGGGCAATGAAAACCTAGTTGACGAATTGGAAGCTATGATTCGACGCAAAGTGGCTGAAAAGCAAGCAGAAGAAGAGAAGTTAATCGCGAAAAGCGAATAATTACGATTACAAGCAAGGATAATACATTGGCAAAAGCGAGTATTCAGGCCATCCGTGGCATGAACGATATTCTTCCAGGTGAATCGCAAGTATGGCGTTACTTTGAGAGTACAGTTAAATCAGTGCTTGACGGTTTTGGTTATCAGGAAATACGTACGCCTGTGGTAGAACAGACACATTTGTTTAAACGCTCTATCGGTGAAGTTACAGATATTGTAGAAAAAGAAATGTATACCTTTGATGACCGCAATGGTGAAAGCTTAACCTTGCGTCCAGAAGGAACAGCCAGCTGTGTACGTGCCTGCGAACAGCATCAATTGATTGCCAACAATCAACGTCAGCGTCTTTGGTACATGGGCCCAATGTTTCGTTACGAGCGTCCACAAAAAGGTCGATACCGTCAGTTCCATCAAATTGGTGTAGAAACGTTTGGTATGGCTGACCCGGCGATTGATGCTGAATTAATTGTGATGACGCATCAGCTCTGGAAAAAATTGGGCATTCGCGACAAAGTAGAGCTTGAGCTGAATACCATTGGTAGTAATGAAGCTCGAGCTAATTACAAAGCGGCATTGGTTGATTATTTGAGCGGCGTGAAAGATCAGTTGGATGAGGATTCTCAGCGTCGATTGGACACTAACCCTTTGCGTATTCTTGATAGTAAAGATCAGAATACGCAGTCGCTTTTAAATGATGCTCCAAACTTCCATGATTACCTTGATGAAGAATCTGAAGCGCATTTTGCTGAGCTAAAGGCACTTTTGGATGAAGTGGGTATCGAATACAAAGTGAACCCTAGACTAGTTCGCGGTTTGGACTATTACAGTAAGACAGTATTCGAATGGATCACCTCTGAGCTTGGTGCGCAAGGCACAGTATGCGCAGGTGGTCGCTATGATGGACTGGTAGAGCAGCTAGGTGGTAAAGCAACGCCGGCTGTAGGATTTGCCATGGGTATGGAGCGTTTGATTCTGTTACTGGAGTCTCTGAATGTGATTCCAGATCAGGTTAAAAGCAACATCGATGTTTATCTAGTTTCTATGGGCAATGTTACCACTGCGGCGATGGCCTTGGCAGCTCAGTTGCGCGAAGCTGTTCCTAAATTGCGTTTACAAATGCACATTGGCGGTGGCAATTTCAAGAAACAAATGAAAAAAGCCGATGAAAGCGGCGCTCGTTTTGCTCTGATTTTAGGTGAAGACGAAGTGAAAGCAGGTCAGGCCAGTATCAAGTCTTTAAGAGATAGTGCTGAGCAAATGACACTTAATAACGATGAATTAGCGAATTGGTTACAGCAACAGCTTTAATTAACAGCAATAAGAATAACAAGTGGGGATTCTATTATGACTGAGATGCGTACTGAAGAAGAACAGATTGAAGCCATCAAGAATTGGTGGAAAGAAAACGGCATGCAAACGATTGCAGCTGTTGTGATTGTTGCTGGTGGTTGGTTTGGTTATCAAGGTTGGCAAAGTCAAAAGCAAGATGCAGGCGAAGGGGCATCAGCTGTCTATCAACAAGTGCTGGAATTGAGTGGTAGTGAACAAGAACAAGATCTTGCACAACGTGGTTTATTGTTGGATCAACTAAAAACGGATTTTAGCAGTACGGTTTATGCTAGCTATGCAGCATTGTTCAAAGCCAAAGATGCTGTGAATGCTGGCAACTTAGAAGAAGCCGTGACTGAACTGGAGTTTGCAAAACAAAACGCGACGACAGAAGAATTAAGTCATCTCGCCACCATTCGTTTGGCGCGTGTAAAAATAGCCCAGCAAGCCTATGATGAAGCACTGTCTTTGCTTGCTGTTGAAACCATGGGTGCATTTGAAGGTCAATACTTGGAAGTAAAGGGCGACGCTTTGAAAGCAAAAGGCGAAGTTGATGCAGCCCGAGATGCTTATAGTCAAGCGGTTGCGGCTAATCAACGAGATGGTGCCAATAATCCAATTGTAGAAATGAAGTTAGACGATTTGGCGGTTAACTAATGCGAATATTGTTTTTGTTATTACTGTCGGGCTTGGTGGCTTGCTCTAGTAACGACACTCAACCAGAAGAAGAAAGCAAAGGCCCTGTGGGGCTTTCTGGCTTTGACGAAGAATTTGATGTTAGCGTTGAGTGGAGACGTCAGGTGGGTGTTGGTCAAGGCGGTAGCCAAGGACAATTCGTGCCCGCTATTCAAAATGACCGCTTATGGATTGCTGATTCAGAAGGTGTAATTGAATCAATAGCTATCGAGTCGGGAGCCAGACTCTGGCGGGTTAACTTAGAAGAAAGCTTAACCATGGGCGTTTATCTTCACGATCAATCTCTGCTGCTAGCGACAGCGAACGGAGAACTGATTTCTCTGAGCATAGAAGATGGTAGTGAAAATTGGCGCAAAGATTTGAGTAGTGAAATTGTTGCTTTACCAGCAGCCAATGATCAGCATATCGCGTTGCAATCAGTGGACGGTAATTTACATTTATTAAATGCCCAGTCGGGTAAGCGTCTGTGGAGCTACAACAGTAACCTTCCTAATTTATCGCTACGTGGAACCAGCAGTCCTGTTATTACAGGCGACAAAGTTATCGCTGGCTTTGCTAGTGGTAAAGTAGTTGCCGTCAGTCGCAGCGAGGGCCGTGTATTATGGCAAGAGCGCGTTGGTATTCCAGCCGGTCGTAGTGAGCTCGAGCGACTTGTCGATGTAGATGGACGTATTTTGATTGAGGACGATATTGTCTACGCTGTTGGTTATCAGGGGCATGCGGTAGCACTAGACTTAAATAGTGGTAAAGCCATGTGGAAACGTGAAGCTTCCTCATACCATGGCGCACTAACCGGTTTAGGAAATCTCTATATCATTGCCGAAGATGATCGAATCATCGCGATTGATGAACGAACCACTAACGATGTCTGGATTCAGCCAGATTTAATAGGTCGTCAATTAACACAACCAGTGATGGTTAAGGATCAAATAGCGATCGCCGACTACGAGGGCTATGTGCATCTGGTAAAACAGCTTGATGGCACCATCGTTGGTCGCACCCACGTTGTGCGAGTACCGACGGACTGGGTGCGCACAGGCAGTTACAATATGAAGCACCCATCACGGCATTTTTCAAAAGAGAAAAACATTCCAGCTCGCTTAACCGTAGCTGGTGATACCTTGATTGCTTATAGCCAGTCTGGCTTGTTAAGCGCAATTACGGTGGAAAATAACTAGTCATCTCGACAAAGCACAGAAGCATAAGAGGCTTCTGTGCTATCATGCTTGCAATGCCCCGAAAAAACATCAAATCCTAGAGAAACCGCATTAATGAATCCTGTAATCGCATTAGTTGGTCGTCCCAATGTTGGGAAATCCACATTATTTAACCGTTTGACTCGCACACGGGATGCGCTTGTGGCTGATTTAGCGGGTCTTACCCGTGACCGTAAGTTCGGTGCGGGAAAGGTGGGGGAGCGAGACTATATCGTCGTAGACACAGGCGGTATTAGTGGCATGGAACAGGGCTTGGACGCGAAAATGGCGGAACAAAGCTTTCAAGCCATGGATGAGGCCGATATCGTTTTATTCTTGGTAGATGCCCGTGCGGGGTTAACCAGCGCAGATAAAATGATTGCACAACATCTGCGTGCGACTGAAAAGAAGACTTATGTGGTGGTCAATAAGATTGACGGTTTGAACCCAGATGTAGCTACCAGTGAGTTTTATGAGTTGGGTTTGGGCGAACTGCAGACGATTGCCGCTACTCATAACCGCGGCATTAATGTTCTTATGGATCATGTGCTGAATGAGCTGCCCCCAGAGTTCCAAATAGACGAAGATGCTGACGAGGAAGATGAAAGCGAGAAAGGTGTTCGCATCTCTGTAGTGGGGCGCCCGAATGTCGGCAAGTCAACTCTAGTAAACCGAATGTTAGGTGAAGATCGTGTAGTGGTTTACGACCATCCTGGTACTACTATGGATAGTATCGAGATCCCCTATGAACGCAATGAAAAACCCTATACGCTCATTGATACTGCGGGTGTGCGCCGTCGCAAGAATATTAAAGAGGCTGCAGAAAAGTTCTCTATCGTTAAAGCATTGCAAGCGATTCAAGACGCGAACGTTTGTATTGTTGTTATTGATGCGCGAGAGGGGATTGTTGAGCAAGACCTCACCATGCTGAGCTTTGTTTTGAATTCTGGTAAAGGCCTAGTAATCGCCCTAAATAAATGGGATGGCATGGACATTGAGCAAAAAGACTTTGTTAAAAAAGAACTTGAGCGTCGCTTAAGCTTTGTTGATTGGGCCGATATGCATTTCATCAGTGCCAAACATGGTACCGGAGTTGGTCACTTGTACGAAAGTGTTGATGAAGCATACAAGAGCGCCTACATGAACCTCTCTACTTCTCAATTGACACGTATATTAGAAGATGCGGTGATGGATCATCAGCCGCCTTTGGTGGGAGGACGTCGTATCAAGCTGCGCTATGCTCACCAGGGTGGAATGAATCCTCCAGTTATTGTCGTGCATGGTAATAAAACCGCTTCGTTGCCTGATAGCTATAAGCGATATCTGGCGAACACTTTCCGTAAAGTACTAAATATTAGCGGCACTCCGATTCGTTTTGAGTTTAGGTCCGGTGAAAACCCTTATGCGGATCAAAAGGAAGATAAACTATTCAATCGATCTAAACGCAAAGAAACCGCCGAGCAAACTGCAAGTATTCGCCAAGCGAAGAAAGACAAGCTCCGCAAAAAGTCGAAAAAACGTTAATGACATTGCCAAAAGCACAATATGGCCAAGGAGATGCAACCTATCAAGCTGCGGGTAAGTTCGAGGGTATTCTTAAACTGGTCGTCGCATTTTATGGCTACATGGATACCCTGCCAGAAGCTCAACACATCCGCGCTATGCATCCTAAGGATTTGGAGTTGAGTATAGATAAACTGGCCTGCTTTTTAAGCGGCTGGATGGGCGGTCCTCGCTTGTACCGAGAGAAATACGGCGTTATTGCCATCCCTAGTGCTCATAGTCATCTCAATATCGGCTCAGCAGAACGTGATGCTTGGTTAATGTGTATGGAAAAGGCATTAGCGGACCAAGATTACTCAACAGACCTGCAAGGCTACTTGCTCAAACAACTGGCAGTGCCCGCCGAGCGTTGCCGTAACCTAGACTAGTTATTCT
Organism: Bermanella marisrubri; assembly: GCF_012295615.1. Taxonomy (NCBI): domain Bacteria; kingdom Pseudomonadati; phylum Pseudomonadota; class Gammaproteobacteria; order Oceanospirillales; family Oceanospirillaceae; genus Bermanella; species Bermanella marisrubri. The sequence continues at coordinate 693,852 of NZ_CP051183.1, forward strand.
ACAATCATATAGATATTTCCGTCTTCAATCATAATAGGAATACTCGTCAGGAATTGCTCTGCGCATGGCCCACTGACACAGAGTCCGTCTTCTATCCTAAACAATGCTCCATGCATGCTGCAGTTGATAAGGCTATTGCTCGTATCTAAAAATTGGTCAGGGATCATTTCAAGCTGGATTCCCAAGTGAGGGCAGCTGTTGTGGTAGGCATATAGTTCGCCATACTTGCGAACAATGAAATACGGATTGCTGTCTATCGTAAACCCTTTGCTCTCTCCTTCCTTTAAATCCTCTAAAGAACAGATAAATTGACCCATAAATCGCCTGTTTAATGATTGCACACTGGAAAATTTGTGCCATATTTAATCTGTTAGCTAGCGGTTCAGTCAACTTTTACGTTAGTTTTACTTTCCTTACTCTTTGAAACAGGAAAGGACCTCCCATGTTTGAAGATGCATCTAATGCACTGTTTAACAGTAATTATATGCCCCATGGCATGTGCTATGCGTGGGAGCCTGGTATATTGTGGACGTCGGTTATCTCAGACTTAGTGATTGCGACGGCCTATTTCTCCATCCCTTTTGCCATCCTGTTCCTTGTTCAGAAGCGTAAAATTAACAAACACCTTCATTTATACTGGCTGTTTGCCGCTTTCATTTTTCTCTGCGGCCTGACGCATCTCTATGGCATTTATGTGGTTTGGGAGGGCAGTTATGGCCCGCAAAGCTTGCTCAAGGCATTAACTGCGATTGTGAGTCTAGCAACAGCGGTTATGGTCTACCGCTATTTACCGATTGCTTTGACGATTCCCAGCAAAGATGAGTTGGATAGTGCGATGGTGCAGGCTGCTCAGAATAAGTTATTCAAGGATGTGATTGAGCAATCTCCCATTGGTCTAATGTTGGTAGATAAGCAATTTAAAATGACGGTGGTGAATCACCACTTAGCGAGTTTGTTCGGATATCGAGTGGAAGAGTTAGAAGGGAAACCTGTGAATCTTCTAGTGGATAATGCCTTTGCCGAAACTCATACAGCGTTGATGCAAAATTATTCGAAAAAGCCTGAAAGCTCTCACAGTATGGCATATGGTAGGACGATCTATGGCTATTCCAAGGATAAGCGTCACATTCCTATTGAGATCAGCTTAACACCTCAAAAATACAATAACGAGTCTCACATTTTTGTGAGTGTATTTGATGTCAAAGAGAAAACGAAGAACAAAGAACTCGCTTATCAAGCGATGGCTCGAACTCAAAGGATCGCGGAAGCAACCCACGATGGTCTGTGGGAATGGAATCTTGTTACCGATGAAGTTTGGATGTCAGATCGCCAGAAAGAAATGATCGGGTTGAATGCGGATCAAGGAGCCAGATTTGAAGATTGGTTCGAGCATGTGCACCCAGATTATCGAGATATCGTTTTATCACATATACGCGCCAATCAAGATGAAGGAAAAGAATTCCAAGTCGATTATTTGGGTAGAACGCAAATAGGTGGCTACCAATGGTTTAGAGCTAGAGGTGATTCGCTATTTAATAGTGACGGTAAAGCTATTTTGATGAGTGGAGCGCTAACCAATATCGATACGATTAAGCGTTTTGAGCTTAACGCAGTGAAACGTTCTAAAACTCTGGAAAAAGTACTCGATAAGACGATTTGTGGTGTCTACATCTTTAACCTGAAAGAACATAAAACAACCTATATAAATCATGAATATAGCTATTTAACTGGCTATCAATTAAGTCATCTTCAATTGATGGACTTAGAAGATAACGGTAATGGCTTGATTCATCCAGACGATTTAGAACGATTCACGACACATTTTAAAGATATTGTTTCCAACCCTGACTATAGCAAGGTTTTATTGTATCGCTTCAAGCATGCTAATGGGAACTGGATTTGGTGCTTATCAAAAGATTCGATATTAAGTCGATACAGCAGCGGAAAACCAAAAGAGTTGATGGGTACTTTCATCGATGTAACGGAGTTGAAAGAGTCAGAAGAGACTCAGAGACGCTTGCGCAAAGATTTTGAAAATACGTTTGATCAAGCAGCTGTTGGCATTTGCCATATTTCTTTAGATGGAAGATTTATTAAAGCAAATGAAAAGATATCTGAAATACTTGGGTACCCAAGTGAACAGCTACACGCAATGAGATTTCAAGATATTACCCACCCTCTTGATTTAAACGATGACTTGCAACATCTCAATCAGTTGTTAAGTGGAGAAATAGACTTTTATGCGATTGAGAAACGCTATATCCATTCAAACCAGAGATATGTATGGGCGAGGCTTACAGTGTCTTTAGTGCGAGATGGACATAATGAACCAGAGTACTTTATTTCGGTAATTGAGGATATTAGTCATAGGAAGCAGTTAGAAGAGAGTCTAATTCGATTAAATAAAGATCTTAAGCGCTCAAATGATCAGCTTACTCGTTTTGCTTACTCTGCGTCTCATGATATGCAAGAGCCGTTACGTAAAATTACTTCATTTTCATCTAGCCTCTATGAAAGACTATCTGCAGAGCAGTTAGATGATACGTCCCGATTCGAGTTAGATCGCTTGATCAGTGCATCAATGAGAATGCGCGATATGATTTCGAGATTATTAGAGCTATCTCGTAGCAGTAATATCGCTTTGAAACTAGAGGATGTATTGCTATCTGAAGTCCTTCAAGATGCTAAAGAACAGCTTTCAATGTTATTTAAAGATCACCCAGTCTCGTTTATTGTTAACTCTGATGGTGCATTATATTGTGATAAGCAGGTCATGAGTACTGTGCTTCAAAATTTAATTAAAAATTCTGTTAAATACCAGCATGAGAGCCGGCCATTAGAAATTGAGATTAATTGTGAGCAGGAAGGTGGTTATAGCATTATCGAATTTTCTGATAATGGGATTGGTTTTGATAATAAGTATAAGAATAAAATCTTTGAACCATTTAAGCGTTTAGTCAACCACTCTGAGATTGAAGGTACTGGTATGGGGTTGGCGATTTGCAATCAATTGGTTCATATTCATGGAGGTCAGATGCGTGCTGAGGGTATGGAGGGACAGGGGTCTGTTTTCTTTATCCAGTTGCCCATTAACGTTTTAGAAATTAATTTTGGGGAGCAGAATGGCTAACAGATTTCCACATATAGTCATGATTGATGATGACGAAGATGATCAATATTTTTTCAGGGAGCATTTTAAAAGTTGCGATGATCATCTTTGTTTTGAAGGCTTCATTGGTGGAGAAGCGTTCTTTGATTTCTTTGATAACCAAGAATTAGAAGAGGATCAATTACCGAATTTGATTCTTCTTGATCTAAACATTCCTAAAGATGATGGCATCGATATTCTTATGCGCTTGAAGAATAATGCAACGTTAAAGCTTATCCCAGTTTTAGTTTTGACAACGTCTTCAAGTCCCTTGGATATTGAAGATTGTTATAATTTGGGAGTTCATTCGTATTTTGTTAAACCCATGTCTTTGCAGGAAACAAAAGAGTTAGTTTCTGTTATTTATGAGTATTGGTTCAATCAAAACATTATATCAAGGTTGAAAACAGGTTAAGTGATATGAGTGATGAATATCGTATATTAATGGTTGAAGATGATAGCGACGACTATTATCTCACCAAACAGGCTTTAGCCAAGGATCACCATCGTCGCTATGATATTGATCGGGCTAAATCAATTAGAGCTGCATCGGATTATGTTTCTAATCGATATGATACGATTCTGTTAGATGTAGTGTTACCCGACTCTGAAGGTGTTAATTCGATTTTAGAGATTCAAAATGCATTCCCTAACACTCCTATTATTGTGTTGACGGGTATGGGCAATGATGAACTTGGTCAAAGTGCAATTCAATTAGGAGTGGCTGATTATTTATCGAAATCAGACATGACACCAGGCTTACTATCCCGCTGTATTCGATTCTCGATCGAGCGTCACAACTTGATCAATAAGTTACAGAATATGGCACTTATCGATCCTTTAACCTTATTAAGCAATCGTGCTGACTTTATGCAAAAGCTAGAGCACCACTTAGAATATAGCCTGCGTTATCAAACAAAACTGGCATTGTGTATGGTCGATCTAGACGGATTCAAGCAAGTCAATGATACACTTGGTCATCGCGCGGGTGATCAGGTTTTACAGCAATTTTCTACCCGGCTTAAGCAACGCCTTAGAAAGTCCGATGTACTCGCACGTCTAGGCGGAGATGAATTCGTTATTCTAATGCTAGGTGTTGGAGATGAAGAATCGTCAATGCAAGCAGCTAAAGAAAAAATGCAAGCGGTGGCGGAGCCATTTTTAATTTATATGGACGGTCAGGTTCACGATATTCAACTGGGTATGAGTATCGGTATTTGCATCAGTGGAGGCACGATATCTACGCCAGATAAATTGCTACACTGTGCAGATCAAGCAATGTACCAAGTTAAGAAATCAGGCAAGAATAATATTGCATTGCATAAGTCGCCACCCGAATCGGCCTAAAAAAGCACATCTTCATTACTATCACTAGCTGAAACTTCTGCCATGTTTTGCAATTCATCATTAAACCTAAGCATAGTTTGAATGATGTTGATGCTGTGATTTTCCATACTCGATAAATGTTCGAATTTATCGCTATTTCGATTCTGTGTATTGGCTACTAATGCTTGATAAGCCGATTCGTGAATGGCTATTAATGAATGTTCCATTTTCTTATAGCTATTTAAGTGACTAAAAGTCGATTTGCCTAGTCCTTCATAATACCACTTGCCCATTCGGCCGGCGGTGTGATCTCTAATGTTGTCAATATAGGACTCATCAGTTACGTTTTCATCAATGGACTCTAGGATTTTTGATTTAAATGCGAGCAAGCATTAATAATGCGACCTGAATGAAACTACTCATTAGTAGCCCGACTGATTATTAAGTTCATCTCTTGGCTAACTTGGGTTATATGTGAAACAGATTGATTAATGGTTTGTGTGGTTTCAGTTAGGGTGTTAGCGTTTTCTTTGATTAAGTCGATACCTCCACCCACTTGGCCAATATGATGATTGGTTTGATCAATAATATTGCCTATTTTATCCGTCGTTTGACTCGTTTGTTCAGCAAGATTGCGCACTTCATCGGCTACAACTGCAAATCCGCGACCCTGCTCACCAGCTCTTGCTGCTTCGATGGCAGCATTTAACGCAAGTAGATTGGTTTTTTCACTGATGGCTTTTATTTCATCGATAAAAGTATGAATAGAATCAGCGTCTTTACGCAAAGTCTCCATATGTTCAAATGTTTGATTAGACTGTTGGTTTATATTTTTCAGATTGCCACTAATACGCTGAAGGATGACAGAAATCTGATCAAACGTGGCTGCATTGTCTTTTAAATTATTCTTTTCATCGGCAAGATGCTTTGCGTTACCGAGAACGAGATCATGTACATCATTGATGCGGTTAATGTTCTTGAATAGGATCGAATTAAGTTGAGAGTGTTCTTGCGCAATATCATTAATATGGTGTCTCAATTCATCCGCTGCGATGCGAGCTAGCTCAACATTCCCCAGTTTCTGTTTCGCATTTACAAGATCGCTTTCTAGCTCGGCAATACGACTAGCCAATGATGCGTATTTTTTTATATTAACGAAAGGGAATGCCGGCATGCCAAGAGTTCCATGAGTCCTGTTCTATTAACTCTAGGTCATATGCACGGTCTTGCAAAACCCCATATTTTATTCAGATTTGCTTGTATTCTGCATGGCTGTGGGAAGGAGAAACTGTTTGGCCTCAGAAAAATCGATGGCAAAGTCAGTTTCCATAGCCTCTTTGCTAGGGCGTATGCCGCAACAAGCACCAGTGACTGGCATGGTGGAGGCGCCTCCAACGGAGACAGAGTCTTGGTCTAGCGAGTCATTAGTTTCTTTTCTCATTGTTCCTGACTATTTTATACGCAGTTTGTCGCGGGTTTCTTGTTTCTTACGCTCGCTCTTACGTAGCATGACGTATACCGCGCCATAGCCGCCATGGTGGGGTTGGCAGCTATGAAAAGCCAGTACATCATCGAGCTCTCTAAGCCACTTGTTGACCCAGCTTTTGAGTAAAGCCGGCGTTGCTTCTTTTTCGCCCTTACCATGCAAAATAGTGACGGTGCGCAGATCATAGCGCATGGCGTCGGCAATAAAGCGATAGACTTCTTGGCGTGCCTGCTCGACGGTTCGCCTGTGTAGGTCTAGCCGCGCATCGATTTCATATTTACCTAAGCGGAATTTGCGATAGACACCCTCTTGCACACCGTCGCGCTTAAAGCTGATCAGGTCATAAGGCTTTACCATATCCACATAGCTATCGCTTAGATGGTTGGGATCCTGCTGAACTTGGGTTTCTGCAGCTTTGCGGCGAGCGGCAAGTGAGGCGCCTGCTTGTGTTTGCTTCCTTAAGAGGACCCGCTTTTCGGTTTTAAGAGGCGTAACATCGTCACCCATTGCTTCTTGGAATTCGGAAAAGTCTTCCATTGTCGCCTCCTCGTATTTACGTGCTCATAGTGCGTCATTATACGCCAAAATCGGCATTTTAGTCTTGTGCTGAGACTTGGGCGCTCTCAGGCAGCAATAGCATGGGATCGATACGGCTATTATTAAGGCTCACTGACCAATGTAGATGTGGTCCTGTGACTCGTCCTGTTGCGCCCACTTTACCCAGTATCTCCCCCTTCTCTAGAATCGATCCTTGCTCCACAAGAATCTCGTCAAGGTGACAAAACATACTGATGAGTCCTTGGCCATGATCCACATACACAACATTCCCATTAAAGAAGAAATTCCCAGTCAGAACGACTTTGCCGTCAGCAGGAGCTTTGATATCCGTGCCGGTTGGAGCTGCTATATCAAGACCGCTATGTGGGCGGCGAGGTTCACCATTAAAAAAACGGCGCAAGCCAAAAGGGCTAGAGTAGGGGCCGTCCACTGGCTTGAGAAAGGCAAAGTCAGGCATACGCTGACGTTCAAAGTGTGCATAGGCGGCCATGGCTTTAGCTTTCTCTTTGCGGTGGCGGGCTAAGTCTTCTTGGCTAAGGTCAATGTGTTTACGTGTTTTAAGCGTGATGTGTTGTTCTTTGTATTGCTTATCTTGGACATCAAACGTTCGGCTTTTACCATTAATGGTAATGCTGTGCTCACCGGGCTTAATCGACAAGGGTAAGCCTAGTACGGCGCGCCAGTTTTGACCGTTGGGTATGACGGCAACGGGCTTGTCTTGGAAAGCCACCTCTGGGTATTCACTCGACTCAACATCGAACGTGACGATGCCACCTGGGACGGCTAGCGTTTCAATTGCGTGCAGTGGTGTGATCGCAAGAAAGCATAAGCAAAGGCATAGCAACCCATTCTTAATTTGCATCATCAGAGTTAAGGATGGTTGCGGTAATTGAGCCTTGGTGTAGACGCCCATGAATGGTATCTCCTGCAGTTACTTGCTTGCTAGAGCGAATGGCTTCACCGCTCTCGGTGGTGAGGATCGCGTATCCGCGTCCTAATGTACTCAATGGACTTACGGCATTCAACACTTCCGCTTGGTTTTGCAGGCGATGTTTGAACTGGTTCAGTTCTTGTTTCATGGCCAGTTGTAAACGTTTGTTCAACTGCTGTAGTTGCAGTTTTTGTCGCTCCAGTTGCCGCTGAGGTTGAACTTGGTAAAAGCGATGGACGAGATGGGCAACCCGTGTTTGCTCGCGCTGCAGTTGCTTTTCCATAATCGTATTCAGGCGCATGCTTGCCATATCCAAGCGCTGCATGTTTTCTTGCAGTTTCTCTCTCGGGTGGCGGATGCGCTTGCTTAATTGCTCTACTCGAAACTGCCAATGCTGAATTCGATTGGACCAAGCACGCAGCAAAGCTCGTTCAGCATTTTCAAACCGACCTAGCCATTCAAAGCGATCCATGCTGACCATTTCTGCCGCGGCAGAGGGGGTTGCAGCGCGAACATCCGCGACAAAGTCACTAATAGAGACATCCACTTCATGGCCGACCGCACTGATAATGGGAATGCGACTATGGAAAATAGCCCAGGCCACGGCCTCTTCGTTGAATGGCCAAAGATCTTCGAGACTGCCACCACCACGTGTGAGAATGATGACATCGCATTGTTGGTCGCGATTGGCCCGTTCGATGGCCGCAACAATTTGCGCTGCCGCTTGCTGGCCTTGCACTTGAGTTGGATAAATTGAGACGGGTAGGCTAGGCATTCGACGTTTTAAAACCGATAGTACGTCACGAATAGCAGCCCCCGTAGGACTGGTAATCACACCCAAGTGTTGTGGATGTTTGGGTAAGGCCTGCTTGTATTCTTGATTAAACAGGCCCTGTGTAAACAAATGTTTTTTTAATGCATCAAATGCGGCTCGTAAAGCACCTTCACCGGCGCTTTCCATTTTATTCACAATGAGTTGGTAGTCACCGCGCGCCTCATAAAGACTGACGGAGGCATAAATAATAACCTGATCTCCTTCTTTGGGAGCAAAGTTCACAAATTGCGTTCGATTTTTAAACATAGCGCAGCGAACCTGGGCGCGTTCGTCTTTTAAACTGAAGTACCAGTGGCCACTGCGAGGGCGGGCGAGGTTACTAATTTCCCCCGTCACAACGACATTGTGCAAATAGGTTTCCAGCAGCTCCTTGCTTTGTCGGTTAAGCTGACTGACGGTAATAGGCTGTGTTTGAGTTGCTTTCATGGTGGGCACTATAACTCAGTTTAGAGGCATTCTTCATATTTTTATCAAAAAGCACTGGACAAAACCCGTGGTAGGGCATCTATAATCAAACGCTGGTAGTTATCTAAAACTACTTTTTCTTAAAGTTCCAACGGATAAGGAATCATACATGAAAAAACTAATCGCTGGTGCTGCATTCGCTGTAGCTGCTTCATCTTCTTTCGCTAGCCCTGCAGGTTGTGGTCTAGGTACGGCTGTTGTTTTCCCAGAAGCTAACGAATGGTATGAGCACGTAATGGCTGCAACTACTAACGGTACTTCTGGTAACCAAACTTTTGGTATGACCTCTGGTACTCTTGGTTGTGAAGAAGCAAACGGCCCTCTAAAACTAGCTCGCGTATTCATGGATCAAAACATGGAACAGTTAGCTGTTGATTCTGCACGTGGTCAAGGTGAGTCTCTAGAAGCACTTACTACTCTTATCGGTGTTGAGCAAGCTGATAAAGTTGAGTTTTCTAAAACTCTTCAATCTAACTTCGATTCAATCTTTGTAAGCACTGACGCTTCTTCTGAGCAAGCTTACTCTGCAATGGTTGAAGCTATGGCTGCAAACGAAAAATTGGCTAAGTACCTTGGCTAATTTACATTAATGTTACAAAAACATTAATAATGAAAGGCGCATGTCACCATGCGCCTTTTTAGTATCTGCCTTAGTCGAATTTGTGGCAGTATAACAGCAAGAACATGGATAGATTGAGTTAATACCCCTGCATGCGTTTTATCATTTTTTTCATTGTACTAGTTTTACTTCGTCCGGCGTTTGCTCAGATAAGCCCTGCACAGATTGAACAACTCTCGCAAAATCCGAAGTGGCTTTCATTATTACATTATCGCCCCCATGGATTTATGGAAACATCATATAGTGAAGTAGATGATGATGCGTTTTTTCTTCACCAAGACGGTAAATACAATGCAGCTAAAGAACTAGCCGCGAATATCGATCAATTCTCAAATGAAAATAATCAAGTCTTGAGTGACTCTAGCGCCAGTTGTCGATTTCCTGAACGTCGCTACTTTATTGCTTCACAATTGCCGCAATTGAATTTACAGCCTGTTAAGTGTCCAAAATATGATGAGTGGCGAAAAGACATTCATGGTGATGTATTACATCTGATATTTCCGTCATCGTATATTAACAGTCCTTCTTCCATGTTTGGTCATACATTATTCCGTTTAGACGGAAAACAAGGTCATAAATTATTATCGTCTGCTATTAATTTTGCTGCCTTCACAGATCCAACTGATGATGAAATTACTTTTACTTATAAAGGTTTAACAGGCGGCTATCCGGGGTATGTATCGCTTGTCCCATACTATGAGAAAGTAAATGAATATAGTCATATGGAGAGCCGTGACATTTGGGAGTACGAATTAAAACTATCCCAAGAAGAGGTAGATAGTTTTATTCGTCACATCTGGGAGCTTGATCAAATTCGGTTTGACTATTTTTTTATTGATGAAAATTGCTCCTATCGACTACTGACTATTTTGGATGCAGTAAACCCTCAGTGGCGGTTGAGTGAAACATTTGATTCTCGAACAGTTCCGACAGATACGATACGCGCCCTTAGGGCTCGAAATTTGATTGCCAATATAGAGTTTAGGCCTTCAAAGACAACCAATATCGAGCATCAGCGTCTTCAGTTAACGCATGATATGAGAGAGCTTTCTCGTGCGCTCTCGGACAATCCATACGATCAGGAATTACAAACACGACTAAGCATCTATAATGAGAAACAGCAAGCTCAGATGCTTGAGTTAGGCTATCACTACACTCGCTATTTGGTCACGAAGAAAAAAGAGAGTGACCCAGATATCCCTAAGCGCAGTTTGAAATTGTTGTCCTTGCGATCAAAGGTCGATTTTAACCAAGAAGCTTTTACAAAAGTCATTGAACCTGTATATCGTGATGATCAAGGTCATGGAACCTATCGTTATCTTTTCGGTTTATCGCGCTTTCAAGATAAAGACTATTTGGAAGCGGGTTTTCGTATTAATTACCATGACTGGTTGGACAATTTACCTGGTTATCGGGAAGGTGCGCAAATCGAAATGGGGAATGTGATCTTTCACGGTCGTGAAGATGAATTGAAACTAAAGCAATTTGACGTATTACATATCCGTTCATTGGGGCCACGTAATTTATTTAGTCATCCTATTAGTTGGCAGGTTCAAGGCGGTTATGAGCGCCAGCCTTTAATGGACGATCATTGGTATGTTCGCGTAGGTGGCGGAGCTAGTTATGAGTTTCTTTCAGGTTTGATATACAGTATGGGTGTTGTAGAACTCTCAGCTATTGAACGAGATAAAAATTGGTTTCGTATGAGTGCGGGTCCTGAAATAGGTTGGCTAAAGCAAAATGATTTGTTTAATTCATTCATTAAAGCTCGGTGGTTATACGGTGTCGATGACGAAGAAGAAAACTTGCAAGCGGAAATTGGCATGTCTATCTCTGTTAGTCGAGATCAGCAAATAAGACTGCTTTATCAATACCAGCAATATGCAATGGATAATTTGCAAGAAGATCACGACAGTTTGCAAATACGCTATGTTTTGTATCAATAGTTAAGGACTGATAATGCAACGACCACTCGTTGTCTGCTTGTTATTGCTATTGGCTGGTTGTGGCAATTTAACCAGCTTGATGTTCTATCCAAGCAAAAAATTACCCGTTATGCCTGATCGTTTGGGCAATGAATATCAAGAAGTTTGGCATCAAGCCGCCGACGGTACAAAGCTATATAGTTGGTGGTTACCCGCACATTTGAAAGAAAATGAAGAAGCAAAAGGCAGTATTGTTTTTCTGCACGGTAATGCACAAAACATTAGTTATCATCAGCTTTCGGTCAATTGGTTGCCTGAACAAGGTTATAACGTTTTTTTATTGGGCTATCGACAATTTGGAAAAAGTGAAGGCTTGGCTAACTTACCCAATGTTTATCAAGATGTTCATAGTGGATTGTCTTGGGTGATTGAGCATGGTGATTCTGATCGAATTTTTATCCTGGGTCAGAGTATGGGGGCGACATTAGCGGTTTACGGTTTGGCCAGCTATGAGCATAAGCAAGAGGTGGATGCCTTGGTCTTGGATGCCGCATTTCATAGTTATCCAGAAATGGCCGCTCACGCCATGGCGAGCAACTGGCTCACTTGGTTGCTTCAACTTCCAGCCTACTCTATTACTGATCAATATGACCCTGATCAATGGATCAACCAGCGAAATGATATTCCATTGATGATGTTGCATAGCCCTGATGATCAAATCGTGCCTTACGAATTTGGGCGTCGGTTATTCGAGGCGGCGGACGAGCCAAAAACCTGGCTAAACAGTCAAGAAAAGCACATCGCTTCTTTTAATTTCAAACACGTGCGGAAAGCTTTACTTGATTATCTAGAAAGCCTTTCTAAATAGCGTTTTTTGATAAAACCTCTAATGAATCAAGGCTCTAGAAAACGACGCTTTTATAACTGCATTATTTATCGTCTCTATAAGCAGATTTTCATTTACCCAAGCAGGGGAAACAATGTACAATTACGCGCCATTCTTATTCAGGTATGGCGGTCCCATCTATGTTGCGAATTGCACAAGACGCACTCACATTCGACGATTTACTCCTTGTTCCAGGTTACAGTGAAGTACTGCCTAACCAAGTGAGTCTCAAGACAAAATTAACCCGTGAAATCGAACTGAACATTCCTCTGATTTCTTCGGCTATGGATACCGTTACTGAAGCTCGTTTGGCTATTGCTATGGCCCAAGAAGGTGGTCTGGGTATTATTCACAAAAACATGACCATTGAAGAGCAAGCAGCGGAAGTTCGTAAAGTAAAAAAACACGAAAGCGGCGTGGTGAAAGATCCTATTACGGTCCCTAGCAATACTACCATTCGTGAATTAAGAGCCATCACGACTCAAAACAGTATTTCTGGTGTGCCAGTTGTGGATGGCGATGAGCTTGTAGGTATTGTCACCGGACGTGATGTTCGCTTCGCGGATGACCTTAATATGAAGGTCTCGGAAGTGATGACGTCCAAAGACCGTCTAATAACGGTTAAAGAAGGCGCTAGCCGTGAAGAGATTGAAAAGAAACTGCAAATGAACCGCATCGAAAAACTACTAGTGGTTAACGAGACCGGTAAGCTTGCAGGTTTGATTACAGTTAAAGATATTAACAAGGCACAAAGCCACCCAAATGCGTGTAAAGATGATCAAGGTCGTTTACGAGTGGGTGCGGCAGTTGGTACGGGTCCAGAAACCGAGGACCGAGTTGCTGCATTAGCCAAGGCCGGTGTTGATGTGGTTGTGGTTGATACTGCCCACGGACATTCGAAAGGTGTTATCGATCGTGTGCGCTGGGTTAAGCAAAACTTCCCTGAGGTACAAGTGATCGGCGGTAATATTGCAACAGCGGCAGCTGCTCGCGCGTTAGCCGATGCGGGTGCCGATGCGGTAAAAGTTGGTATTGGTCCAGGTTCTATCTGTACAACGCGTATCGTTGCCGGTGTGGGTGTACCACAAATTAGCGCAGTCGCCGATGTTGCGGCAGAACTAGAGGGTACTGGTATACCACTTATCGCAGATGGTGGTATTCGCTTTAGTGGTGATATGGCGAAAGCGATTGTTGCTGGTGCCTATGTCATTATGGCCGGTTCATTGCTGGCGGGCACGGATGAAGCACCGGGTGAAGTTGAGTTGTTCCAAGGCCGTGCTTATAAGTCATATCGTGGCATGGGATCTATTGGTGCCATGGGTCAAAGCCAGGGTAGTGCTGATCGCTATTTCCAAGATTCTAAAGCGGGTAACGACAAGCTAGTACCTGAAGGTATTGAAGGTCGTATCGCTGTTAAGGGTCCGATGGGTAATGTTGTGCATCAAATGATGGGCGGTTTGCGTAGCGCAATGGGTTACACAGGTTGCGCGACGGTTGATGAAATGCGCACTAAGCCGGAGTTTGTCAAAATTAGTAATGCCGGCATGAAAGAAAGCCATGTGCATGATGTGCAGATTACCAAGGAAGCCCCGAACTATCGCTTAGGCTAATCGGCTTGCTGAGCTCGATCTAGGGGTGTTAAAAATTTTCTCAAGATCCTCATTTGCAAAAGCAAACTGCGGTCTTTCGAAAATTTTTGCCTACCTAGATCATCGCCAGCGTCACCTCAAGTCAAATGTAAAATGACTGGGTGAAATGAATTTCAACCTGTTGCTAAGGCAACAGGTTTTTTTACTTTATAGCTATTATCAATATTCAGTCTCGGAAAATGAGAACCCTAGTTTTAACTAGCCGATCATTTTCAGTTAGGAACGCAAATGACAGATATACATTCACAGAAAATTCTTATTTTAGATTTCGGTAGTCAATATACTCAATTGATCGCACGTCGTGTTCGTGAATTGGGTGTGTTTTCTGAAATCCGTCCTTGGGATATGAGCTTTGATGAAATTAAAGAATTTGATCCGAAAGCCATTATTTTAGCGGGTGGCCCTGAATCTGTGCATGAAGCCAATAGTCCTCGTGCTACTGAGGAAGTGTTTGATATGGGGCTTCCCATTTTAGGCATCTGTTACGGCATGCAAACCATGGCGGAACAGCTTGGTGGTAAAGTACAGGGTTCGGATATTCGTGAATTTGGTTATGCGCAAATTAAAGTGGAAAGCGCAGGACCTTTCTTTAAAGATATTTCTGATCATATTGATAATAAAGGTAGTACTTATCTTGATGTCTGGATGAGTCACGGCGATAAAGTCTCAGAAATGCCAGCAGGTTTCGAACTGATGGCCTCTACTCCTAGCTGCCCAATCGCAGCTATGTATCATGAAGAAAAACAATTCTTTGGTGTTCAGTTCCATCCCGAGGTAACACATACCTTACAGGGCGGCCGCATGCTTGAGCATTTTGTGCGTGATATTGCTGGTTGCGAAGCTCTGTGGACGCCAGCCAATATTATTGAAGATCAAATTGCTCGTGTTCGTGAACAAGTGGGTGAGCGAAAAGTTCTACTTGGCCTGTCAGGTGGTGTGGACTCTTCAGTGGTTGCAGCGCTGTTGCACAAAGCCATTGGTGATCAGCTTACCTGTGTATTCGTGGATAACGGATTGTTGCGTAAAAACGAAGGCGACATGGTTATGGATATGTTTGCCAAAAACATGGGCGTAAAAGTAATTCGCGCCGATGCGGAAGACTTATTCTTGGGTAAGCTGAATGGCATTGATGATCCTGAGAAAAAGCGCAAGGTCATTGGTAATACATTTATCGATGTATTTGACGAAGAAGCTGGCAAGATTAAAGAAGTAGATTTCTTAGCGCAGGGTACTATTTATCCTGATGTAATTGAGTCGGCGGCCTCGAAGACAGGTAAAGCTCACGTTATCAAATCTCACCATAATGTGGGTGGATTACCAGATGACATGAAAATGGAATTAGTCGAGCCATTGCGTGAATTGTTCAAAGACGAAGTGCGTAAAATCGGTTTAGAACTGGGTCTACCATACGATATGGTTTACCGTCATCCGTTCCCAGGTCCAGGACTTGGTGTTCGAATTTTGGGTGAAGTGAAAAAAGAATATGCAGATGTACTGCGCGAAGCGGACGCCATTTTCATTGAAGAGCTTCACAACTTTGATTGGTATCATAAAACCTCGCAAGCCTTTGCTGTTTTCTTGCCAGTTAAGTCTGTGGGTGTTGTGGGTGATCAGCGTCGCTATGAATGGGTCATTGCCTTGCGCGCGGTGGAAACCATTGATTTCATGACAGCTCGTTGGGCACACTTGCCGTATGAACTACTGGAAAAGGTTTCAAATCGAATCATCAACGAAATCGAACATGTTTCTCGTGTGACTTACGATGTGAGCTCTAAGCCACCTGCTACGATTGAGTGGGAATAATTGTAATTCATATTGGTGAAGCGGATCCCGGGTTGACCGGGATCCCATCTAATTCAGTTATCTCAGACTTTTTGGGGATCCAACGATCGCTTTTCGTCTTGATCCCCTGATGATTCCGTTCTAACCTAGCGCTACCCAATCTCAACCTGTAAGCGCTATGAAAATACTAATAAAAACTGCCGCTATTATTTCACTTTCATTACTCACTGCCTGTGCCAGCATCGAAAACAGTATTTTTGATTTGGCGATTAGTGTTGAGCGATCCTTTGCTAATTTACAAGAAAAACGCATCAAGCTTGAAGAGCATGAGTGGGTGTATCTAGAAGCCAACGCCGATGAGGGTAAAGAAACCGTATTGCTGTTACATGGTTTTGCCGCGGAAAAAGATAATTGGACGCGTATGGCGGATTCCCTCGAAGACTATCATGTTATAGCCCCTGATCTACCAGGTCATGGTGAATCTAGCTTTGACTCGGATTTATTTTATGGCTTTGATGTGCAGAGTTTGCGCCTTGCTCGATTTGTCGATGCATTGGGTTTAAAACAGTTCCATATCGTTGGCAATAGCATGGGCGGTGGTATAGCGGCCTTATATGCTTATCGTCATCCACACAGAATTTTAAGCTTGGGCCTAATCGATGCGGTGGGTTTTTATGGCAATGAACCCAGTGACTTGGAAATTGTATTAGAAAAGAATCTTGATAACCCGCTTATAGTAGAATCAAAAGATGATTTTGATCGCTTGATTGAATACGCCATGCATCAGCCGCCATTTATGCCTTGGCCGGCAAAATCCGTGTTAACGCGCAAAGCTATGAATCGCACGGAGGCCAATAAACACATCTTTGAACACATTCATAAAGAAGCGGAAGCGGCAAAATTTGCGGGAGGATTTGTGCATGTGTTTGAGCAACTGGACATGCCAACCCTTGTGCTTTGGGGAGAAAAGGATCGAGTATTGGATGTTTCTAGTGTCGATAAATTCTTTCAGCATACGCCTAATGTAGAAGTGAATGTTTTATTGGATATCGGCCATGCGCCTATGTTGGAAGTACCCCAGCAAACCGCACTTATTTTGCAAGACTTTTGGCAGCGTCACACTGACAGCAAAGCAAAACTTGCAAGCAATACAAATGAATAGGTGATACTTGTCTCAAGAATTGCAAGATGAACACTTTATGGCGCTCGCCATACAGCAGGCGAAAAAAGCAGATGCTTTAAATGAGGTACCTGTGGGTGCGGTCGTGGTGTTAGATGGTGAAGTTATAGGCGAAGGCTATAATCAACCCATTTCTGGATGTGATCCAACCGCTCATGCTGAAGTTATGGCATTGCGCCAAGCCGCAAAAAACGTAAGCAATTATCGCCTGGTAAATGCCGATCTTTATGTCACCATTGAGCCCTGCACCATGTGTGCAGGTGCCATCGTTCATAGCCGAATCCGTCGCTTGGTTTATGGAGCAACTGAACCCAAAGCCGGTGTGATAGAAAGCCAGCAGACGATTTTAACGCAGTCTTATTTTAACCATCGAGTGGAAGTAGTATCTGGTATTTTGCTTGATCAGTGTACTGATATTGTGCAGGCATTCTTTAGAAGGCGTCGGGCAGAAAAAAAACAAGCTAAAAGGACAAAAAACGGATAGTCCTATATTCGGCACGTTGTCCCAGCAATATGAATCTAAATCATGATTATCTGCGTACATCCAATGAACCAAAATATAGGTAAAATATGAAGTTAGAAGCCCCTTGCGAAAGCATCGATTTCCTCGCCAACGATATTTATGGTCAATCCATCCGTCTCAAAGACTACCAAGGTAAAAAAATACTGCTCGCCTTCTTTAGAGATGCCGCGTGTCCATTTTGTAATTTAAGGTTATACGAGCTAACCAACCAATATCGACAGTTCAAAGACAATAATGTTGAAATCATTGCTGTCTTCAGTTCACCGGCGGATGTGGTTCGTCACTTTGTTGCAAAGCATCCTCGGCCATTTCGACTCATTAGTGATCCCGATTTAAGTCTGTATAACAAATATCAGGTGCAGCATTCGTCTTCTGCATTGTTTAAAGCATTATTTTTTAAGCTACCACGCATCGTACGCGGTATGATCAAAGGTGGTAGACCCAAGCCAAATCCACACGTTCGATTGGTTCCGGCGGATTTTTTGATCAATGAACACGGCAAAATCGTCGATACTTGGTATGGTCGAGATACCAGTGATCATATGCCAATGAAAGATGTCATGGCGTTTGTTGCTGGCTGATCATTAGCTGGCAGTCAGTTACGGCATGAGTGTAGAGAGATGCTTATGCCTGCTTTGGTACGGTGCTTGGCTGTAACAGCAAGAAACAGGAGAGTATGGTGAAGTTTGTATTGGCTATAGTTCTAGCATCGATGCTTTTATCGTTACTTGCCTGTGCAGGTAAAGAACAAAAGCAATATCAAAGCGATCACTACAAAGATGGTAAGTTTATTAATTTAGAACCCTTTGAAAAGGATTATGGCTTTGCTCGAACCATCGATATCATCAACAAGTTTTGGTTTACCGAGTTCCCTTTTACCGAGCCTGACCGTCCTATACCCACGCAAACGCTGACGCCTGAGCAAATAGAGCAGGCACCAAATGGAACTTTATACCGTTTAGGTCATAGTACAGTATTGATGAAGTTGTCTGGAAAGTTGATTCTGACCGATCCAATGTTCAGTGAGCGTGCGAGTCCTTTCCAATGGATAGGTCCAAAGCGGTTCCATGCCCCACCGATATCCATTGAAGAATTACCGCCTATTGATTTTGTATTGATTAGTCACGATCACTACGACCACCTGGACGAATCTACTATTGAGCAGCTTCATGAAAAAGTTGGTCAATTTTTTGTGCCATTAAAAGTAGGGCGTTACTTACTGGATTTCGGTGTACCCAAGGAAAAAGTGCAAGAGTTTGATTGGTGGCAGGAAGCAACAGTTGGTCCTTTTAGAATCGCTGCCACACCAAGTAATCATTTTTCTGGACGTGGATTATTTAATCGTGATGAAACACTATGGGTTTCGTGGGTTATCATCGACGAGGCGACGCGCATCTATTTTAGTGGTGATAGTGGATATTTTTCTGGGTTTAAAGAGATTGGTGAGCGTTACGGACCTTTCGATGTGACGATCATGGAGAATGGAGCCTATAACCCAGACTGGGCTCATAACCATATGTTTCCTGACGGCACGGTGAAGGGCCATCAAGATTTGCAAGGCAAGCGTTTATTACCGGTACACAACGGCACTTTTAAATTGGCGTTTCATCCTTGGTTCGAACCGATGCAGCAAGTCAGTGATATTGCCAAACGCGAACAAGTGTCAGTCTTATACCCAATGATGGGGCAGCCTGTTCATGCTCATAAGGATAAGATGTTTGATCCTTGGTGGTGGTTACCACAGCGTTCAGAGGCTACTGATGGGTTTGATGAAGCGAAAATGCATTAAAAACATCCTATCTATGCAAGTTGGCGCAAAATGACTTGCAGAGGTAATAAGAGCGACTATCTTTAAATTCAAAGGTTAGGACGATCTTAGGACTTTTCAGCAGGACGCTGAACCAGTGGACGGGTACGGAAAGCATCGGACAGGCCAGGATGGCACCAAGTTAGGATGACACCTAGGGTGAAAAGCAAAAAGGGTAGAGGCTTATAGTCTCTGCCCTTTTTTAATGTGTGCTTATTCTTCCGCGTACACGTCTGCTTCGATCCGAGCTGTTTTTAAAGAGGTATTATCGCCTTGTTGGCTGTTAGCATGCTGATTGCCCTCGAGGGCGTTGTTGTCATGACTAAAATACAAAGCTGCAGTGCCCAGACATACAATGAATACCGCGAAAAGTTGGATGCGGTTCATCTCAGCTCCTTTTTAATTATTATACGAGCGGTTTCAGTGTGTCCTGAATGAACATGAAATGAAACGGGTCAAGTTGGCCATTTTTCACAATGATGGATATAACTCCGTTTATAGAATGTTACAGATACAAAAAAAGCAGCCGAAGCTGCTTTTTTTGCTGAGTTGTATTGTGCTTAACGCTCAAGATGCTCAATTTTACCTTCGACACCGTCCCATTCTTCAGCATCTGGAAGCTTGTCTTTCATCTCTGTAATGTTTGGCCATTCTTCAGCGAGTTCAGCATTTAATTCAATAAACTTCTCTTGTCCTGCGGGTAGTTCATCTTCACTAAAGATCGCTTCTGCTGGGCATTCTGGCTCACAAAGGGC
This sequence comes from Bermanella marisrubri, assembly GCF_012295615.1. NCBI lineage: Bacteria > Pseudomonadati > Pseudomonadota > Gammaproteobacteria > Oceanospirillales > Oceanospirillaceae > Bermanella > Bermanella marisrubri. Next base: position 713,727 of record NZ_CP051183.1, read on the forward strand.
ACAGTCGATACACTCATCAGGATGAATTACTAGGAAGTTAGGGCCTTCATAAAAACAGTCTACTGGGCAGACTTCAACACAGTCTGTGTATTTACACTTGATGCAGTTTTCCGTTACGACAAAAGTCATTGGCTTCTCTCTCTGGCCCTATGGGCGTTTTTATTCGCTAATCAAATCACTAAAGCGCTCATTTTAGTCAGGCCATAGCCTGTGAGCAAGGTTATCTATAAACAGGTGGCTTTATACACAAAAGCACTATAGTTTTAAAGTCGATTAAAACTATAGTGCTTATCAGTAAACTCGATAATTATTTTAGTTTGCCCTTGAGTTCATAAAGTAGTTCAAGCGCTTGCCTTGGTGTCAGATCATCTGGGCTGATATCTTTAAGCGCTAATTCCACTTCACTGGGTTCAGGCGGTGCTGCGAACATGTCTCCCTGCCAGATGGCTTCTGCACTGTCGTTTGGCTGAGACGCTGAAGGTTGAGGTTCCGTGACTTTAGCCACTTGAGGTGTCTCAGAAATGGATTGCTCAATCGGGCTGGGTTCAATGTTGGTTTCTTCTAACAAAGCAAGCTTTTGTTTGGCCTGTTCCACGACTTCTAAAGGCACGCCCGCTAGCTTGGCTACTTGCAAGCCATAGCTTTGGCTGGCGGGGCCTTCTTCCACATGGTGGAGAAATACAATATGGTCATTATGTTCGGTAGCGGTTAAATGCACGTTGGCAACATTGTCACTGCTCTCCACCAACTGCGTCATTTCAAAATAGTGGGTCGCGAATAGGGTATAGGCTTGAGTGTGTTTTGAGAGATATTCAGCGCTGGCCCAAGCTAAAGATAAACCATCAAACGTACTGGTACCGCGACCCACTTCATCCATCAAGACCAAGCTTTGCGCAGTAGCGTGATGGAGAATGTTAGCGGTTTCTGTCATTTCTACCATAAAGGTTGAACGGCCACCGGCGACGTCATCGCTTGAGCCCATACGGGTAAAAATGCGATCTAGAAGACCAATCGTCGCGCTATCTGCCGGAACATAACTACCAATGTGGGCGAGCAACGCAATGTGTGCTGCTTGACGCATATAGGTCGACTTACCACCCATGTTTGGGCCGGTAATCACGAGCATTTTACGGTTTTGATCAAAGCGCACATCGTTTGCCACAAATGGGTCTTCGATGACGGCTTCTACCACGGGGTGGCGGCCCTGTTGAATATCAATGCCAGCATTTTCGGTGAGCTCAGGGCGAACATAGCGCTGGGTGACGGCTCGTTCTGCTAAATTCGACAATACATCCAGTTCGCTGATGGCGGCCGCTGTATCTTGCAGAGCCGCTAATTGATCCGCTAAGGATTCAATGAGTTCTTCATAAAGGGCTTTTTCTCGAGAAAGCGCGCGGCTTTTGCTGGAAAGCGCTTTGTCTTCAAACTCTTTAAGTTCAGGTGTGATAAAACGCTCCGCATTTTTCAATGTCTGTCGACGAATATACTCGGTTGGCGCCTCACCCGCTTGAGCTTTGCTGATTTCAATGTAATAACCGTGCACTCGGTTGTAGCCTACTTTTAAGGTGCTAATACCGGTCTTTTCACGTTCACGGGTTTCAATGTCGATTAGGAACTGGCCGGCGTTCTCACTGATGCCGCGCAGCTCATCTAATTCTTCGTCAAACCCCTCGGCAATCACACCACCGTCACGAATCACCACAGGTGGGTTTTCTACAACCGCATTGGTTAGGGTTTCAACTGTCTCTGGGTAGGTACTAATGCGTTGACCCAGAGCCGCAATGGGCGCTGCATCGACATCTGATATGGCGTTTTGCAATTGTGGTAAAACGGCTAAAGCATCTCGTAAGCGCGCCAGATCTCGAGGGCGGGCGCTGCGCAATGCCACTCGGCTGAGAATCCGCTCGATATCACCGATTTGTTTGAGCACATTGTGGATATCTTCATAACCATGGGTTTCGATCATGGCGCCAATAGCATGTTGTCGCTCTTTCAACACGGATTGTTGACGTAAGGGTCGATTCAGCCAGCGACGCAATAGTCGACTGCCCATGGCCGTCGCGGTACGATCTAATACCCAGGCCAAGGTGAAATCAGTATCACCGTTTAAATTGATATCAATTTCGAGATTTTTGCGGGTAGCCGCATCCATGACGATGGCATCGTCCGCTTGCTCTAGAAGGAGAGTGCGAATGTGGGGCAAGTTGGTGCGCTGAGTTTCTTTAGCGTAATGAATCAAACTACCTGCAGCGCCAATGGCTTGCTTCAAATGCTGACAACCAAAGCCATGCAAGTCTTTGGTTTGGAATTGTTCGGTCAGCAGGCGAAAGCCAGTCTCGTATTCAAATTCCCAAGGCGGCAAACTCTGAGCCCCTTTACGCTCGACTATTTCGTTACTGTGTTGTTGATCTTCACTGTAGAGCAGCTCAGCCGGGCGCAGACGCTCTAGTTCACCATGCAATGCTTCTTCTGAATGAACTTCCATCACACTGAAGCGGCCGCTGCTGATATCCAGTGTTGCAATGCCATGGGTCTGTTTTTGTGTTCGGCCATCAATGTGGCTATTCACCGCTACCAATAAATTGTCTCGACGCTCATCCAAAAAGCTTTCATCTGTCAGGGTACCCGGTGTAATCACCCTCACGACTTTGCGTTCAACTGGCCCCTTGCTGGTGGCTGGGTCGCCAATTTGCTCGGCAATGGCCACAGATTCACCCATTTTCACCAGTTTGGCGATATAGCCTTCCGCTGCATGGTAAGGGATACCTGCCATGGGGATCGGCGCGCCACCGCTTTTGCCTCTCGCGGTTAGCGTAATGTCCAATAAGCGCGCGCTTTTCTTGGCATCGTCATAAAACAGCTCATAGAAATCACCCATGCGATAAAACACCAGCTGCTGCGGGTGCTCCGCTTTAATGCGCAAATATTGCTGCATCATAGGTGTGTGTTCAGATGCGTCTTTTGTGGCTTTTTTCGGGGCAGTTTCAACGGCCATAGCACTGCTCTTATGGGCTGAGTGGATGGAAAATCAATAAGCGCCAGATTGTACGAGAAATTGCGAGATCAAGGTAGGCTTGACATGGATCTATGTAAAGGTTCAGTGGGTTAGGTTTCGGTACAAAATCCTTGTATGATGAACCCTAATTTTAATGACAAGAAGTACATGATTTATGAGTCAACCATCTTGCCCTAAATGTCAATCTGAATATGTCTATCCAGATCAAAACCTGCTGATTTGCCCTGAATGTGGTTATGAGTGGGATCCTGTTGAAAAAGAGAAAGAAGATGCGCCGCTAACAGAGAAGGATGCAAATGGTTCCGTTTTGAACGAAGGCGATAAAGTCACCTTGGTAAAAGATTTAAAGGTAAAAGGCAGCTCTCAGGTACTAAAGATCGGCACAAAGGCGTTGATTCGACGCATTGTGGAAGGAAAGGATCATCAGCTTGATTGTAAAGTGGATGGAGCCGGCGAAATGATGGTGACGGCAGCATTTGTTAAAAAGGCGTAGATAGAAGGAAGAGCAATGAGTTGGAAGGGTATTTTTGTATTCGGGGCGTTTGTGTTTTTAGCCGCTTGCAGTAACCGTGCTGTGTATGATGGTATTAAAGTTGGACAAGAAAATGAGTGTAGACGTTTACCAGAGCCCCAAAGGGAAGAATGCCTCGACAATATCAATACTTCGTATGATGAATATCAGAGACAAAGACAGGAAGTAATAGAGAATTAATATCCTGTCGTGAACTAAAAAGTAGATGGTTATCTGATAGTTGTCAGTTCGTAAATTAAAAGACTATGATCGATTTTGGTTAAGTATGAGTATAACCATCAAATTAAGAGGGACAGGATTTAAAAGAATGAAAGCCATCGTTATGCTGTTTTTTCTGGTTGTACTTACAGGTTGCTTGGGTATGCCTGAAAGAGTTTCACCTGTTACAGGATTTGAAGCTGACCGATATCTTGGCACCTGGTATGAAGTAGCAAGACTCGATCATTCTTTTGAACGCGGACTTAAAAATATCTCTGCGACCTACAGTAAACGGGACGATGGTGGAATTAATGTGCTTAACCGAGGTTATTCCATTGAAGATCAGGAATGGAATCAAGCACAAGGTAAGGCTTACTTCGTTGAAGACGAACGTACAGGATATCTAAAAGTCTCTTTTTTTGGACCTTTCTATGGATCTTACGTCGTATTCGATTTGGATAAAGAGGGTTATGAGTATGCCTTTATTTCAGGTCCAGATACGGATTATCTATGGTTACTGGCGCGAACTCCTAATCCTGGAGAGGCCGTGATTAATCGCTTTAAAACCGTAGCTAAAGCTAAGGGCTTTGATACCAACGAGCTAATTTTTGTGGAACATGATGATTTATAAACTGGCTTCAAACCACAAAATCAGGCGCGACGTTTCATAAATTTGGACATTGTTGTAATCGTATTGCCACACTGAGATTTTTGAAACCGCTCTAAAAAGTGCCTCAAACTAGGACTAAAGGCGCATTTGGTCATGTGACTGCTTGTTATTTCTCATACTTGAATTAATCTTAAGTATGGACTAACAATGGTCGCTCTCGAGGTCAGGCATCGCCTTAGCCATATGACAGCCAAGAAAATCAGCCCGATAACCCAAGGGGTATCGGGTGTCGATCCCAAATACAAAGAGTCATTTGATAAAGTGGCGGTGGGGTTGTGTCATGTGGATTTAAACGGTCGTTTTATACACGTTAACGATTTTCTCCTAGATTTCCTCGGTTATGAAGAGGATGAACTCCTCTCCATAACGTTCTCGCAAATATCTCGTGAAGAAGACATCCCAGAAAGTTTAGCGTGGATTAAAAAATCCCTATCCGGTGAAACTCAAAGTAATTTCTCGAAGGTTAAACAATATCTCCACAAAGACGGTCATTGGGTGTGGGCAAAGCTTTCAACGACCTTAATTCGAGATGAGCATGGCGTGCCCTCGTATTTTGTTTCTTCTATACAGGACGTTTCTGATCTTAAAAATGCAGAGACAGCGTTAGATTTTTCTTTGCAGCAACTTAACGAGGCTTACGCCGAGTTGGAGCAAATGTCACGAAAAGATGGCCTAACAGGGGCGTTAAATATTCGTGCATTTAAAGAGGAATTGTTGGATGCCATGGAGCGCTATCATCGTTCCGGTCAAAATGTAACCTTGGTATTTATTGATCTAGACGATTTTAAACAGGTTAATGATCAATATGGTCACATTGTCGGAGATGAGGTGCTCACGACTTTTGCGAAAACGTTATTGAATCAATCCCGTCGTTGCGACGCTGTAGCTCGCTATGGTGGTGACGAGTTTGCGATGCTATTAGATGATACTACGGAGCAAGAGGCGTTGGATTTTTGTAAGCGGCTAGGCTCCGAAATTGAGTTTGAGACCGGTAACGGAAAAACCAAAAGTATGTCGTTTTCTTTTGGTATGTCTCAATTAAAAAAGAATCATCGTACCGTAGAGGATTGGTTTGCAGAGGCCGATCAGCATATGTATCGTGATAAAGAATCCTCTAAATAAAACTAGTAACCAGTCATTTCCATAAATCCTACTCCGACATCTTTTTCGGTTTTTCTATTGATTACTTTGATAGGCCCTTCCCAATAAGGGTACAGCGTATCTAACCAACTGTTTTCATAATATGCTTTAACAAGTAGATTCTTATTTATTTTTTTTATGTCCAGTTTCCACTCAGTAGGTACATTGCGAGTATTAATAGAGCTGTAATTTGTAGGGGTAAGTGCAATATCCTTTTGCGTCAGTACGATTTTATCTCCGAGCTTATTTATCCAAGTTCCGCTTTGAAAATCAGTTTTATTTTCGCTATCACGCAATTGAAACAGCATCAACCGGGCACCGTTATTGAGCTGTATAGAGAGCCAGTCCCATCCTTTCTGCTGCTGTGTTAAAAACTGAGAACTCCACTCACGATCTAGCCAACCTTGACCATTAATATTTACGCGTTCACCGTTCGGCATTTGGATAGCTCCGGCAACAGTAATCTCAGGATGTGAATAATAGTAACTCGCTTCGGTTGTTGATTTCTGACTAAAGCCGTTGTCACCATGTTTTATCCACTTATCATCGCCATTCAAGGTCAATGTTATGAAGTGATCTTTCACTGAGAATGATAGTGATGAATTTACGGGATTATGATTTTTTCCTTGCCATTGCCAATCATCGATCCAAGCTTCAAAGTGTTGTTTCTGGTTAAATATAACCCCCGCTTGTCCTATACCTCCCCGGGCGAAACGCTCTTCATAAAAATGACCATCGCTACTATTAATAGCACTATGGGCCATCCAGCTCTGTCGGCTACGCCAAGGAAAGTCGCGTCTATAGTTTTCTTTTTCTATTCTTTTCGCCGGAGCTAATGCTTGTCTGAATAAAGTAAATTGTAGGCCATAATGCTTACCATTCTTGTCCCATACGTTGGCGGTGAAGTACCACCATTCAATGCGAAAGTCTGGATGTGGTAGATGATCCTTGGGTATGTCAATAGATACCCCTGGAACGACATTGGCAAAGTTTCGTGTTTCAGCGTCTTGCTTCAGTACTGAGCTAGTTTGAGTAATAGTTGATGTCGAAAGTACAATTAAATAGATGCACAGTAATCGATATTTCATTGGTCTTGCCCTAACTTTTTCAAAGCGGTTGGTAGCTTATATTTCACTTGTAATGCTGCAATAAAGAAAGCCGCCATTGAGACAATAATACAGAGCACACCAAGCTTTAAAGCCGATTGCCATTGCCACTTAAGATCCATAGTCCAGCCAAAAGATAATACATTAATATCGTGTATTAGAAGCAAGGCTAAAAGTGAGCCTAGCGGGATAGAGAGTAACCATGTCATTGTGAGTGCAATAAAGATGGGTTTCCCTGTGAGAGTCACCCATTCAAACCAGGTTAACCCCATACTGCGCCAATGAGCGTAGCTTGCTAACTGTTTTTCGTGTTGAGCTAGGAGCGATAATAACAGCGCGATACCGGCGACCAAGAAGGTTAGGCTATTAATTGCTGCCGTCATTGAAAATGTGCGATCAAAAATCGTCATCGAGACATTGAGAATGCTTCGTCTATCAATCCAATCGCCAGGCTTTAAACCCAGTTCGAGTATGTCTTTTTCCCAATCGATTTCATTGTTTTTTGCTTTTCTATTTAGCCATAATGCTATGCCTTTTGGTTTCGCTTGTGGCCAGATATTTTTTACCGTATTAAAAGGTAAATAAAATTGATAATAGGGATTGCCATAATCGTAATAAAAACCAGCGACGGTAAAAGCCTTTTGTTCGCCATCGAGTGTATTTAAAAAAATAGTATCACCCAACTCAATTCCAGCCAGATACTTTACTTGTTCATTGGCCAGAATACTTGGATGCTCATAGAGCGTAGGCCATTGTGCTGCTTTGTTTTCATGGGAAACGTATAGTGTTTCCGCCATAGGCAATGACGTTACATCAGGTGCCCTTGGATCGAGCCCGCGAATGAGGGTTGGGCGCGTTTGATGCTCTGGCCAACGCAGGCTTAAGCCATTGCGAATGTGCGTATCTTGCACCCATGGAAGGATCGCTATCGCTTGCTCGATCTTCGGAGAATTATTTTGTATGTAGACATCAGCGGCAATACGTTGCTGTAACCACTGGTCAAGAGCTGATTTAAAGGAACTTACCAGTGAATCTACACCAAAGTTGGCGGTGAGAGCCAATAGCATTGCCATAAAAGCGGTTCTCATAGGAATCATCTGAGTGATACCTTCGGACCATTGCCATTTGCTAAAACTATTGGCCTGTTTTATTGAAGCCCGACGTAATTGACTTAATGTAAATTGAATAATGAACGGCAAAATAGCGGCTCCACAAAATAGTAAAACAGCTAAGAGAACAAATCCATGCAGCAAGCTGTCGAGCCACTGGTAGCTGATTGCCGCAATCGATAGGACAATGAGCGCATAAATAGTCAGTCGTTTTTGCTGAGTCGCTTCGAATGACCAGTTACTTTGTATGTTCAAAGCATTTTTTCTAGTTTGCTTTGCTTGTTGAATCAGAGGTGCCACTAGGGCTAGAGCTAATCCAAGCAGGGTGAGTAGCCAGGCACCCAACAGCGTATGCCAAGATAAGATAATAGATTGACTTAAAACAGCGCCATAAAGATTTTGTAATGTGGATGCAATGGACGGTAATAACAACTGACTGAGGCCATAGCCCATCAATAGGCCGAGAATGCTGGCGATCAAACTGAGTAAACTGGCTTCTATAAAAATGGCGATGAAAATGTAAATATCATCCACACCGAGTTCACGTAAAATTGCAAAGGTATGTCGGCGCGTGTGTAGGGAAAAGCGCACAGCATTGAACACAATAAACAAGCCAACAGCAAAGGCAAGCAAGCTCATTGCGCTTAGATGTGTATGTAGGCTTTGTGTTAATTGTGTTAAGTCCAAGGGTTGTTGGTTTTCGATACGATAAAGCGACGGCGTGTTGCGCTTTAACCAAGCATCGAGTGCTTGACGCTCATCCTGACTTAAAGAACTGACTACTAAATAGCTAGGGTTTGCTTGATCTAAGACAATCGCAGCGGCGCCTATGTCCATAAAAAGACGCTGCCCTTGCTGTGTATAGTGGCCAATAATGGCTGGTGGTAATGCGCGACCACTGCTCAATTTTATTGAGCTACCTTCCGTTATAGATAATTTTTTCGCTATATTTTCGGGAACCATGACGGCGTAAGGTGCTTGAAAAAGTGATTGCCACAATGAAAAATCTAAAGCGTTTGGCTGCGTATCATCCGTTTTCGGCAGCGCCATTAGATCGGTAGCTATCAGGGTTAATGGCATGCCGTCTTTTGTACTCAGGCGTTTCTCAATGACAGGGTAAACTTGTCGCCAACCAGAGCGTCTAAGTTTGATGTAGTCATCTAATGGAACCGAATCAAGGTTTGAGTAGATCCAGTCATTGGCTTGCGCACCTAGCAGCTGATTGGCTTCGGCATAACTGGCTTTGGCGTGTCCGTTGATAATTTCTACAGCGGACCATAACGCGACACCTAGGATCAATCCCAGTAATAAAAAAACGGTCTGGCTTTTCTTGTAGCGGTAGTGGCTGAGCAAGGTTTTACAAGTTATCCAAGTAATGTTGCTCATGAGCGCACCAAATGACCATTGTGTAGTTGCCATTGCGTATCACAATAGCCTGCCATGGCTGGACTATGAGTAACCATGAGTAACGCGGTATTGTTTTCTTGGATGAGTTCAAAGAATGTGTCCATAACCAATTTGCTTGTAGTTTCGTCCAAATTTCCAGTGGGTTCGTCTGCAAGAATTAATTTGGGGCGGTGTAATAGTGCTCGAGCGATGGCGACTCTTTGCTGCTGGCCACCTGAGAGCTGATGTGGATAGTGATTTAAATGCTTGGTTAAATTTAAACGCTTAGTAAGATGAGTGAAGTAATCTTCGTCAATTTTATTGCATAGATTAGCTTGGATTCGAATGTTATCGGCTACATCCAGAGAGGCAATCAGATGATATTGCTGAAAGATTAGGCTGAGTTCTTGACGTCGTATCAGATTTTTTTGCTGGTCAGATAAATCTGAATACCTCTTTTGATTAAAAAAGATGTGTCCAGTATCGGCATGATCTAACCCTGCGATTAGATGTAACAACGTGCTTTTACCACTGCCGCTTTCGCCTAGTAACGCTTGTGACTCTCCGCGCTCTAGCGACATGTTTACGTTACTTAAAACCCTTAGAGTTTCCCCGTTGGGTTGCCGATGAGACTTAACGATGTCTTCCAGTTGAAGCAGCATTGACACGTTACCTTGTTAAGAGATAGATGTGTTTTCCTAGTACGACTAAGCGATTCATTTAGACCTAGTGCTTGTGACGAAAAAGATCTTTATGCAAATAGGCTTTATAAACGAAAAAGTTAAAAACTATCGTGCTCTTAGTCATAATTAATTAGTGAGTGTGATCACTATCAACTATAACTAAATAGGAGTTAAAAACACAAAACAAAGCAGGAGTTATCCCATGGCAGACCAAGGTAAATGCCCATTTAATCACGCCGCTGGCGGCGGTATGCAAAACGACGATTGGTGGCCAAACAGCCTTAATTTGAAAATTCTCAATCAGCATACTGATAAATCCAATCCTATGGATGAAGACTTTGATTATGCTGCGGAGTTTAAAAGTCTGGATTTAGAAGCTGTAAAAAAAGACCTTATTGCCTTAATGACAGATTCCCAAGATTGGTGGCCCGCAGATTATGGCCACTATGGCCCCTTTATGATTCGTATGGCGTGGCACAGTGCTGGCACTTACCGCGTAGCAGACGGTCGCGGCGGAGCAGGCGCTGGTACTCAGCGCTTTGCTCCACTTAACAGCTGGCCAGATAACGGTAACCTAGATAAAGCGCGCCGACTATTGTGGCCGATTAAAAAGAAATATGGACGTAAACTATCATGGGCCGACTTATACATACTAGCCGGTAACTGTGCGATTGAATCTATGGGCTTAAAGCCGTTTGGCTTCGCTGGAGGTCGTGAGGATGTGTGGGAGCCAGAAGAGGACATTTATTGGGGAGCAGAAGGCGAATGGCTAGCTACCAGCGATAAGTCCAATAGTCGTTATACGGGCGACCGTGATCTGGAAAACCCGCTAGCCGCCGTACAAATGGGTTTAATCTATGTGAACCCTGAAGGCCCTGATGGCAATCCAGATCCCTTAGCATCGGCTAAAGACATCCGCGAGACCTTTGCTCGTATGGCCATGAATGATTACGAAACTGTGGCGTTAACTGCAGGTGGTCATACGTTTGGTAAAGCACATGGTGCTGGCGATCCTGACAAAGTGGGGCCTGAGCCTGAAGCGGCGCCAATGGAAGAAATGGGGTTCGGCTGGAAGAACAGCCATGGCAAGGGCATGGGCCGTGATACCACCACCAGTGGTTTAGAGGGAGCCTGGACACCAACACCTACCACATGGGATATGAGCTATTTTGACGTGTTGTTTGGCTATGAGTGGGAACTCACCAAAAGCCCAGCTGGTGCTAATCAATGGCAGCCAAAAGGTCTTGCTGATAACGACCATGCGCCTGATGCCGAAGATGCATCGAAGAAAGTGAATCTCATGATGTCCACAGCCGATATGGCTATGAAAGAAGATCCGGAGTATCGCAAGATCTCGGAACACTTCCATAAGAATCCAGAAGAATTTGCGGATGCGTTTGCACGAGCTTGGTTCAAGTTGACCCACCGCGACATGGGGCCAAAAGATCGCTATTTAGGTCCTGATGTACCTAAAGAGGATTTGATTTGGCAGGACCCCGTACCTCCGGTGGATCACGAACTAGTAGATGATAAAGATATTGCTGATTTGAAAGCAAAATTACTGGCTTCTGGCTTGAGTGTGTCTGAGCTTGTTAAAACCGCTTGGGCATCGGCGTCTACGTTCCGTCAGTCGGATATGCGTGGCGGCGCCAATGGTGCTCGTGTACGCTTAGCACCTCAAAAAGACTGGAAAGTGAATGAGCCCGCAAAACTTAGCAAGGCTTTGGGCGCATTGGAAAAAGTACAAGCGGATTTTAATTCAGCTCAATCAGGCAATAAAAAAATCTCCTTGGCGGATACCATTGTCTTGGCAGGTTGTGCAGCGGTAGAAAAAGCAGCGCACGATGCAGGTCACAAAATTACAGTGCCTTTCACGCCAGGCCGTACTGATGCGACGGATGAGCAAACAGATGCAGAGTCCTTTGAATGGTTAGAGCCGATGGTTGATCCATTCCGCAATTATCAGAAGACTAAGTACACTGTGTCGGCGGAAGCACTTATGGTCGATAAAGCCCAATTAATGGGTTTGACGGCTCCGGAAATGACTGTGCTTGTAGGCGGTATGCGAGCTTTAGGTGCTAACTTCGATGATACCGATTACGGCGTGTTTACCGATCGCCCTGGTCAATTAACCAATGACTTCTTCGTTAATTTGACAGATATGGCCACTGAATGGAAACCGACATCTAAAGATGCGGAACTATTCGAAGGCCTTGATCGCAAAACTGGTAAGGTAAAATGGAAAGGCACACGCATGGATCTCATCTTCGGCTCAAATTCGCAACTTCGTGCATTGGCCGAACTTTATGCTAGTGATGACGAAGCAAGCCGTTTCGCTAAAGAGTTCGTAGATGCATGGAGCAAAGTAATGAATGCCGATCGCTTTGATGTCAATTAAACTATCGAATATAACTCGATAACCTAAATAAAACCCAGTACCTTAAAGGTGCTGGGTTTTTTCTTATAGCGATTAAAAAGGGATGAGTTCTTATGGTGAGATTGATTATAGTCTTAATTTTCAATATTTATTCATCGGCTCTAGTTGCAGATACTATTCTCGGAACGCCTGAAGATGATGTTTTGGTGGAATCAGCAGGTCAAGATGTGTTTGTTGGTGGCCTAGGGGCAGATGAGTTTAGAATTAGTATAGACAATATAGAGATAGATACGATTTCTGATTTTGCGCCTGAGCAAGGAGATTTTGTCACACTGACTTTTTCTGACATGTCATTGGAGAAATGGTTACAGCGTTTGCCAAAGGGGGTGGGCTCTGAAAGCTTTTTTGTCGATAAAAATGGATTTCTTAAAGTGTATCTTAATGAAAGCAATACACGAACACTACTAAATTTGAAGAAGCCTCAGGTCATATTAAAAGTAGAAGAAACAGACAACGAAATTCGTCTGTATTTCCGGTCTCGATTTTAATGAAATAAAAAAACCCGCTAACCAGTGGGTTGGCGGGTTTATCTATTTGTATTTGAGAAAGACTTAAATAATGCCTTTCTCTTGAATGTCTGCAATAGCACTATTGACATCGGTAGAGCTACTATCGATAACCAAGTCCGCGTTATCGTGATCAAACGTGCAAAGTGCGATTAGACCAGCTTGATTGATAATTCGAGCCATGTCTTCGGGCTTGTTTTTACCAATATCATCTTTGCTGATCAGTGCTGCCGCGCGACCTAGAGCAAATAACTTGCGATCAACCGCTGCGGCAAGTACGTGTTTGTTCTCACCCGTAAAGCTGATGCTTGCAGCTTTTTGATCGAAGCGATTGGCTTTCTCAATAGCAGTAACCGCACTTAAGTCTTGATCATTATTGGCATCAGCAGCACCAACAATCATACCTGCACCAACCGTGACATTACTCAAACGATCAATAATGATAAAGGCGCCAGTAGCACGGTTGCGCTTATACGGATCAAATGCTACTGATTTGTTCAGCGTTAATTCACATAAACCGATTTCATTAAGTTTTAATTCGGAGTCTTCAATTTTCTCTAAAGTGTTTACATCAACGCGGTGATGTACGCGAGAGATCGAACCTGTTGTTGGTGTAGCACTAAACTTAATATCGTATTGCTTACCTGGCTTCATGGCTTCTTCGCTCATCCACACCACTTCTGCATTCAGCGTGCTAGCGGTTTGTGGAAGATCGCTGGTTTTCACCAACATGTCGCCACGGCTGACATCAATTTCGTCTTCTAGTGTGATTGTTACAGCTTGATCAATAAAGGCTTCTTGCTGATTGCCTTCAAAGGTCACAATGGATTTCACTTTTGATTGCTTACCAGAGGGTAGCGCAGTAACTTCATCGCCTGGGCGGACAATACCGGATGCAACCGTACCGCAGAAACCACGGAAATCTAGGTTTGGACGGTTTACATACTGAACAGGGAAACGGAAGTTCTCTAGATTCTTATCAGCATTGATCTCAGCTTTCTCTAGAATCTCCATCAGCGTTTTGCCTTTGTACCAAGGAGAGCGCTCGCTACGTGTTACAACGTTGTCACCATCAAGGGCAGAAAGCGGAACAAAGTGAATGTCGCTTATATCAAGTTGCTGAGAAAACGCTTCGTAGTCAGCTTTAATGTCGTTAAAGACTTTTTCGTCAAAGTCCATTAAGTCCATTTTGTTCACGGCAACCACAACGTGTTTAATGCCCAACAGAGATGCAATGAAACTGTGACGCTTAGTCTGAGTCTGAACGCCATAGCGTGCATCTACAAGAATGATCGCTAGGTCACAAGTAGAGGCGCCGGTTGCCATGTTACGTGTATATTGTTCGTGCCCAGGAGTATCGGCAATGATGAACTTGCGTTTATCTGTTGAGAAATAACGGTATGCAACGTCAATGGTAATACCTTGCTCACGCTCGGCTGCTAAGCCATCAACCAATAGCGCTAAGTCAACCTTTTCGCCAGTGGTACCATGCTTGGTGCTATCGTTTTCGATAGCCGCTAATTGGTCTTCAAAAATCATCTTTGAATCGAACAATAAGCGACCGATAAGGGTAGACTTACCATCATCAACATTACCGCAGGTTAAAAAGCGTAGTAGCTCTTTATTTTCGTGCTGTTTTAGATAGGCAAGAATATCTTCACTGATTAAATCGGATTTATGTGACATTAGAAATAACCCTCTTGCTTTTTCTTCTCCATAGAGCCGGATGAATCATGGTCAATGGCTCGACCTTGGCGTTCTGAAGTGGTGGTTAATAGCATTTCTTGGATAATATCGGGAAGCGTAGCGGCCTCCGATTCAACGGCACCGGTTAATGGATAGCAGCCGAGGGTACGGAAACGCACCATTTTTTCTTCTGGCACTTCACCTTCTTTTAAAGGCATGCGTTCATCGTCCACCATGATGAGCATACCATCACGCTCAACCACCGGACGTTTTGCTGCTAGGTAAAGACCCGGGATTTCGATGTTTTCTAGATAGATGTATTGCCAAATATCTAACTCAGTCCAGTTAGAAAGTGGGAATACGCGGATGCTTTCACCTTTGTTTACTTTGCCGTTGTAGATGTTCCAAAGCTCAGGACGCTGGTTTTTAGGGTCCCAACGGTGGTTTTTATCACGGAAAGAATATACACGTTCTTTAGCGCGTGATTTTTCTTCATCACGACGGGCACCACCAAAAGCGGCATCAAACTGATATTTGTTTAATGCTTGCTTCAAAGCTTGGGTTTTCATGATGTCGGTATGCTTTGACGAACCATGGGTGAATGGTCCAACGCCTTGCTCAACCCCTTCTTGGTTGATGTGCACTAATAGTTCCATGCCTGATGTTTTGGCCATATGATCACGGAACTGAATCATTTCTTTAAATTTCCACGTTGTGTCTACGTGCAATAGTGGGAACGGTGGAGTGCCCGGTGCAAATGCTTTGCGGGCAAGGTGCAGCATAACAGCGCTGTCTTTGCCCACGCTGTATAACATGACCGGATTATCGAATTCAGCCGCGACCTCGCGGATGATGTGGATACTTTCAGCTTCAAGCTGTTTTAAATGCGTAAGCTTATGCTCTGACATGACTTTACTCTACAGATCAAAAAAGCGACAGGTGTAATAATGGGCGCTACTATACCAGTGGCAGCTAGGTATAAGAAGTGATTTGCTTATATCAAAAAATAATAGAGATATAGCGAATCACATTAATTGGGGGATATGAGAATCCCCGTTTGAAAGTGATTGTATCCACTTTCGAAGGGGTTGCGGTTGTGAAAGAGGTTAGATAGACGTTTCTTTACGCTCTTCCATAGCCTCAGTGACGTTCTTTCGCTCTTCAGTTTCTGGGGAAAACTCGAGGGCTTTCCGCAAGTCGGCAAGCGGTTGCTCGGTGAATGTATGAGAGCCTTTGGCGAGGTGTTCATAAAGCTCTTTATAGCTTTGCGTGAGATTTTGCGCAAGATGAGCGCTTTGCTGGAAGTGCTGTTGAAGAGCTTCTTTTTGTTTAAGTAATTCCCCTTTAACCTGATCAAGCTCTTTTTCTAATTGTGCAACTTGAGTACCTCGACTGAGCACATAGCGCTGCAGCAGAATACCAATACCAATGCCGATGGCAAAACTAAGTACAGAGGTCAGTACGGGTAAAGTCATGGAACATCCTTTTCTAGGTGTCTTGTTTGGCTAGTGTAGCCATAAGCATTATGATTGCTCAACCATTTATCTCTCAAAATAGTGAATTAGCACGATGGAAAGCCTAATGATCGAGGGCCCAGTAGGTCAGCTCGAAGCAGCGTATCATGATGTTGGTTCTGATGATGTATTGCTTATTTGTCATCCACACCCACTGTATCAAGGCACAATGAATAACAAGGTAGTGACCTATACTGGCAAAACCTATATGGATTTAGGTGTCAATGTCATGCGCTTTAATTATCGTGGTGTAGGTAAAAGCGAAGGTGAATACGGTGAGGTCAGCGGCGAGGTTCAAGACGGTGTCGCTGTCGCTCGTTGGTTAATTGAACATAAGCAGCCCAAGCGATTGTTTTTGGCGGGCTTTAGTTTTGGAGCCTACATCGCCGCCGCTATCGTTCAAGAACTACAGAGTGGAGTTACTATCCCGCATTTATTATTAATTGCTCCTAGTGTGGACAATTTCCCCTTTGACACGGTGACGCCTTTTACCGTTCCATCGAGCGTCATTATGGGCGAACAAGATGAAGTTGTGTCATTTGCATCGGTTGAAGAGTGGGTGGAGGGTTTATATCCCCCAGTTCAGTTTATTACCCTCAGAGAAGCGACTCACTTTTTCCACGGGCAACTAGTGACATTACGAGATGAGCTCAAAGAATTACTCGATCCGATTTTATAGAATTAGCACATTTTGCCTAGTTTTTGTTAGAATGCAGCACGATTTTTGCTCAAGAATGCAGTCGCCATTATGACACCCTTAGAACTTTACAAAAAAGATCTCGAAAGAGAAGACTTCTCTTATGATGCCGCGCAAGAGATGGCGGTGAAGCATTTACAGCGCTTGTACGATGATTTACTGGTTCGACATGAGCAAGAACAAAATCAGTCTGTACTCAAGAAGGCTTTGTCACTGTTTGGCAATAAACCCAAGGAACCTGTGCAAGGCTTGTATTTCTGGGGTGGTGTTGGCCGGGGTAAAACCTATTTAGTCGATACTTTTTACGATGCGCTGCCATTCGAGCGTAAAATGCGCACACACTTCCATCGCTTTATGCAGCGTGTTCACAATGAGTTAACCCAGTTAGCAGGGGAAAAAAATCCACTGTTGATTGTTGCGGATCAAATTGCTGATGAAGCTATGGTGATTTGTTTTGATGAATTTTTTGTCAGTGACATCGGTGACGCAATGATTTTAGGTGGCCTTATGCAGGAGCTATTTGCACGCGGTGTAACCCTAGTGGCAACGTCTAATATTGTACCGGATGGTCTTTATGAAAATGGCTTGCAACGCGATCGCTTTATTCCTGCTATTAAACTGCTTAACAAATATACCGATGTGATTAACGTGGATAGTGGTGTGGATTATCGATTGCGAACGCTAGAGCAAGCCGAGCTTTATCATTTTCCGCTTGATAATACCGCTAATAGTAGCTTGCAAAAAAGTTTTGATAGCCTAGTGCCCGATGCAGCCCACGTTGAAAATAACGTGCAGGTCGAGATCTTAGGCCGCAATATTCCAGCAAAAGCCGTGTGTGACGATATTGCTTGGTTTGAATTTGAAGCACTGTGCGATGGTCCGCGATCGCAAAACGATTACATCGAGCTAGGCAAGCTGTACCATGCCATATTAATTTCAAATGTTCCTGTAATGGGCGCTAAGAACGATGACTTGGCACGTCGCTTTATTAACCTAATTGATGAGTTTTACGATCGTGGTGTGAAAGTCATTATGTCAGCCGATGCGTCTATCGCAGATATCTATGGTAAGGGTAATCTTGAGTTTGAATTTCAACGCACAACTTCACGTATGCTTGAGATGCAGAGCCATGAATATCTCGCTCGAGAACACAAAGCCTAAGTTTTAGTTTTAAATGTTTAATTGTGAGTGTTGAGCTTGTTTTAATGTTGAGTTATGAATGTCACAACTCACAACTCACAACTCACAACTCACAACTCACAACTTAGCGTTTCCACCACCATGTGGCGACGAAGGCAATCATGGTAGCCATGGTGAGTGCTAACAGACCTTTCCACGATAGCAGTTCGGTAATAGAAACGTACTGTCCAAAAAGATAACCTGGTAATAGATAAGCAGGCGCCCAGCATATTGCAGATGCGACATTTAGGGTAAGAAAGTGCTTACCATCCATTCTGAGCATGCCAGCTACCATGGGAATAAAAGGCCTTACTGGGCCTATGAAGCGTCCTATAAAAATGCTTTTACCACCATGCCTTTCAAAAAAATTATGTCCAGTGCTAATCCATTCTGGATGACGAGTAAAAGGCCATATTTGGCTCAAACGATCTTGAAAGAGACGACCAAACAAAAAACTCAAACCATCACCAACAATCGCTCCAATGATAGCGACGCTGAGCATGGCATAGACATTGGTGCCTGCATTAGCAGCTAGAATACTTAAGCTAGCAAGTAAACCAACTCCGGGTACGACAATACCCACTACAGCCAGGGACTCTAACATTGCAATAATGCCAATTGCCCAAAGTAGATATTCTGGTTGGTTTTCAACAAAGGTGATAACTGCTTCCATCATAAAATTATTGTTTAGGATTTAGCCTTTAAACGAAAGTAAACGCAAAGCGGTTTGCTGTTGTTGTTTGATTTGTTTCAGTGTGCGTTCTAAGAAATTCTCGGAAGTTTCGTTAGCGCCGAGGGTGGCCATACCGGTATTAATTTGCAATTCCCCAATTTCACCCCACTGTTTTGTTTTTAATGTGTGGTTTAAGCGTTCACGCAGTACCACAGCGCCCTCATTAGGGCAGTTGGGCAATAATAAATAAAAGCTACCCTTGCCGTCATGAAAAATTTCATCTCCTGTTCTAAGCAACTCCATAAGAACATGATTGAATTGCTTTAAGAGTTGTTCGCTTTGATGGCGCCCGTGTATTTCTAAAATCTGATGATAATCATCAATGGTTAGTGCAATCAGTGAAAGGGTCCGATGAGTGAAGTGGCTACGGGCTATTTCAATATCTAATTTCTTTCTAAGCTGACGTATATTAAATGCACCTGATAGATGGTCCGTTACTGCAAGCTCCAAGAGTTTTTTTTGTCGATTGGTATTAAGGTAGGCATAACACAAAGAGCATAAGCCTATGAGTAAGTAGACAGAGATCAAGCTTAACAGCTGTTGCAGTGTAAATTGACCGTAAAGTTGGCTCACACTGCTGATCAATACTGCGCTGTTCAAAGCGAATGCTCTTGGCATGGGTAATACAAAGTAGCTAATGATTGGAAAAGTAAATAGCCAATAAAGTGTGAGTTCGGCTTCATAGTGAAGTTGATATTGAGTGACAATGGCGATACATGCGAGAGCCATCAGATTAATCATATCGCTAATCTTAGAATTTGTGCTGAGGTAGATGAAAACCGCAGCAAATCCATAAGCCGTTGCTGCCGATAGATGTATTAGTACGATGTGGTACATCCCTGACCAGTAATGGTTCATGGTTAGCAATGCATTCGCTATGGCTAATAAAGCGTAAAGTAAGCTAAGTGCAGGCGTGCGTGAGAGGCCAAGGTTAAACATGACGCAACTCCTGATACGAGTGCTCAATGAGCGAATTCGCATCATCATCAACATTCAAGCTCGCGTATCCCACCATGATATCTTTGCGCATGACTTCCGGCATCTCATCTACAATTTTTTTAGCGGTGATTAGGGCATCTTGCGTGGTGGTGTGGGGCAGGATTATGGCAAAGCGGTGGTCTTGTAATCGAAAATACAAATCAAATGGTCGCAATTGACTGCTAATGGCTTCGGCACATTTAATATAGAGGTCAAAATGTTTGTCTTTACTACCTTGCCGCAACGCTTGATCTAAGTCCATCATCATCAACAATAGCCCTGTGCCTTCTCTTTCTGCTCGAACAATTTCTTTTTGTAAATCTCCGTATAAACGACTCGAGAGCAAAGCCCCGGTTTCTTCATCTTTTGAGATCAGCGGGGCGAGAAGGCTCTGCGTGCGATGTTTCACGCTGGCTAAAAATAGCGACACCGTAGCGATTGCCGCAAAGCTATAAAAGTATTGTGCCTGCATGAATGTCGGGCTGTATTCGAGTAACAAATAAATCACCAATGGTATTAGCAGTAAAGTCATGTAAACGGCAATGCGAAGGGGTAATAGGAAAAAGCTCGCGATAGGGACAAAGAACAACCAGTAGAATTGCTGGTAATTGACGACAGCGATAATCGAGAAAACAATTAATAGAATAATAAACGTCCATTCTGCAAAGACGGTGATATTCGACCATGAGGAAGTAAGAGTTAGGGCCGCACTGGCATAGAGGATCATCGCTAATGCCAATAGCCAAGGGACAAGAACATGACCTTGCTGTAGATATGCAAGATAGCAGTGAACCAATAATAGGCTTCCGGCCATGATAGCGAAGAGTCTTTTTGCTTGATTAGCCAGTTTTAAATGATGATCTCGCATACCGAGTAAGCTTATTCCTTGGGTCTCATTCTACGGTTAGGTATAATCCTACTTTTCCGTAATCTATATTCTAAGGCAAGACCGCTAATGGGTTTTTCTCAAGGTTTGGCCGTAAAAAGGTAACTCAATGGACGTCATTGCGTATATGCAATCAGTCGGGGATGCAGCAAAGCAGGCATCCTCACACATCGCGAAAGCGAACTCTGGCACTAAGAATACAGCCTTGCTAGCGATCGCTGAAGCCATTCATGAACACCGTGAGGCTCTGGCCAGCGCAAACGCAAAAGACATGGCCAAAGGAAAAGACAATGGTTTAGATGCAGCTTTGTTGGATCGTTTGGAGCTTACGCCTGCGCGCATTGATGGCATGATTGAAGGTCTAAAACAGGTTGCAGCATTACCAGATCCCGTAGGCGGCATGACGGATTTAGATTATCGCCCGAGCGGCATCCAAGTGGGAAAGATGCGTGTTCCGCTCGGAGTAATTGGCATTATTTACGAGTCGCGCCCTAATGTAACCATTGAAGCTGCAAGTCTTTGTCTGAAGTCTGGCAATGCCGCCATTCTGCGCGGTGGTAGTGAGGCGATCGAATCGAATCAAGCCTTGGCAGCCTGTATTAAACAAGGCCTTGCCAAAGCCGATTTGCCAGAAACCGTGGTACAGGTTATCGAAACCACAGACCGTGCCGCTGTCGGCGAGCTAATAACCATGACAGAGACTGTCGATGTGGTTGTGCCTCGCGGTGGCAAAAGCCTCATCGAACGCATCAGTGCAGATGCGAAAGTGACGGTTATCAAGCATCTTGACGGTATTTGTCATGTTTATATTGATAGTGACGCTGATGTTTCAAAGGGGGTTAATATTGCGATTAATGCAAAAACCCATCGCTACGGTACCTGCAACACTATGGAAACTCTGCTTGTCAATGAAGCCATCGCGGAAAAAATCCTGCCGCAACTTGATGCAGCTTACAGTGATATTGGTGTTGAACTTCGCGGTTGCGAAAAAACCATGGCAATCTTGGGTGATATTAATGCCGCTACTGAAGAAGATTGGGCCACTGAGTACTTAGCACCCGTACTATCAATTAAAGTGGTTGCCGATATGGATGAAGCCATTGCCCACATTAACCGATATGGTTCTCACCATACCGATAGCATCATTACTGAAAATTACAGTAAGGCTCGTGATTTCTTGCGACAAGTGGATTCAAGTTCAGTGATGGTTAATGCGTCTACCCGTTTCGCCGATGGCTTTGAATATGGCTTGGGCGCTGAGATCGGTATCAGTACGGATAAAATACATGCTCGCGGCCCGGTAGGTTTAGAGGGATTAACCTCACAAAAATGGATCGTATTGGGTGACGGGCACATCCGTCAGTAACGCTATGAGCGAATTTGTAGCGTTTGGTGGCACATTTGATCCGGTTCACTTTGGTCATATTATTAGTGCGCGGGATGTTGCGCAGCAAATGGGATATCAACAGGTTCATCTTGTACCATGTGGCGATGCTTATCACAAAGGCGGGGCGTTAACCCACTCGACACATCGCTTGGCCATGTTAGAGCAAGCCCTCGCTGAAGAACCATGGTTGCTGGCGGATGGACGTGAAACCCGGAGAGAAGGCGCCACTTATACTATTGATACGCTCAAAGATTTGCGTTCCGAGTTAGGTCCAGATGCGCATATCGCATGGGTTATGGGCAGTGATACAGCAGATCAACTCACCTCATGGCATAACTGGCGCTCGCTGTTTGAATTAGCAAACGTGATTGTTGTACGTCGTGCTCACGAATCTCGCCCTAATCTATCATCTTGGCCTTGCCGGTGGATGCAGGATACGAAGGATTTTAAAGCCTGTGCGTTTGGTGCGGCTTTGGAGTTGGAGTTGACTCCTGTGGACATTTCATCGACAGATGTGCGTTGTCGACTAAAAAATCATCAATCAGTGGCTGACCTGGTGCCGCCATCTGTTTTAAAATACATCAATACACTAGGTCTATACCGAGAATCTTAATCTAATGGATGCATCAGCATTGAATAACGTCGTAATTGATTTACTTGAAGATATGAAAGCCCAAGACATTAATGTCATTGATGTTACTGGGCGTACCAGTGTTACTGACAGCATGATTATCGCTAGTGGTACATCTAACCGCCACGTCCAAGCAGTGGCGGATCACGTAGCCGATAAGATCAAAGATCATGGCATTAATCCAATTGGTAGCGAGGGACGTGGTAACTCAGATTGGGTGCTCATTGATTTGGGTGATGTGGTGGTTCATGTTATGACAACGCAGGCCCGTGAATATTATGATCTTGAGCATCTTTGGGGTGATCCCGAGTCAGATCGACAAGTACAATAATCAGGCAAATCATTGAATCTATGAAAATTCGATTAATTGCCGTTGGTGGAAAAATGCCCGCTTGGGTTCAAGAGGGCTACCAAGAATACGCCAAGCGCTTGCCAAATGATTGTCGTTTAGAACTGGTTGAGCTGCCGCTCGGTCCTAGGGGTAAAAATCAAGGCGTTGCTAAAGCTATCGAAAAAGAAGGGCAGTCGATGTTGGCAGCCATGGATAGTCGCAATCACTGCGTCGCCTTGGAAGTAAAGGGCAAGCCTTGGAGTACTGAGCAACTGGCAGAACAATTAGAAAACTGGCGTATGCAGGGACAAGACGTGGATCTTATTGTTGGCGGTCCTGATGGGTTGTCGCCAGAATGCGTTGCACAAGCCAAACAAAAGTGGTCGCTAAGTCCTCTCACATTGCCTCACCCTTTGGTTCGAATATTATTAGCAGAACAAATCTATCGTGCTTGGACGGTGATGAATAACCACCCATATCATAAGTAGCGACATCGGATTTTCTCTCTCAGAGCAAAGAGCTTCTAAAGCCCTGTTTTTTAATAAAAAAACTCATATACTGAAGGGATAAACACAAATTTCCAACGGGGGAAACTTGGTTGCTAATTAAACGATACCGAGCGACTCCCTACAACATATTGGCTCGTTAATGAGTTTTTCCTTAAAAGACGCAAATATCGAAAAAGAAATTTTCGTTAAAAGGGCGGCCTTAGTCTCTTTTTTCGTATTCGTTATGCTGTTGGTGCTCGCTGGACGCATGCTGTTCCTGCAAGTAAGTGAATACGAACTTTACGCAGGCAAATCTGAAAAAAATCGAGTGCAAATTGAACCCGTTCCGCCTATCCGCGGGTTAATATTTGACCGAAATGGCGTGCTACTGGCCGAAAATCTACCAAGTCACAGCCTCACTGTGGTTCCCGAACGCGTGGAAAATCTCGATTACAGCTTAAAGCTTGTCGATCAGTTGGTTGGTTTGAGTGAACGTGAGCTTGAGAACTTTGAAAAACGTATTGATCAATGGCGCCGACCTTATGAGGCGATCACGTTAAAGCATCAGCTAAGTGAAGAGGAAATCGCCCGCTTGATGGTGAATTCCAATTTCTTGCCGGGCATCCAAGTAGAGGCGGAATTGGTGCGTCATTATCCCCAGGGTAAATATTTTGCACATGTTCTTGGCTATGTCGGGCATATGAATGAGCGGGACAAGCAACGTTTGGATTCGGCCCAGTATAAGGCGACCAAACGAGTGGGTAAGATTGGTATCGAGCGATATTATGAGGATCAATTACATGGTCAAGTCGGTTTACAAAAAGTCGAAACCAATGCACAAGGACGAATTTTGAATGTACTTGAGCGCGAAGATCCCGTTCCGGGCAAAAATTTAATCTTAAACCTAGATGTCAATTTACAGAAAGTTGCCATGGATGCCTTTGAAGGGCGCAGAGGTTCATTGGTGGCAATGGATCCAAAAACTGGAGGCGTTTTGGCTATGGTTTCAACGCCTAGTTTTGATCCAAATTTGTTCGTCAATGGCATCAGCTATAAAAAATATAATGCATTGCGAGATGATCTAGATACGCCACTCTTTGATCGAGCAACTCGCGGTCAGTATCCACCTGGCTCTACAATGAAACCCTTTCTTGGTCTGGCGTTTTTAGAGGCTGGTGTGACGGATTGGCAAGAGACCATTGCTGATCCGGGCTGGTACATGTTGGAAAACGACCCTCGAGTTTATCGTGATTGGAAGCGTAGCGGTCATGGTGAAGCCATTGATTTACGCGATGCGATTATCCAAAGTTGCGATACGTATTATTACGAAATGGCTTTTCGCACGGGTATTGATCGTCTCCAGCCTTTTTTAGAAAAGTTTGGTTTTGGTCAGCGCACGTCAGTGGATGTGCAAAATGAATTGTCGGCATTACTCCCAACTCGTGATTGGAAGCGTCATCATCGTGGACGTTCTTGGTATGCGGGTGATACGTTAAACCTTGCCTTGGGCCAGGGATTTATGCTGACGACGCCTTTGCAGCTAGCGCAAGCAACCAGCGTCTATGCAGCCAAGGGGAAATGGCATCGATCAAAATTGGTTTATAGCGTCGATGGTAATGTGTTAGAAGAAACTGAAAAACCCGAAGACGTTATCATAACTGATCCCGCAAATTGGGATCGCATGAATCGAGCTATGGAGGGGGTTATTACTCACTATCTCGGCACGGCACGAAATTTAGAATCTCGTTTATCTTATCGCGTCGCCTCTAAAACGGGTACCGCTCAAGTAGTAGGGATTGATCAAGATGCAGAGTATGATTCTGAGGCATTGGAAGAAAGACAAAGGGACCATGCGTTATATATGGCATTTGCTCCTGTGGAAGACCCCAAGATTGCCGTCGCGGTGATTGTAGAAAATGGTGAGAGTGCTGGCCGTACCGCAGCGCCTATTGCGATTAAAGTGATGGACGAATACTTATTGAATCAGCCTAAACGCCCCGAGTCCTTGGGAATTGTAGGAGCCAGTGATGGCCGGTGATTTTACTAGAACGCTAGATATGGGGGCTCAAAAACGCTCTATCTGGCAAAGCTTACATATCGATTTACCGCTATTGGTATTGCTGCTCATGCTGATGAGCACAAGTCTGTTTGTGCTATATAGCGCCAGTGGCGAAAATCTATCCATGGTTTACCGGCAAATGGTGTATTTCGGCTTAGGCTTATTCATCATGTTTGTCGTTGCTCAGTTTCATCCGCTTTGGTTTCAAATGTTTGCACCATGGGCATTTACTGCTGTGGTTATCGCCTTGCTGCTGGTTCTTTTGGTTGGGGTTGGGGCTAAAGGTGCTCAACGATGGTTAAGTGTATTTGGATTATTTCGCTTTCAGCCCTCTGAGCTTATGAAATTGGTCATGCCCATGATGGTGGCTTGGTACCTAGCCAGTAAATTATTGCCACCCAGCTTCAAACATATCGTGGTCACTTTATTGATAGTCTTTATTCCAACATTTCTTGTTATGCGACAGCCTGACTTGGGGACATCGTTATTAATTGCGGCTGCTGGTTTGTTGGTTCTTCTCTTCGCTGGTTTGAGTTGGCGCTACATTCTTGGAGCGGCCGGTGCAGCACTAGTGATCTTTCCTATGATGTGGTTGTTCGTCATGCACGACTATCAAAAGCAGCGGGTTTTAACCTTTTTAGATCCAGAAAGTGATCCGTTAGGCGCAGGATGGAATATCATTCAAAGCAAAACCGCTATTGGCTCAGGCGGAATTGAAGGAAAGGGTTACTTAGAAGGCACGCAATCTCAGCTAGAGTTTTTACCCGAGCGTCATACGGATTTCATCATTGCTGTATTTGCTGAGGAACAAGGACTGATTGGCGTCGTCTTACTATTGTTGCTATACGGTGCCATCGTCATGCGAGGCTTATATATGGCTTCAAGGGGTCGCGACACGTTTGATCGGTTATTTGCCGGTGCTCTTATTGTGACCTTTTTCATTTACGTGTTTGTAAATATTGGTATGGTTAGTGGTATTCTGCCTGTGGTGGGTGTGCCATTGCCATTAATTAGTTATGGTGGCACGTCCATTGTTACCTTGATGGCGGCTTTCGGCGTCATTATGTCGGTGTATATGCATCGGCGAGTGTAAATGACTGCTCTCTTGTCACTTTATAATGAGTATAGGTTTAAATGAGGTTTCCAGTGTTATCCGCCAGTTTCATTCTTCTCTTTAGTAGCTTTAGTGCCGATGCAGAGCGTTATACCGAGCACCCAAAGTACGAGCCATTCATTCAAGAAATGGTGAGTGAGCACGACTATAACGAGCAAGATCTGCGAGCTATCTTGTCGCAAGCCGAAAAAAAACAAGGCATTTTGGATGCTATTTCTCGCCCTGCTGAACGAACCAAAGCATGGTATGAATATCGTGAGATTTTTCTAAAACCTAATCGTATCAATTTAGGTGTAAAGTTCCTTCAGGATCACAAGGAAACTTTTGATAAAGTAGAAGTGCAATATGGTGTTCCTCGTGAGCTAATTGCTGCCATCATTGGTGTAGAAACATATTACGGCAGAATTACGGGTAGTTACCGAGTGATTGATGCGTTATCCACATTGGCGTTTGATTATCCCAAACGTTCGCTTTTTTATAGAGAGTTGAAAAACTTTTTACTTATGGTTCGTGAGAATGATTTAGAGGCGACTGAATTAATGGGATCATACGCGGGTGCCATGGGCTTGGGTCAGTTCATTCCGTCAAGCTATATTAGTTACGCAAGAGACTATGATGGTGATGGTAAAAAAGATATTTGGAATAATGTAGACGATGCCATTGCTAGCGTAGCCTACTACTTCAAGCGTTATCATTGGCAAACGGGTGAGCCTATTGCCTCTGAAGTGACGCTCAATAATTCAGAAGCCGACAAGTACGCAAATGAGACCTTGAGTTTAGGTGGCGACTTTGACGTCTGGAAACAACGCGGCGTTAACGTGCCTAAGGATGTTTCTAGTCGAGAAGCGGCATTGTTTCGATATGAGACAGAGAATGGTCAGCAATATTGGTTGGCGTATAAAAACTTTTATGTGATCACTCGCTACAATCGCTCGCGTTTGTATGCGCGTGCGGTTTATGAATTAAGCCAAGAAATTAAAAACGCCTACGGAAAAAGCTAATTAAAACTAAGATAGCTCACAAGCGAGACATGTACATGCGCACATTAGTGTGTTTTATCCTAATTCCAATGCTGCTTTCTGCTTGTAGCACGTCTCGCTATCATATGGCTCGTGATACTCTTCCTGAAAAAGCCGCACTATACCGTAGTAAGATTCAAAGTTTGCCGCCGGTTCAAGCGGTGTCTGAGCCACTCAGCCCAAGAGGTAACGCCGACCAGTACGAAGTTTGGGGTAAAACCTATTATGTGGATAAATATATAAAGGATTATTCAGCTGAGGGCATTGCATCCTGGTATGGACAAAAGTTTCATGGCTATGAAACCAGCAATGGCGAAGTGTTTGATGTTTATCAGTTCAGTGCGGCTCACAAATCCTTGCCTTTACCCAGTTTTGTTCAAGTCACCAATCTAGAAAATGGAAAATCGTTAATCGTGCGCGTGAACGATCGCGGCCCGTTTCATGATGATCGTTTAATTGATTTATCTTACGCGGCAGCTGTTCGACTGGGTTTTGATAAAAGAGGTACTGCAAAGGTCAAAGTTGACTTGGTGGCACCGCCACTACTACCAGAAGACTATCAGCACTTACAGGTGGCGGCTTTATCTAAAAAAGACCGAGCACTAGATCTACAGTCGCATCTATCAGCGTTGCTAAAAGAACCTGTATACATAGATGCTGATGAACAAAAGGGGCTGCATAAAGTCCGAATTGGTCCAATTGCTCCTCATCGTTTAGCCAGCGTGCAAGAAGTGTTGCACAAGAACGCCCTATTTAATGGCATCATCTTGGACTAAGTCGGAACCTTTCCTTAACAATCTCGTCTTACATGGATACAATAAAATCTTTCATTTAATCATTGTGTTGATGCCATGCGTGTTCTAATAGCCAGTTTCTTGTTTTTATTTTCTACTGTTACGTTTTCTGCTCCCAGTATTATTCCCAAACCACCTTCATTAGCCGCATCTTCTTACATTTTAATGGATGCCAATAGTGGAGAAGTTTTGGTCGAGCATAATGCTGATAAGGTATTGCCCCCAGCGAGCCTAACCAAATTAATGACAGCTTTTATTGCCTTTGAAGAGTTATCGTATGGGAATATTGCGCTTGATGAAAAGGTACGCGTCAGTGTAAAAGCTTGGAAGGCTGAAGGCTCGCGTATGTTTATTCGCGAAGGGACTACGGTTCCGGTAGAGGATCTGCTACGTGGTATCATAATTCAGAGTGGTAACGACGCCAGTATTGCTATGGCAGAACATATAAGCGGTACAGAGTCATCATTTGCGGATATTATGAATCAATATGCCGTGTCGCTTGGTATGACTAATTCCCAATTCAAGAATGCCACTGGCTTACCATCGGAAGGGCACCACAGTTCTGCACGAGATATGGCGACACTGGCTCGTGCCATAATTTTTAATCACAAACAGCATTATCCGATTTACAGTGAGAAAAAGTTTAAATACAACAACATTGAGCAAACTAATCGCAACCGACTATTGTTCTGGAATGACAAGGTCGACGGTTTAAAAACTGGTCACACAGAAGAAGCCGGCTATTGTTTGGTTTCTAGTGCTCAAGATGAAGACATGCGCCTGATCGCCGTGGTGATGGGAGCAAATTCAGAGCGCGCGCGGGCTCGCGAGTCGAATAAATTACTGACCTACGGCTTCCGTTATTTTGAAAGCCATCGTTTATATGAGTCCAAAGAGTCTTTGCAAACTACAGATGTATGGCTAGGCCAGCAAGAGACGTTGAATTTAGGCGTAAAAGAAGGGGCCTATATCACCATCCCTCGTGGCCAGAAAGGCAATCTTGATGTTGAATTCACAATAGATGAGGTGATCAAAGCACCCGTATTGGAGGGTATGGAATTTGGCCGCATCAAAGTCAGCCTTGATGATAAGGTGTTGATGGATAAGCCATTGATCGCATTGGAGAACATCGAGGAAGCCGGTTTCTTTGCGAGAATCTGGGACTATATCAAGCTTTTCTTCTATTCTTTATTTAGCTAACGCAAGCTAAACCATTGAAAAACACAAATGGGTCGCCATTATGGCGACTCATTCTATCAAAACCGATAAAGCACTATGGCTAAAAAAGCAGATCCTGCGAAGATTGAATTTCCGTGTCCAGATTATCCAGTAAAAATACTGGGTGAAGGCGGCGATGATTACCAACAAATAGTGACTGAAATTGTCGAGATTCATGCGCCAGGATTTGATGCAGAGCGCATCAAAATCAATCACTCCAGCAAAGGGCGTTTTACCTCATTGACGCTGTTTATTACAGCGCAAAGTCCAGAACAGCTTAAGCAGCTTCACGAAGACTTAATGAAGCATGAGCGAATCAAAATGGTATTGTAGTCATGAAGCTCAAAGTACGATTGCTAGGCGACAAAGTCCTTTATGAGCCCACTTGGCAGGCTATGAAAGACTTCGTAGAGCAGCGTACAGAGCATACCTCTGATGAAATCTGGTTGCTTGAACACCAGCCTGTTTACACACAGGGACAAGCTGGCAAACCAGAGCATGTATTATTCCCCGGTGACATCCCTGTTGTTCAGACCGACCGTGGCGGGCAAGTGACTTACCATGGTCCGGGCCAGATAACGGCCTATTTTCTTTTGGATATTAAGCGTTTGGGTTTGGGTCCTCGACAGTTAGTGGATGCCATTGAGCAGAGCTTGGTATCTCTCTTAAAAAGATATGATATTGAGGCTTATCCAAAATCTGATGCGCCTGGTGTATATGTTGTTGAAAGAGGTATGGAAAGCAAAATCGCTTCCTTAGGTCTGCGTATTCGCAAAGGCTTCAGCTATCATGGGCTAGCACTTAATGTGGATATGGACCTTGAACCTTTTCAGCGTATCAATCCATGCGGCTATGCCGGTATGGCCATGAGCCAGATGACTCATTTTAATGCGACAGTCCGTATAAAACAGGTCATGGATGCATTGAGTGACGAGCTCCGATCTCGATTAGGCTATGATTCTATCGAAATTTTTGACTAATATTTGATCGTTTTTAGCCGATATCTCACTACACTCAATCAGATAAATAGTGAGTAAAATCGCCAACACGCCCCAAAAACCGATTAATTGTTCAACAATAAAGCGGATTTTATAGAAAAAATGCCCTGAAAAGCCTTTTTAACTGTATTAGTTTTGGCCTATTGCTCGAAGATGAGTATAATGGCGCGCGATTTGTACACATACCTTTTATTTTTTATTTCTACCTTCGGGAGAGAGCAACTGATTCATGGCTAAACCTGGTAAGCGTTCCAAAGCGTCTAAAAAACGCCCTTCCTACAAAAAGCTCATAAAGCAGCAAGAACAGCAAGAACAGAACGAAGAAAATATTGTTGATCAGATTGCAGCATTAGAAGCCCTATTGGGTTCAGCACCTGCTGAAGAGCCAACGGAAGCCGCAGCCGCTGAGGACAAGCAGCCTGAAACTTCTCAGATTGATCCTGAGGAGCAGAAGCGCAAAGAAGAAGCACGTAAGAAACGCGAAGCTGAATTAGCGAAGCGTGAAGAAGAACGTGCAAAAGAGCGCGCGAAACGTGAAGAAGAGCGTAAGCGTTTACAGCAAGAATTAATCAAGCAGCAAGAAGAGCGTGAAGCCCGCTACAAGGAAGAGCAAGAAAAACTCAAGCAAGAGCTAGAGCAGAAGAAAGAGCTTAAGAAGCAAATTGCTGAGTCACGCAAAGAACTAAAGCGTCTGCAAAATCTTCACAAAATCGGCCGTTTAGACAACGCTCAAATCAAGCGTATGAAAGAGCTTGAAGAATTTGTGAAAAGCGGCGTGCGTCCTGTGGATGCGCTAGACAAAAAAGCTGAGCCTGTAGTGAAAAAAGCGGCGAAGAAAGAAGCGCCAGCTAAGAAAACCACAGCTAAAAAGTCTACTGCTAAGAAAACGGCAGCGAAGAAGTCTGCGGCTAAAAAGTCCACGGATGAAGAAGCGACGGCTAAAAAGTCTACTGCGAAGAAGACAACCGCTAAAAAGTCGACAGCCAAGAAAACCACGGCTAAAAAGACAACTGCGAAAAAGTCTACAGCTAAGAAAACGACTGCTAAAAAGACAACCGCTAAAAAGTCTACCGCTAAGAAAACCACGGCTAAAAAGACAACTGCGAAAAAGTCTACTGCAAAGAAAACAACAGCTAAGAAGACGACTGCTAAAAAGTCTACCGCTAAGAAAACCACAGCGAAAAAGACAACTGCTAAAAAGTCGACTGCAAAGAAGACTAAGTAAACGTTTAAATATACTAAGTAGTCTTCCTATTCCCTTAAAGCCCGCTCATATAGCGGGCTTTTTCGTTTCAAGGATTACTCTCCGTAATCAAATTGTCAGATGCACTGCATAGAACTGTAATAGGTCTCCCCTAGATTGACTCTCAACATTAGTCAGCGATTCAATGATT
Source organism: Bermanella marisrubri (assembly GCF_012295615.1). Lineage (NCBI taxonomy): Bacteria > Pseudomonadati > Pseudomonadota > Gammaproteobacteria > Oceanospirillales > Oceanospirillaceae > Bermanella > Bermanella marisrubri. Next base: position 745,616 of record NZ_CP051183.1, read on the forward strand.
TGTGAGGGCATGATATGAAGATATCTATTTTTGGTGGTGGTTACGTCGGACTTGTGCAAGCAGCTGTACTATCCGAAGTAGGTCATGACGTAACGTGCGTCGATATAAATCCACGAAAGGTAGATGCTTTAAATCGCGGTTTGATCCCAATATACGAGCCAGGTCTTGATGTTTTGGTGAAGCAGGGACTCTCTAAAGGATTGCTGACATTTACCATTGATGCAGAAGAAGCCATTCAGCATGCCACTGCCATTTTTATAGCGGTAGGTACTCCACCGGACGAAGATGGTTCGGCAGATTTGCAGCATGTGCTCAAGGTTGCAGAAACCATCGCTCAGTACATGAATGAGTATAAAGTCATTATTAATAAAAGCACTGTACCCGTAGGCACTGGTGCAAGAGTAAAGTCAGTAGTCCGCGAACAATTGAAGTCTCGAAATGTAATTTGCGAATTTGATGTGGTTTCGAACCCTGAGTTTTTGAAGGAAGGTGCAGCGGTTGCAGATTGTCAGCGTCCTGATCGTATCGTGATTGGAGTTGAATCGGACAAAGCCGCTAACATCATGCGTGAGATTTACGAACACTTTAATCGTAATCATGAAAAGATAATTCAAATGGATATACGAAGCGCGGAGCTGACCAAGTATGCAGCGAATTGCATGCTGGCAACAAAAATCAGCTTTATGAATGAGATGGCTAACTTAGCAGAAAAACTTGGTGCCGATATCGAAAGTGTCCGCCAAGGGATCGGTAGTGATCCACGCATTGGCTATCACTTTATATATCCTGGTTGTGGCTACGGGGGGTCTTGCTTCCCTAAAGACATCAATGCTTTGTTAAATACGTCGCGACAGGTCAGTTACGATGCGAAGATTTTGAAAGCAGTAGATCGCGTTAACCAAAAACAAAAGCAAGTGCTATTCAATAAATTACATCAGGTATTCAATGGTGACTTAGTCGGTCGGACTATTGCGTTGTGGGGTTTAAGCTTTAAGCCAGAGACCGATGACACTCGTGAAGCAACGAGCTTGGTGCTTATTAACGCGTTATTGGAAGCGGGGGTTGCTGTCCAAGCATATGATCCTCAGGCTAGAGCTGAGGTTGGCAATATATATGGAGATCAAGAAGAGCTTACTCTCACTGACAAAAAAGAAGATGCACTGATCGCTGCAGATGCACTCGTAATTGTCACCGAGTGGAAGGAGTTCCGAAGTCCCAACTTCGAATTGATTCAGCAAAGCTTAAATTACCCGATCATTGTCGATGGCAGAAACTTATACTCACCACAAAAAATGAAACAGCTTGGTTTTATTTATTATGGAGTTGGAAGAGGTGAGTCGATTAAAAAACAACCGGCTGTGATAATGACAGCACCGAAAGAAATGGTGCAATAATTATTGCGTCTGAACAATTCCGGTGCGTCTTGAAGAAACAAAGACTTCAAAAATATCAATTTAAATTGTACGTAAAGCAATCTATGCGATAGTAATTTTCTAGTATGAAAGTATTGGTAAGAGTATTTTTTATACTCATTTGATTGATTGTTAATCAGCAGTGTAAGACATATCTTACAAGTAAAATGTCATTTCTCTTTCTGTCACAAAATTGTGTTCATTTTCGTCACTGATCAATTGATCTGTAACAAAATGAAACTATAATGCCAATCCGATCACAAAACCTTTACTTGGTTGCAAACTATTCAAAGTAACAAAGATCTAAAGGAAGTCACTCGTAAACAAATGGAATTGTATGAAGCGCTCCTCTTTACACATTATGAGAGATACGGTCCACGCGTTACTGATGCGTGAACTGAAGACGCGTTTTGGTAACTCCAAGCTTGGTTATTTTTGGGCGATTGCTGAGCCTGCAGCGCAAGCATCCATTATTGCTATTTTGTTTACGCTCATTGGGCGAAACAGTCTTGCTGGCGTTCCTGTCGCGTTATTCTTGATTTCAGGAGTGATGCCATTTAAAAGCTTTAGCAAGGTAGTTAACCAGTTGTCGTCAGGCATTAACGCAAACAAAGCCTTGTTCGCTTACCGCCAAGTCAGCCCGATCGATCCTATTATTACCCGTTTCATTATTGAGTTGGCCACATTTTTCATTGTGTACCTGATTATCTTAGCGGTTATGTTTTGGTTAGGGTTTGAGGTTGTACCGCAAGACTTGCTAATGCTGATTACGGTATCACTTTTACTTTTGGCAATGGGATTTGGAATAGCGCTATGTATGAATAGCGCTGTTAGTTACTGGCAAGACGCCACCAAATTACTGAGCATGGTTATGATGCCAATGTTTTTTATTTCAGGCATTTTATATACGGCAACTATGATTCCTGCCAAATTTTGGTATCTATTTTCTTGGAACCCTGTATTCCATGCTATGGAATTAAGTCGAACTGCCTTTTTTGCAAGCTATGAAACACCGGTAGGGGATTTGGGCTATCTGGCATTGGTAGCACTTGCGTTTAATGTTCTGGGTGTCATGTTGTATCGAGTTAATAGAGTGAGGTTTATTACCTCATGATTAAATTCGACAACCTGAGCAAATACTACCCAACCAAGCAAGGCCGTCGCTATGTACTTAAAAACGTTAATTTGGCCATTCCCACCGATGTGAATATTGCCGTGCTTGGCCCAAACGGCGTTGGCAAATCAACTTTAATTCGCATGTTAGGTGGTGCCGATTATCCAAGCCAAGGGGCCATATTGAGCGACAAAAAAATATCTTGGCCATTAGGTTTACAAGGTGGACTGCAAGGCAGTATGACAGGGCGAGAAAATGCACGCTTTGTCGCGCGTATACACGGTATTAAAGATACAAAGGAAATAGAAGAGAAAGTAGCTGAATTCGCTGAAATAGGTGCTTATTTTGATGAGCCTGTAAAGACCTATTCAAGCGGTATGAAATCTCGCGTCACCTTTGGTTTAACCATGGGGTTTGATTTTGATTTCGATGTATTACTTATCGACGAACTTGGTGCTGTAGGGGATGCCAATTTCCGTAAAAAAAGCCAAGCAGTATTAAAAGAAAAGTTTGAAAGTACCAAACTCATTATGGTGAGCCATTCAATGGGCGAATTAAGGAAACACTGTCAATCAGGCATCCTTATCAAAGACCAGACACTCGTCTTTTTCTCCGACCTAGAAGAAGCCATACATTCCTACGAGGAAACCTATGTCAGAGCCAGCTAAGCAGCTTAGTAGTTTTCAGCGCAAAGCGCGTAAGCTACAACGCGATCCAAAACAATTTTTTGTGGATAGTAAAGCCTATGTCAGTACACGTAAGGCCGCATATATTGCTTGGGCGAAACTAGGTTCATTTGCCATTGTATTACTAGCATCACTCTTAGTTGTTACGTATTACGGCATAGTAGCCAGCCCAAGATATGTCAGTGAGACTCAGTTTGTTGTAAAGCAAGCTGGCAGTAACGAAGCGGCATTAATGGGAATCGCTGCTATTGCTACCACGTCTTCCTCTTCTCGTGATGCACTGATAATAAAAGAGTATGTTTTATCGAGAGAGATGGCGATCAAGCTTGATGAGAAAATCGCATTAAAGGAACACTATGCAAACTCAGAATGGGATTTCTTCAGTCGCCTATCTAAAGACGCCACCATCGAAGAATACGTAGAGTTTTATAAAAACCGAATAACTGTCCGTCATGACGAGCTATCCGATATTTTATATATCGAAGTGCAAGCCTATACCAATGATTTTGCCCTTCTGCTTGGTCAGGAAGTACTACAGCAAAGCGAAGCTTTTATTAATACGCTTGGCGATAAAATGGCCCAAGAACAGCTAATTTATGCAAAAAAAGAGGTTGAGCGATTACATAATAATATGAAAGTTCAGCAGCAACGCCTGCTTACCTTCCAGAACAGTAATCAATTGTATAGCCCAGAGCAACAAGGTAGCGCACTTCTGACTGCCATTGGCACACTGCAGAGTGAAGTAATACAAGCGGAAGCAAAGTTAAAGGAAATGCAGAGTGTCATGCATGACGACGCAGCAGAAGTGAGAAGTCAAAAGAACTTAATCTCTTCACTAAAGCAACAGCTATCGGAAGAGAAAGCAAAGCTTACTTCGGAAGATCAAGTCTCATTGAATAAGGTGAATGCACAGTATCAAGAAATTAAATTAAATACTGAACTTGCAGCCGCCATGTATCAATCTGCACTTTCCGGTATGGAAACAGTTCGTTCCGATGCTTATCGCAAGTTAAAGCACTTACTGGTCATACAGCACCCACGTCAACCGCAAGAAGATAAATATCCAAGACGTATATACAGCATCGTCACTTGGTTTGTTTCACTATTGCTTATCTATTTTTTGGGTCGCCTAGTATGGACGATTATTAAAGAACACAAGGATTAACAGTTTAATGAATAAATACATAAGTAACATTTTGTTAATTATAGGGTTATTTGTTTTTACGCAAACCCATGCAATTGATATCCAGAAAGATCAAGAATCTCATCAATCTAACGCAATACAAAGCCAGGCGAAAGGGGATGTTTTTGCTAACTGGTTGTTTACCGGCGCTTTTGCTCGCACAGCGTTTAGTGGTATTAACCCTGCTTATCGCATCAGTCAAGGAGATAGCTTGCTAGTGCAGCTATGGGGCGGAATTGACTATCAGAATGAAACCAAGGTTGATGCACAAGGCAATATATTCATTCCCAAAGTAGGGCCGGTGAAAGTACAAGGCGTTAATAATGCGGATCTGAACAAGGTTGTTTTAAAGTCCATTAAACGTGTTTATAAATCGAATGTAGAAGCCTATGTGACCTTGATGTCTAGCCAGACCGTTAAAGTATTCCTTAGTGGTATGGTGAATAACCCTGGTTTATATGAAGGACAAAGTGCTGATTCCATACTCGCCTTTATTGATAAAGCAGGGGGTATCCGAGAGCAGATGGGCAGTTATCGCGATATTGAAGTAAAGCGAAATGGGAAAACACAAACCAAAATCGATTTATATCAGTTTATTGAGCAAGGCCGATTACCCAATATTCAGCTGCAAGATGGTGATGTTATCTTTGTTTCACCCAAGGTTGGTGATATTACCATTACGGGTGAAGTAGGTTTTGAAGGTCGATACGAAGTTATTGGTAATCAAACATCTTTAAAGAGTGTGTTGTCAGCGGTTGCGATCAAAGACTCAGCAACACACATTACCATAGTGGAACCTCACAATAGCGAAGGAATGAAAGAGGTAAAGGCAAAGCAATATCGTATTGGTGATACTGCAGGTGTTACGCTACGGGCTGGTTCAAGTGTGAAAGTATCATCGCAACTGCGTGCAAAAAGTATCAGTGTGGAAGTGATTGGTGAGCATGACTCTGAATTCGAAATGGTTGTTCCTTGGGGGGCGACTCTAGCCGATTTATTGGGCAAGGTTGAATACTCTGCGTTATCCAACAAAAACGCAATTCAATTATATAGAGAGTCTGTCGCGAAGCGACAAAAAGACATGCTAATGGCATCGTTACAATCATTAGAGCAAAGCGTCTTAACCGCTCGATCAGAAACCACAGAAGCAGCAAAACTGAGAGCTGCAGAAGCCGAGACGATTCTAAAATGGATTGATAAAGCCAAACAAGTCGAACCAAGAGGGCAAGTTCTATTGGCCGACGGATATAATCCTAACGAAGTCATTCTCCAACAAGGGGATAAAGTCGTCATACCGAGCAAAACCAGCTTGGTCATGATCCACGGGGAAGTATTGTTCCCAACAGCGATTACTTACAACGCAGACCTGGACGTCGAAGAGTATATCGGAAAAGCCGGAGGTACTACTGCCGATATAGATGATGCCAACATTTTAATAATGAAACCAAATGGCTCTTTTGTGGACGTGAACTCTGATCTATCCGACGAAGATGTTATCGCACCCGGTGATGAGATATTCGTACTGGCAAAGCCTGATGTGAAATCATTACAGTTAACGAAAGACATTACACAGATTCTATATCAAGTAGCGGTATCAGCAGCTGTGGTGGTCGCGCTTTAGTATGCGAATAGGTTTGATTGCGGATGAATTTACTCGATACTGTTTGGAGCTAGAACAGGGAGTTGAAGTTGTTAACCTAGAAAAAAGGGTGTATCCACTACAGGTTTTACTAAAAGGTTTAGACCTTGTATTGGTTGAATCAGCGTGGCTGGGCTATAAGAATTCATGGAAGCGAAAAGTAGCCTCTTATGGTGATGTAACCAGTTCGCTTGATCATATGCATTGGCTAACTACTTTGTGTCGAATTAAAAGGATTCCTACAGTCTTCTGGAATAAAGAAGACCCGGTCTGTTTTGAAAGATTTAAACATCAAGTGTCGAAGTTCGATGTCGTACTGACCACAGATAGCAATATGGTTCCTCGCTATCAAAAAGAGACAGACGCGAAAAAGGTACTGCAACAGAGTTTTTTCTTTCAGCCTGAACTACATAATCCCGAGCCGACTGATGTATCTCATCAATTTGACGGGAAAACACTATTTTGTGGTGGGTATTATGAGCAAGAATACCCAGATAGGGCCGAACGCTTGGACTGGGCTATTGAAGGTATAGGTAAAAAAAGCGTAGTTATATTTGACCGATTTGATGGTGCCAAGTCAGGTTGGCAAAAACATAAGGGCTTGAAAATTGAACCGTCGTTTGATTATGAAAGATCAAAACCGTTCTACCAAGCGGGGGCCGCGCACTTAAATGTGAATTCAATCGATGGATTGGGAACTATGTTTAGCCGTCGAATGCTGGAGTTGATTGCTTGTAACCAAAAAGTCATCGATATAACGAATTATAAAAAGAAGAGCGCTCTAAGTGAGTTTGTAATTCAGGTTAGCAATGCGCAAGAAGCAAAAGACGCTTTAAATAAAGATAAACCCAATGTTGATTATCAATATTTAATAGAAAAATATTCTGTAAGCGCATTTATGAAAAAACTAAAAAGTAATATTTAAACGGAGTTAAATATATGAAAGTACTACTAGTATTCGGCACAAGACCAGAAGCCATTAAGATGTGTCCGCTTGTATTGGCCATGCAAAAAGACCCAAGAATAGAGCCTGTGGTGTGTGTGACCGCACAACATCGCGAAATGCTTGATCAAGTTCTTAATATCTTTGATATTAAACCAGACTTTGATCTTAACATAATGAAGAAAGGCCAAGACCTGACTGACGTCACAGTTTCAATATTATCGAAGCTTAAGGATGTGATTGCAGAAGTTAAGCCGGATTCAATATTTGTCCATGGGGATACGGCTACAACTCTTGCTGCGACACTCGCCGCTTATTACCAAAAAATACCTGTTGGTCATGTAGAGGCAGGGCTGCGAACTCAAAATATTTATAGCCCGTGGCCTGAAGAAGGTAACCGCAAGCTTACAGGTGCATTGGCGCAACATCACTTCGCCCCAACAGAAGTATCTAAAGCGAACTTGGTAAACGAAGGTATTGCCGAGAGCAACATTCATATAACAGGTAATACGGTTATTGACGCTTTGTTGTGGGTGGCTAAGAAAATCGATCAAGATGAATCTCTGCATGAGCATGTAGAATCATTATTACCCAAGTTAGACAATTCTAAGCGAATGATCTTAGTAACAGGTCATCGTCGTGAAAACTTTGGTCAAAGCTTTGACAATATCTGCCATTCTATTCGTGAGCTAGCCCAAAGGGATGATGTAGAGGTGGTCTATCCTGTTCATCTTAACCCGAATGTACGAGAGCCAGTAGATCGTATTTTAAAAGGTGTGAAAAATGTCCATTTAATTGAGCCACTAGACTACCTGCCTTTTGTTGCATTGATGAAAAAAGCTGCAATTATCCTGACTGATTCCGGCGGTATACAAGAAGAAGCACCGTCATTGGGTAAACCTGTATTGGTTATGCGTGATACCACCGAGCGACCAGAAGCCGTAACAGCTGGTACTGTAAAGTTAGTCGGTACAAATCAAGATGTCATTGTTAATGAGATTACGCGTCTACTAGACAATCAAGATGATTATTTAGAGATGTCCTACGCCCATAATCCATATGGTGATGGCCATGCGTGCAAACATATAATAGATGCATTGTTTGTTGAAAAAACTCATGTCGAAGAAATAGCTCAAGAAGTAGTAGGTGCTTAACATGTTCAAAAAAATATCCGTAATTGGTTTAGGTTATATCGGTTTGCCGACCGCAGCAGTCATCGCTTCCAAAGGTATTGAAGTGATTGGTGTCGACGTAAATGAGCACGCCGTTAATACAATTAATGAGGGAAAAATCCATATCGTCGAGCCTGGTCTTGAGGATATGGTCAAGCAGGATGTGGAAAAAGGGTTGCTAAAAGCCTACTTAGAGCCACAAGAGGCCGATGCATTTTTGATCGCAGTACCAACCCCTTTTAAAGGCGAAGATCACACCCCCAATTTAGATTACATAGAGGCTGCTTCTAAAGCCGTTGCTAAAGTACTAAAAACTGGCGACTTGGTTATTTTAGAATCTACTTCTCCAGTAGGTGCGACAGAAAAAATGGCGGCTTGGATCGCCGAAGTTCGTCCAGATCTAAAAGTATCCGGTGTTAATGCAGACAACGAAGTTGATATATTTATAGCCCATTGTCCAGAGCGAGTATTGCCGGGCCATGTTATTCGTGAACTAGAAGAAAACGACCGTGTAATTGGCGGGTTAGACGAAGCCAGTACAGAGCGAGCTACAGCGCTCTATAAAACATTTGTGAAAGGCGAGTGTATAGCGACAAATGCCCGCACTGCTGAGATGGCAAAGCTGACAGAAAATGCAAGCCGTGATGTTCAAATCGCATTTGCAAATGAATTATCGCTTATCTGTGATAAGCAAGGCATTGATGTATGGGAATTAATCGAGCTAGCGAATCGCCACCCTCGCGTCAATATCCTCCAACCTGGAGCAGGTGTTGGTGGTCACTGTATCGCAGTAGACCCATGGTTTATTGTCAATCAAAACCCTGAGGATGCAAAAATAATCCATCAAGCACGCAAAACAAATGACTATAAGCCAAATTGGGTAGTGGAAAAAATAGAAGAAGCTGTAAAGGACATTGAGAACCCCACCATTGCGTGTTTGGGGTTAGCGTTCAAACCCGATATTGATGATTTACGTGAAAGTCCTGCGTTACAAATCACCGAAAAGCTAGCGGCCAAAGGCTATAATATATTGGCAGTCGAGCCGAATGTAGATGCGTTGCCCAAATCGTTAGTGGGTTTAGAAAATGTACATTTGGTTTCTTTAGAAGAAGCCATACAAGAAACAAATGTTGTTGGCATTTTGGTTAAGCATAAAGAGTTTACCGGTGAGTATTTTAGTGTTCCTACACTAGATTTTGTAAATTCAGGAGGGAAGTCGTTGTAATGGTCTCCAGAATTAGGAATTCTGACTCTTATCAAGGTCTAACAAGAAAGCAATTACAAAAGAAAATTGATGACTTACTTGAAGCGAGCAAAACTAATGAAGATATAGAGTATCAATATAATTTGTTGTCACAAGACTTGATAAAAACTAAAGAATCTCTAAAGAGTGCTCAGCTGAAGTATAGAGGCGTTACAGGTCAAAATTCTGATCTTAAGTTAGAGCGTGATAAGTTAAAAAAAGAGTTAGAAGAGGCCGTTAAGCTTCAAGATAGACTGATAAAGGAAATAAGTCAAAACTCCCTAATCGAACTAGAATCTAAATCAAATCAGGTTAAGGCTAGTAATTTAGCTGGCGATATATTTTCGTTGAAAAAAAGAATTATAGAAAAAGACATTGAAATTGAAAAAATAAGATCCGACTTGTCTGAAGCAAGAATTAATATAGTTAAGGTTAAGAATACCCTTTCTTTTAGATTGGGTTATATTTTGATTTTTGCTTTTAAAAGCTGGAAAAACTTTTTCTCACTTCCTAAAGATTTATATGCCCTTATGTCTGAGTCAAAGTCAAAACGAACTGAAAAACGCGTAAAGATTAAGAGGGTGATTGAGCAAAAAAACGCTATTGAAAATAGTGTTGAAGGAAAAACAACTGTATTAAAAGATGATCAAAATATTAGTCTTGTAGACAAGCTAAAAGGACTAAAAGTTGCGTCTGTTATGGATGAATTTACTTTTAACTCATTTCTGCCTGAGTGCAATCTTTTTGGTCTGACACCTCAAAATTGGAAAGCAGAGCTCGAATCGTTTAAACCAGATGTGGTATTTATAGAATCAGCTTGGAGGGGTAAGTTGGATTTATGGGGCGCAAAAGTCGGCCATATGAGCCAAGAAATCATCCAAATTGCACAGTGGTGCAGAGATAATAAAGTTGCGAGTTTGTTTTGGAATAAAGAAGATCCAGTTCACTATGAAACATTCTTGAATAGCGCTCGATTGTTTGACCACATTTTCACTACCGATATTGACTGCGTTTCACGTTATAAATCAGCTCTTCAACATGAAAATGTTTATTTTCTACCATTTGCTGCACAACCAAAAAATAACAATCCTATAGAAAAGTATCAAAGAAAGGACGCATTTTGTTTCGCTGGCGCATATTACAAAAAGTACCCGGAAAGGACAAAGGACTTAGGAAACTTCTTAGTTTCTTTTCCAAGTTTTAAACCATTGGAAATTTATGATCGAAACTATGGTAAAGAGAACCCTGAATATATGTTTCCGTCAGAATACAGCCCATATATCGTAGGTACTCTGCCGTTTGAGGAAATTGATAAGGCATATAAGGGTTATAACTTTGCAATCAATCTTAACTCTATCAAACAGTCTCAATCGATGTTTGCTCGCCGTGTATTTGAATTACTTGCAAGCAATACAATTACGGTCAGTAACTTCTCGAAAGGTCTAAGGAATCTTTTTGGTGATCTGGTATTTACATCTGACTCAGGTGAGAAAATAGTATCAGATTTAAATAGATTGGTTCAATCAGGCTTAGATTTGAAGAAGTTTAAGTTGTTAGCTCTCAGAAAAGTACTCTCGGAGCATACCTATCAAGATAGGTTGGCATACATTTATTCTAAGCTTTCCAATACTAAGCTAGAAAACCTATTGCCGGTTGTTCATGTGTTTTCTTATGTGAAAACGATGGAGGAGTTTGAATCCTTGTATGAACAATACGATAGGCAAGATTATAGTAATAAAAAGCTTCAAGTATTAATTCCAGCTGGACTGGAAGAAGAATTTAAATCTACTGATACTAATGTGCAGTTTCTACCTGTTTCAAGTAAATCACAAGCAAGAGCAGAAATTCCAGAAACTGATTGGGTTGCAACCTTTGCTTTGAATGACTTTTACGATGAATATTATTTAACTGATCTGATTTTAGCAACTCGTTATACTAACGAAGAAGTAATTGGTAAGGCATCATATTACAAAAATCAAGATGGTGAAATCAGCCTTAAATCAGAGGGGGAATCTTATAAATTATCTAAAGATCTTCCCGCTAGGTGTAGTATTGCAAAAGCTAGTTTGTTCACATCAGTTTCTTTAAGTGAAGTAGTGCAAACTCTTTATACGCGCCATTATCTCTGTGAAGGTTTTTCAATAGATGAATTTAGCTATTGTATGAACGGAGAGTCAAATGCAGCTTCTAAAGGCATTACATTATTAGAGAAGGATATTGATCTTGGTTCTAGTTTTAAAGAGTTAAGTAAAATAGCTGAAAGAACAAAGTTAGTGAAATCTGAAGTAAGTTCACTTCAAGTAATTGAAGCTAAAGAACTAATGCTAATGATTCCAAAGCCTGCTCAAACAAATGTAGAAGCTAGCAATATGTCAAATGGGGTTAAATTCACTTCTGGACTGTCTGATGGTAAGCACGAATACTGGTATGCTAATAAAATAGTTCAACCAGAAGACCTTGGTGCTAATAACGGAAAGCTAAATCTTTTCTTAGAAACTGAGGTGGGCTTAAATATTCAGTTCGTTCTCTTTTTTCTGGATGAAAATGGACAGCGATTATCCCACGTCGTGAAAGCCTCTAATAAAAATAACCTTATAGATGTTCCTGTAGGGACTAAAAATATAAAATTCGGATTGCGGATTTATGCTGGTGGTGAAGCTACTATTAAAAAGTTATATCTTGAGCATAAACCTTCTACTCCCGTAGATGTTATTCAAAACTCAGATGTACTTCTGATAACTAACAATTACCCAAGTTACGAAGACTTATATAAAAATGGATTTGTGCATAGTCGTGCAAAAGCCTATAGAGATCATGGATGCGCGGTGGATGTATGGCGTTTTAAGCCGGAGCATGAGGTTTCATTTCATGAGTTTCAAGGCATTGATGTCACCACGGGTGGTGCAGATTATCTAGCCCATAGCTTATCAATAAACTCTTACAAGCATATATTGGTCCACTTCCTAGATGAAAACATATGGAATGTGCTCAAGGAGCATGTCCACAATACAAGAATAACGGTTTGGGTACATGGGGCTGATATTCAATCATATGAGCGCAGGGCTTTTTTATATGAAACTGAAGAGCAACTACAAAAAGCTAAATCTATAAGTGATAAGAAGCAAGATTTTTGGCGTTCAGTATTGAATCAAAAGTATAAAAACCTTCATATGGTATTTGTGTCTAATTACCTAGCATCTACAGCGATGGAAGACCTTGGTGTTGATTTAGACAAAAGTCAATACTCTATTATTCCAAACCCTATTGATACTGATCTATTTTCCTATAAAGAAAAACCTGTAGAGCAACGGAAAAAAATACTTTCGATTAGACCCTATGCCTCAAAGGTTTACGCCAATGATCTTGCTGTCAAAGCTGTGTTAGAGCTTAGTAAAGAGTCAATTTTTGATGAGCTGGAGTTTCGATTTATTGGGGATGGCCCATTGTTTGATGAAACTTTGGAGCCATTGCGTAAATTTAACAATGTAATAATTGAAAGACGTTTTCTGAATCAGATTGAAATCTCAGAGTTGCATAAGGAGTATGGAATATTTTTATGTCCATCGCGAATGGATACTCAGGGAGTTTCTCGTGACGAGGCAATGGCATCAGGTTTGGTTCCAATAACTAACGCTGTAGCTGCAATTCCTGAGTTTGTAAATGAGTCAAGTGGAATGCTCGCTGAAGGTGAAGATTATTTGGGTATTGCTAAGTTAATTCGGCAGGTTAATAGTAGTGATACCGAGTTTTTGAAAAGATCATTAGCTGCGTCATCTATGATCAGAAATGCTAGATCTCTTAAGCCAATACTGGCTTTAGAAATGAGGCTAATTGACCCCAATATTGGTAATTAATTGTAAATGAAATTATTTAATAAAAAAATTGATTGTATAGAGTGTGATGGTGATATTTATATTGAACTTAAAGCAATCAAGGAAAAATTTGGTTTAATTCTTAATGGAACTGATTTGACATATAGCAAAACAAATTTAAATGTTAATGATTACTTTGTTGATGGAGATTATTTAAATTTTAGCAAGCTTTCTGTTGAAAGCTGGGAGATCGTTAAACTCGATGATTGTGGTATTCCTAAAAATACTTTTCGATGGGGAGAGTATTATTATCCAATAACAATTGCTCACTATGGTTTAGAACTTTTTGGGAAATATATAAATTCAGATGATATAGAGTTAAAAAAGTATATGGGGCCTGATTCTGATATTAATGTTTCTTCAAATAACGGTAAGGTTCAAATTTGTGTTAAAGGTACGTTAGATACTGGGTATTCATTGATCTTAGAAGGCCGGGCTTCAATTAAAAACTTGGAAGTAATGCCGCAAGGTGACTTTCGGATGTATTTTGAAGAAGATGAAATCGATACCAAGAAAAGTTATTGTGTTTATAATGGTGAAAGTAAAATTGTTAATGAAGTTCAGTATCTCTCTTTAGATGACTATTTATGTTTAGCTGAATCTATTGAGATAAAAAGTATAAAATTAAGGGGGGCTGTAGATATAACACTTCCCTTGAATAATATTCCAGATAAACCAAAAGAGTATTGGGAGAAAGCCGTTCATATCGCAAATTGGTTTGTTGATGAACAAAGAGAGGATGGTGTCTGGGATTCTAAGTTTGATCATCTTTTTTACAAAGGGCGTACTGAAGTCATGGAAAGCGGTTGGGCATCAGGTTTAGGTCAGGGTCTTGCAATTTCATTTCTAATTAGGATGTATAATGAATCTAAGGACAAAGCTTATCTTGACGCATGTGAGAAGGCGCTTTCAATTTATAGTGTTAATGTAGAGGATGGTGGAATACTTAGACTGTGGGATACTAAGTATTCATTTTATGAAGAGTACCCAACAGAACCAGCTAGTTATGTCTTAAATGGATTTATTTTTTCTTTGCTGGGGCTTTATGATTATTCCGTTATTGGTTCTAGCTTAAAGGCAAAACAATTATTTGAGTCTGGTCTAGTTACGTTAAAAAGAATGCTTCCTTTATATGATTTAGGAGATCGCTCAGCTTATGATTTAACTCATTATACTTGTGGTGAGTTTCCGAACATCGCAAGATGGGGTTATCACGATACACATTTGAATTTGTTGATGGCAGTTTATCGCATTACTAATGATGAATTCTATTTTAAGTTTTATGAACGCTGGAAGTCATATGTATTAGACGGATTCCGCTGTCGACATAATTAATATTGAGGTATTTATGTATTGTGTTGGTTTATTGGGTAGTTGTGTAACTAGAGATGCTTTTCCTTTAATGAGCATTGATCTAAGTTACTATATAGCAAGAAGTTCGCTAGCAAGTATTTTTTCTAATGCAATTTCTGTGCAAGAAGATGAATTGATTGTTGAAGGAAAAGGTATATTTGAAAATAGAATGCTTGCATATGATGTGCTTAAACAATCTAAAGGGAAAATTTCTAGCTTAGATGTTGATTGTTTGATTTTGGACTTTATTGATGAAAGATTTCCACTTTTGAAAATTAGTGATTCGGTTGTTACAAAATCAAACTATTTGTCTGGTGCAAAATATTTTAGCAAGTTAGATGAAGGTCGTGTTAAAGAGATCTCTAGAGATGATCCTGTATCATTTGAGCTTTGGAAGGAAGGCTTTAATCAATTGAAAAAAATAATTAAAGGTAAAAAAATTGTTTTGCACAAGGCATATTGGGCAGATAAATATATGGACCATGATAAAAATGAAGTTAAATTATTTGATGCTGCGAAGCAAAAGATAGTGCAGAAAAATAATGACTTCTTAAATCGACTCTACTCTTATGTAGAAGCAAACTATGATAATTTAACAGTAGTTGAAGTTGATTATAATTATCGTTGGTCTGACTTTGCTCATAAATGGGGGGTTGATTATTTCCATTTTGGTGAAAGTTATTATGCAGAATTAGCAATTAAGCTCGAGAAGGCTATATCTAGTTAAGATAGGTTGTTTGCTTTTAATTTTCTTTATCATTAATGATTCACTTAAGTTTCCTTAAAATGATTAGACTGAGCTTAAACCTTTTATAAATAGTCTTTTATTTTTAGTGCGTTGATTTAAATTAAGTGCTTGATTAAAAATGTGATGTTCGTCACAATTATTGCTTAATTATAGGGATTTAATTATGCATAACTTAGACAAGTTTTCTGGTGTGCTCGAGCACCCAGATGTTGCCATAAAAATGAAGCAGGGGTTCACCCTGCCTTATTATTTTCAAACCGCTTCTGCTACCGAAGAGAGTGCTTCTAGTTTTCCCCTTATTCTTACCCTGCATGCCATGCGATCAAATACGGTTGTGCCCAAAGCCCGCTATAAAGAGTGGAATGTGCTGCACCCTATAGACTGCTACGGTTATAAAAATGAAGGCTCATTTTGGGCAGCGGGTTATCCAGAGCTGCCTTTATTAGATGCCATTGTTGAATTAGTTGAGAGCCATAAAAATAAAGGATTATTTAATGGTGAGGTTTATATCTCAGGTTCTAGCTCGTCAGGGATTGCTTGTGTGTATTTGGCGAATAAATTGAATGCACAAGCGGTGTATATGAATGTGCCAGTGTTAAGTTCCAATACTCTTAAGCCTTTGGCTGACAGCCCTATCGCTCGTTATTTTAGTGTGTTTGGTGAGGCTGGGGTGGATGAGCACGGGGTTGATTATTTATTTAAAGGTATGAAAACCCGCTTTCATATTGTTGATCAGCGTTTTGGCTTTAAAGATTTTGTAAGGTTAAATAGCTTTGATTTTGTATCACGCTGTTTAGAGTTGGGTATTAATGTACATTATGAGTTGTTGCCTACCTCTGGCCATTCGGTAAATTACCCTATGTCACATGTGTTGGATTTGTTTTCAAAATACCCCAGTAATGGGCGGGTGTTATCGACGGGCTTTCCTGCTTTGGTAGGTGATGACGGTATTCGAGTAGACGAGGTTGAAGATCTTGCTGAAGTCGAACTAGCTTAATGTATATCTTTAAAAAACTGGTTAGGTTTTTTTAATAGTTTCCTACACTTTCTAAAGGCTACCTCAAGGTAGCCTTTTTTTATATTTGGTGTTTCAGTTAAAAATTTTGGCCAGTATGAGGGGGTTGATCCTAAAAAAGAAGCTTCTGTTTTCTGTTTAATTTTATCAATTAATAGGTTTCTATTTTCGGTATTGGAATTTTTATAAAGACTGCCTAATCGTGTGCTGTGACTCAGATGACAGGTAAATAATTGTTCTTTTAAATGATCTAATCCACATAGTGCAAAATGTTTTCTAAACCCCTTTAACTCTGCAGGTACCTTAGATGGCCAGTCCTCTGTATGATCCTTCTCAAATGGGTATTTTCCGTAAGCAATACTTAGGCGGTTGAGTAACTCCAAGTCTTCCCCCATGTGCCCAATAAACTCTTCATCAAATGCACCTATGTCGAGAAAGTGTTGTTTGTTGCAAAGTATTGTTGAGGTAGCCATGGCAAAATGTTCTAAGGTATTCACTCTTAGGTTGGTGGCATCCTCCCAAAGCCGCTCGAAGTCTTCCTTGAAGTGTTTGCTGTATTCTTTGCAAAGATACATGCATGGGTACATGTGAAAAGCCTTTGGGTTTTTCTCGATTTCTTGAAGGTGGTTCGGTATCGCACGGAACAGTTGGGGGCTGCCCAGTAAGTCGATATCCCAAAATATAAGGTTATTCTTTGTGGTGTGCTGTACGGCTCTATTTCTGGCTATTCCCGGGGAATATGGACGTGTTGGATCATTATCTATGATGATGTTTATTGCAAAAGGTAGTTGTTCGGCTAGTTTTTGGGCTTTCCGAACGTAACGATTTCTCCCTGATAAGATAATGACATGTTCGGCGTCCGGCAAACCTTCATTGGTATTGGTAAGGCATGCTTGCAAGCGCTTTAATATGTATCGTGTTTGAAAGCTAATGTGGACCGGATATATGACGCTTAAATCCATGTTCGATTGCCTATAGTAGAGTGTTCACACTATAACAAAATGGTTGATCCACTTCATGGTGGTTTTTCCCAATTTCAGGTATATTTGCGGCACTAAATTATGAGGCAGGATGATGATTGAAAAGGTTTCTGTTGCGAGCTTAGATGTCGCTAATAACATTCCATTTACGCTCTTTGGCGGCATGAACGTTTTGGAAAGCCGTGATCTGGCCATGTCTATTTGTGAGGAATATGTCAAGGTCACTGAAAAGCTTGGTATTCCATACGTATTTAAGGCATCTTTCGATAAAGCGAACCGTTCGTCTATCAATTCGTATCGCGGCCCAGGCATGGATGAAGGCCTTAAGATCTTCCAAGAGATTAAAGATACCTTTGGTGTACCTATTATTACAGATGTTCACGAGCCATATCAGGCGGCACCGGTCGCTGAGGTAGTGGATGTGATCCAATTGCCTGCTTTTTTGGCGCGCCAAACAGACTTGGTCGTGGCTATGGCAAAAACTGGAGCTGCCATCAACGTTAAGAAACCCCAATTTCTTGCCCCTCACGAGATGCGACATATTATCAAAAAGTTTGAAGAAGCTGGTAATCAGCGCGTCATGCTATGTGAGCGTGGGTCTAGCTTTGGTTATAACAACCTTGTTGTGGATATGTTGGGTATGGATGAAATGAAAACCATGGCGCCCGTCATTTTTGATGCCACCCATGCGCTACAGCGTCCAGGTGGTCGTTCTGATTCAGCGGATGGTCGTCGCGCTCAAGCGTTTGAACTTGCCCGTTCTGGCATGGCATTAGGCATCGCTGGTTTATTCCTGGAAGCACATCCAAATCCGGACGAAGCTAAGTGTGACGGACCGTGTGCACTGCCATTAGATAAGTTAGAGCCGTATCTTGAACAGATGAAAGCCGTTGATGATTTGGTTAAATCCTTTGAGCCAGTCATCATTACGTAATAAGGAAGTTGTTTAGGTGGTATGAAAACCTACGCTAGCACAAGGACGCTTGCTAATAATCCGCAAGTTAAAACTCTTTTAAACACGGACTCAGTCCGTGTTCTTCGTTCAAAACATCAATTGAAGTCTACAGATAGGGTAGTTGGTTGGGGCTACAAGCATACAGCATTGCAGGCCAGAAGCTGGGCTAAAGAGGCTGGTTGTGCTTATGTAGCCATTGAGGATGGCTTTATTTCCTGGTTGGATCATCCAGCTGATTCCCGTTCAGACGTTAGAGCGTCTTATATCTTAGATGAGCAGGGAATATATTATGATGCCAATCAGCCTTCAGGCTTGGATGCATTGTTGCAGTCTTCCCATAAAGTGGACGTCCCTCGTATTGCCCGCGCTGTCGAGCAAATTAAAAAGCTGGGTATCAGTAAATACAACCATACTCGGTTGCAGATTGATGATGTCGCAGATGAGAGCCTAAAAAAAGTGTTAAGGGTCGGTGACTATTGCTTAGTTGTAGACCAAACCTTTGGTGATGCCTCTATTGAGTTTTCTGGTGCATGCGTCGAGGATTTTCATCGAATGCTTCAGCAAGCAGTAGAGCGAGCAAAGTCGGAGTCAAGTAGTGTTCTTGTGAAGGTGCATCCTGATGTTCTTTTAGGTAATAAAAAAGGATGTATTCGGCCCGAGTGGGTCAATCAAGTTAGCAATGATGTGGATATTTACTTTTTGTCGGATGATATCCGGATAGATAAATTATTGTTAGGTGCGAATAGCGTTTATACGGTGAGCTCTCAGCTAGGGTTTGAAGCCTTGCTATATGATGTTCCTGTTTTTGTATTTGGCTGGCCTTTCTATTCGGGTCGAGGGCTAACGATGGATATGGCGACTTTGCCGATTCCGGCAGTTCGTAAACGAGTCGATCGCTATACTCTGTTTCACGCAGCATTAGTGGAGTACCCCACATATATTAATCCCCATACTAATGAAAAGTGCGAACTTGAAGATATTCTCGACTTAATACAAGCCCATAAACAAGTCCAGCAATTACGAGCCGCTAATGCTTGGTTTCAGCCAGTGAGCTTGTGGAAAAAAAGTTTTTTGAAAGACTTCGTTTCTTATTCTGCTAAGTCGGTTATTTTCTCTGATAACGGGAAAGTCGATTACTCAAATGATGTAGCGGTGTCATGGGGGATGCAGCATTCCAATATCATGCTCAATAACACATGGCGCATTGAAGATGGTTTTATTCGTTCAGTAGGATTGGGGGCAGATTTACGTAGACCCAGCTCTCTTGTCATTGATGATCTTGGTATTTATTTCAATGGAAAACAGCAAAGCAGATTGGAAGAATTACTTAATAACTATGATTTGACCGACTATGAGCAAGTACGTGGTACAAAAATTATAGAAGTGTTGCGTTCACTTAAAGTATCAAAGTATAACGTAGGTGCCTCAGATGGTATTAAGGGATGGCGAGAACAGGCCGGATCAAAAGAGATTATTTTGGTAACTGCGCAGTATCAGTTCGATGCTTCGATGAAGTATGGTGCTGAAGAAATCAATACAAACTTGCAACTATTGCAGCGTGTACGTAACGATTATCCCGATGCCTTTCTCGTTTATAAGGAGCACCCCGATATATACAGTGGCGTTCGAGAGGGCGGGTTACCAGTTGAACAAATCAATAAAATAGCAGATGCCTATATTGCTGATTACTCAATACAAGCCTTGTTTACCCAAGTTGATCGTGTTTGTACGATTTGTTCTTTGGCTGGATTTGAGGCATTGATTAGTGGTCTAAAAGTCACGACTTATGGTTTGCCATTTTATGCCGGATGGGGATTAACATCTGATTATTGCCAGTTTCCGCGTCGGAATCGTCACAGAACGATTTTTGAACTTGTCTATATTGCACTGGTTTTGTATCCGCGATATGTGGATTGGAATAGCAGAACTATCACCACTGTAGAGAATGTGATTAATGATCTCTATGCTCAAAAAGCACGAAGCAGACAAGCATTGAGTAGCGGTTGGTGGAAGCGGCAAATTCGTAAGTCGAAGTATTTATTAGAATCCTTAAATGGAAGCAGGTAGTTAGTGGCAGTATTAATGCTTCAAGGTCCGCTAGGGCCCTTTTTTAGTCATTTAAGTCATGAAATTGCGGCGCAAGGCGATCGTGTTTACCGCATCAGTTTCAATGGTGGTGATCGATTCTATCAAAGATGTAAGGGGAAGGTTACTTGCATCGATTTTAATCAATCCCCCGAACAATGGCCTCAATTTTTGACTGAAGTTGTAACTCGCTATGGTATTCGTTTGGTGATCGCTTACGGTGACTGCCGTTTATATCATATTGATGCAAAGCATATTTGTCTTAAAAATAACCTTGCTTATGTGGCGTTTGAAGAAGGCTATTTGAGACCAAATTACATTACTCTAGAAAAAGGTGGGGTAAACGCCCATAGTCCTATTAGTCATAGTGCTGTTGATGCATATCGGCCAGTGCATACAGTTAAAGATGAAGAGGTGGTGCCTGCCAATTTCCTAAAGCGTTTGGAGTTCGCCATTTTATATTATTTGGCGTGTCGGTTTTTACATTTTAAATATGCTGGCTATAAACACCACCGTGGCACTAGCCCTATTTATGAGGGTTTTTGTTGGGTGCGGGCAGGTGTACGTAAACTAATGTATAAGGCGTTCGAAAAATCAGCACAGCAATTAACCCATGAACGCCCATGTTTTCTTGTTCCGCTTCAGGTTCATAATGACGCTCAAATACGCTATCACAGTCATTACGATTCAATGGAAGGCTTTATCGTTGAGGTAATGGAAAGCTACGCTAAAGCCAAGCCTGACGCAGACTTGATTATCAAGCATCATCCGATGGATCGCGGATATGTAAATTACCGTCGTTTGATTCGAGATATGGCGAAGCGTCTAGGTATATCGAAACACGTTCGTTATATCCATGATCAGCATTTGCCGACCCTATTAAAATCTACTTTAGGTGTTATCACTATCAACAGTACCACTGCGCTTCAAGCGTTTTATCATGGCGCGCCGGTAAAGGTCATGGGACGTGCCTTTTTTGATATGCCAGGGCTAACTGATCAAAAAACTTTGCGCGAATTCTGGAGCTATCCAGAGGCCCCTGATCCGGTCTTTGCCGACCGCTTTCGAGCGTATCTACTGGATCATGGTCAGATTAACGGTAGTTTTTATTGTGAGTTTGAAAAGACAACTCAGCGAGTGGTCGCTGAGTTGTATCGATTGGGTTTGCTGAAGTCTGGTTCAGGCTCAGAAATGGATACCCAAAGACAAAGTGTGGGTTTCTAACGCAGGGTTGTACGCATAAACATCGCCATTACTCATGTGTTGCCATAAGTAACTGGCAAATGTATTGCCAGTGATTTTGGTTTGTATGCCAAAGGCGTAAGTCCAATGGACTGGGCCGCCGTAGCGTTTTCTTCCGTAGTCATCACGTGTCAGATAGTGCACTTTGGCATGAGCTGTAAAATTGAGCTTGCCCTGACTGCCTTCTATAGGGATGTGCATCGCGGGTCCAAAGCCATATACATAGCCTTTTTCTTCTCCCACATTCAATTGACTAACGCTGACTTCTACTAACGGTATAGCAAGGCTACCTTTAAAGGGTGTCAGGCGTCGCTGGTAATAGAGTTCTTTTGTGTTAATAGGAACAATTTGCTCTTCTGCAGGGGTGCCGTAGCGCAAGCCGATGGTGTTTTTTAAGAACAGACGTGAGATTTGTTCATCAAGATTCATGCTGAAGTCACTAGCATGACTGATGCTGGCAACGCAGAATGCTATGCAAGTTATGAACATTTTCATGATCGATTACTGCCTCTATTTCATCAGAGAATCGACCTGCATCCTTGCCTAGGGTGAGCTGCATTAAGCAGGTCTAACTTTTACATTAGACCAATAAAGACGGCTTGCCTTGTCCAAACGGTGTCTGGATACAAAACAATATAAAGTGATTACATTCCATAACAATTGGCTCAATCACGCCATAAATGTGAATGTTTTGACGGATTTTTGCGTGGAAAAATTGACGATCTTGGTGCCAGACAGACCAGGATTTTGCTTCGCCGACATGAAGATAAGGCGGATATCAGCGTAGATTGAATGGTTAGGGCAGAGTGAGGGGTGATGATTGGGCATAAAAAAAGCCAGCATAAGCTGGCTTTTTTGATCGCAAATCTGAAATTAGCCTTTAAGAGCTACAACAGATGCGTTTAGACGGCTCTTGATGCGTGCCGCTTTGTTTTTGTGCAAGATGCCTTTTGTAACCATCTTGTCAACATAAGGAATCGCTACGGTTAGAGCAGCTTGTGCGTCGTCGTAGTTCTTAGTGTCGATGGCTGCACGTACTTTCTTGATGTAAGTACGAACCATAGAACGTAAGCTTGCGTTATGAGCGCGACGGCCAACCGCCTGACGAGCGCGTTTGCGTGAACCAGCTGAATTTGCCACTATCAGGCTCCTTCGAATATCAAATTAACTTAAATTTCAGGGTGCGAGATTATCCTGAGTAAGTGCCAATATGTCAAACCCTTTTCCCAGTTAAATAGCATTTATGCGCGCTGATTGGTTCCCTAAGGCCTGAATCCCCATTACTATGTCGCCCATAATGAAAAATCATAAGTAATTAGCTTCATGTCCGATCCTGCATCACCTGAAAAATCAGAAAACCAACCGTCGTCCCCGAAGAAAGCTAGTGGTTTACTGCGCTCTAGCTCCATCGTGAGTGTCATGACGTTATTATCTCGCATTTTAGGCTTAGTGAGGGACGTATTTATTGCCACGTATTTTGGTGCCAGAGCGGATGCCTTTTTGGTGGCGTTTAAAATTCCCAATTTTTTTCGTCGGCTATTCGCCGAGGGCGCATTCAGCGTGGCGTTTGTCCCCGTGCTCAGCGAGTACAAGGTAAAAGATCAGGATGTGAAGTCTCTGGTTTCTGCTGTTTCGGGGACTTTGCTTGCCATATTAGGGCCTTTGACGGTTGTTGCTGTGGCCGGAGCGCCATTACTGACATGGATTTTTGCACCAGGTTTTGCCAATGATGCGGAAAAGTTCGCTCTCACTAGCGATTTATTGAGAATCACCTTTCCCTATTTGCTGCTGATTAGCCTGACAGCGTTTTACGGCAGTGTGCTGAATACGTATGGGCAGTTTGCTATTCCTGCCGTTACTCCCGTTTTATTGAATATCTGTTTGATATTGGCGACCTATTACTTCACCCCGTGGTTTGATGAGCCACTGATGGCGCTGGCATGGGGAGTATTGCTCGCGGGTGTGACTCAGCTAGCCTTTCAATTGCCCTTTGTAATGAAGTTAGGTTTATTAGCGTTGCCCAAACCTGGTTTTGCCGATAGCGGTGTCAAACGCATTATGAAGCTCATGATACCAGCGCTATTTGGGGTTTCAGTAAGTCAGATAAATTTGTTGCTAGATGTTTTATTGGCTTCGTTCTTACAGCCGGGGAGCGTGAGTTGGCTATATTATTCAGATCGATTGTCTCAATTGCCTCTCGGCGTGTTTGCCATTGCGATCGGTGTGGTGATTTTGCCAAACTTATCTCAGCGTCATGCCAGCGAAGATAAACAGCATTTTGTGGCTACCTTAGATTGGGCTGTGAGAATGGTGTTGTTGATCGGTGTCCCTGCTGCTTTGGCTTTAATGGTCTTGTCCGTTCCATTAATGGCAACGATCTTTTATCGAGGTGAAATTACCGCATTCGATGTAGAAAAGATGGCGCTCAGCTTACAGGCTTATGGTGCTGGCTTGCTGGCATTTATGTTGATCAAAGTCTTGGCACCTGGTTTTTATGCCCGTCAAAATACTAAAACGCCTGTGAAAATCGCCATGGCCGCCATGATTGTGAATATGGTGCTTAACCTCATTTTAATCTTTCCATTCGCCCATGTTGGCTTGGCGATGGCAACTACGTTGTCGGCCTACCTCAATGCGGGCCTGCTGTTCTGGTTCTTGCGCAAAGACGGTCATTATGTGGTGCAACCGGGCTGGTGGCTGTGGATCGCTCGCCTAATCTTGGGCAATGCGCTCATGTTGGTGGTCTTGCTGATGATAAACCCAGATACCGCACAATGGCTGGAATTCACAGAGTGGCAGCGCATTGCGTGGACTGGGTTGCTAGTAGGGGCTGGAATAGCTGTCTATGGTGGCTCATTGCTTATCAGTGGTGTGCGCTTACGCCATTTACGGATGTCGTGAGCTAGCGCTCGGCCTCTGTCATCTGTGGATAAAGTCCCTTATAATGCGGCCTTTTATCCTGAAGACGTTATGCTGTTTTATCGCGGACTACACAATAC
Source organism: Bermanella marisrubri (assembly GCF_012295615.1). Classification (NCBI taxonomy): domain Bacteria; kingdom Pseudomonadati; phylum Pseudomonadota; class Gammaproteobacteria; order Oceanospirillales; family Oceanospirillaceae; genus Bermanella; species Bermanella marisrubri. The sequence goes on from NZ_CP051183.1 coordinate 770,257, forward strand.
GAGACCCGGTTCAGAAGGCTGTGTGCTGACCATTGGTAATTTCGATGGTGTTCACTTGGGCCACCAAGCATTACTGGATAAAGTAAAAGCCAAAGGCGAAGAGTTGAGCCTGCAGACAGCGGTCATGATATTCGAGCCGCAGCCGAAAGAATTTTTCGATCCCGATGGTGCGCCGGCTCGGCTTTGCAATCTTGCAGAAAAGATACAATTATTTCAGCGGCAAAATATCGATGTCTTGGCCTGCATGGCGTTCAACCCACGTTTTCGACAACTCACCGCGGAAGCCTTCGTACAACAGGTACTGATTGATGCGCTCAATGTGAAGGCATTAATCGTAGGCGATGATTTCCGCTTTGGTTGCGACCGTTCCGGTGATTTCGCATTTTTGCAGGAGGCCGGTGAACGTTATGGGTTCAGCGTTGAGGATACTCAAACCATTGCTCAATCGGGTAATCGCGTTAGCAGTACCCGTGTCCGCCAAGCTTTAGAAGAGGGTCGTTTGCTGGACGCTGCCGAGTTATTGGGGCGTCCTTATAGTATCAGTGGGCGTATAGCTCATGGGCAAAAGCTTGGACGGACTATAGGAACGCCCACGGCTAATGTGATTCTCAAACGAGAGAAAGCACCGTTACGGGGTGTATTTGCAGTGAAAGTGATCTGCAAGCAAGGTGAGTTCAAGGGTGTAGCTAATATCGGTACACGCCCAACCGTTGGCGGAGTGAAAGCCAATTTAGAAGCACACCTTTTTGATTTTTCCGGCGACCTTTATGGTCAAAGGATAGACGTGATTTTTTGTGAAAAAATTCGTGATGAGAAACGCTTTGACGGCATTGATGCTTTAAAAGCGGCCATCGAACAAGATAGACAATTGGCCAAGGCCTATTTTAACAAACAGTAAGAGCCAACATGACCGACTACAAACATACACTGAATTTACCGGAAACCGATTTTCCAATGCGCGGCAATCTGGCTAAGCGTGAGCCAGAGACCTTAAAGAAATGGCAAGAAATGGATATTTATAAGGCCATTCGTGAAGCCCGTTCTGGTCGTGATAAATTCATTCTGCATGATGGCCCTCCATATGCTAACGGTGATATTCACATCGGTCATAGCGTCAATAAAGTATTGAAAGACATCATCATCAAGGCGCAAACCTTAAATGGGAAGGATGCACCCTATGTACCTGGCTGGGATTGTCATGGTTTACCTATCGAATTGAATGTTGAAAAACAAATCGGTAAGGCGGGTAAAGACGTTGACGCGAAAACGTTCCGCCAAAAGTGTCGTGAATATGCTATGACTCAAGTAGATGGTCAGCGCAACGACTTTAAGCGCTTATTGGTGCTAGGTGACTGGGAAAAACCGTATCTCACCATGGACTACAAGTTCGAGGCAGACATCATTCGCACATTGGGCCGTATCCAAAAAAACGGACATATGAAGAATGGCTTCAAGCCGGTTAATTGGTGCATGGATTGTGGTTCTGCGTTGGCCGAAGCAGAAGTAGAGTATCAAGACAAAAAATCTGTATCCATTGATGTCACGTTTAGCTTTAAAGATACATCATCGCTATTAAAACAATTCAAACTAGAAAGTGAAGCGTCTGAGATAGACAGCAAGACGGCAAGCATTGTTATCTGGACAACAACGCCATGGACATTGCCGGCTAACGAAGCGGTATCCGTTCATCCCGAATTAGAGTATTCGCTTGTGCATCTCAAAGAAAGGGATGAACTTGTGATTCTTGCCAGTGATCTAGTCAAAGATGCTATGGGTCGCTACGGAATCGACGCGAACGGTTATGCGGTAGTTGGTTTTGCCAAAGGCGCGGATTTTGGTTGGGTTGCAGGCCAAACTGAGAGTGCGCCGTTTACTGTTAAGCATCCGTTTATGACGGTTGAGGGCCAAGACAAGTTTGTACCCATTATCACGGGTGAACACGTTACCGCCGATAGCGGCACCGGTTCTGTTCACACAGCACCTATGCACGGTGCGGACGACTATGTTGTTTGCAATGTTTTTGGCATTCAATCTGATTCTATGCTGGTGGATAGCGAAGGTAACTTCATTGATTCAGCAGAATTAAAGGCGCTTGAACTAAGTGGTTTAAGCGTTTCGGATAAAGGTAATTTCCGTGTGCTTGGTATTTTAAATGAGCATGGTGCGTTACTTAAGAAGCAAAACTTTACGCATAGTTATCCTCATTGCTGGCGTCATAAAACTCCGATTATTTTCCGTGCTACTCCACAATGGTTTATCAGCATGGATCAAAATGGTTTGCTCGAACAGGCCATGCACGAAGTAGAAAACACAGTCGACTGGCGCCCTTCTTGGGGTAAAGCTCGTATTGAAGCCATGATGGGTACTCGTCCAGATTGGTGTATTTCACGTCAACGTACTTGGGGTGTACCGATCGCATTATTTGTAAACAAGGTGACGGGCGAAGTTCATCCTGATAGTGAAAACCTAATTGAACAAGTTGCACAAAAAGTTGAGCAAGAAGGTATTGACGCTTGGTTTGATTTGGATGCCAAAGAATTACTCGGTGATGAAGCGGACCAATACGATAAAGTCGTCGATACATTGGACGTATGGTTCGATTCAGGTGTTACTCATGCTGCGGTATTGGAAGAACATCCTGAGCTGCAAGTGCCAGCAGATTTATATTTAGAAGGCTCGGATCAACATCGTGGTTGGTTCCAAAGCTCCATGCTGACCAGTGTGGGCGCCCGTGGTAAAGCACCGTATAAAACTGTATTAACCCATGGCTTTACCGTAGATGGTGAAGGCAAGAAAATGTCAAAATCTTTGGGTAATGTGGTATCACCGCAGGATGTTGTGAATAAATTGGGTGCGGATATCCTTCGCCTTTGGGTGGCAGCAACGGATTACAGCGGTGAGATGACCGTGAGTGACGAGATCCTGAAGCGTACAGCAGATTCATATCGTCGTATTCGTAATACCACGCGTTTCTTGTTAGCAAACATCAGCGGTTTTGATCCAAAAACGGATCTATTGGCACCTGAGAAAATGTTGCCATTGGATGCGTGGATTGTGGATCAGGCGGAACAATTGCAAGAAGAAATTATCCACCATTACAACGAATACCAGCTCATCAATATTTATCAGAAGCTTCATCACTTCTGCGTGAATGAGTTAGGTGCATTTTACTTAGATGTCATAAAAGACCGTCAATACACGACGAAAGCTGACTCAGTGGCTCGACGTTCTGCACAAACAGCGCTTTATCATGTGTTAGAAGCGATGACACGTTGGATGGCACCAATCTTGAGTTTCACCGCAGAAGAAGCATGGGAATTGTTGCCTGCGCCAGTGAACGGCGAGCGTGAAAAGAGCGTACTACTTACCGAGTGGTATCAAGATCTATTCACTGCACCGAATACAGAGTTTGACGATGCTTATTGGCGTCGCATCATGGAAGTGAAAACCGAAGTAAATAAGTTGTTAGAGCAAGCCCGTAACGAGAAAAAAGTAGGGGCAAGCTTGAGCGCCAAAGTGAACCTTTATGTTCAAGGTGAATTGGCCGAGGACTTAAAACGTTTAGGCGACGAGTTACGCTTTGTTTTGATTACCTCAACTGCTGAGGTGAAAGACTTTGATGCCAATGCAGGACAAGAAACAGAAGTGACAGGCCTTCGTGTTGAAGTAGTGTCTTCAGAAGATGAAAAATGTGAGCGCTGCTGGCATCACCGTCCAGATGTAGGTGCTAACCCAGAACACCCAGGCTTGTGTGGTCGCTGTGTTGAAAATGTGGCAGGTGAAGGTGAGCAAAGGGCTTACGCTTAATGAAAAACTGGATTCGTGAACAATTCACAGGCTTGGATGTAAGTCGGCTAACTTGGTTGTGGTTAGCTGCACTGACTCTGATTTTGGACTTCGCAAGTAAGCAAGCTGCGCTGCATTTTTTAGATTACGCGCAACCGGTTTATGTATTGCCGGTGTTCGATTTGACGCTACTGTATAACAAAGGGGCTGCGTTCAGTTTTCTAGCGGATGCCAGTGGTTGGCAGCGTTGGTTTTTCACAATTATTGCTATCGGTGTGAGTACGGTTTTATGTATTTGGCTGATGAAATTAAAACCAGAAGAGAAATGGCTCAGCGCCGCACTATGTTTAGTGATTGGTGGGGCCATCGGCAACTTATACGACCGACTTGTCTATGGACATGTAATCGACTTTATACACGTACACTGGGATAAACATTACTTCCCAGCCTTCAATATCGCAGATAGCGCCATCACTATTGGTGCCATTATGTTGATTATTGATAGCTTGTTTTTTCAGCAAGACAAACGTAAGTGAGACAGAATATGCAAATTACAGAAGGTAAGCAGGTTACGCTTCACTTTTCCTTAAAACTTGAAGATGACCAAGTTGTTGACTCTACCTTTGATAAAGACCCAGCGACCTTGGTCGTGGGCGATGGAAATCTACCTGAGAGCTTTGAAGCCTTGTTGATCGGCTTAAGCGCCGGTGATAAAGAATTGTTTACTGTGCCGCCAGAGAAAGCGTTTGCTCAGCCAAACCCTAACAATGTACAGCACATGAAACGCAGTGATTTCCCTGCAGACATGAAATTGGAGCCAGGCATGATGATCTCATTTGCTGACGCCAACCAAGCAGAATTACCAGGAATGATTAAAGAAGTGCACGATAATCTTGTCATCGTTGACTTCAACCATCCTTTGGCTGGTCGTACATTGAAATTTGAAGTAGAAATCATCGACGTAAAAGACGCCGATTAGGAGTTAGTGGTGGAAATTACCCTCGCCAATCCTCGTGGTTTTTGCGCTGGCGTTGACCGCGCAATCGATATCGTGAATCGTGCATTAGATATCTTTGAGCCTCCTATTTACGTACGCCATGAGGTTGTGCATAACAAGTTTGTCGTTGATAACTTGCGTGATCGAGGTGCGGTTTTTGTTGATGAACTTCATGAAGTGCCCGATGACAGTATTGTTATCTTTTCTGCCCATGGTGTATCTAAGGCAGTACAGAAAGAAGCGGCTGATCGTGGGCTGAAAGTATTTGATGCAACTTGTCCTTTGGTCACAAAGGTTCACATGGAAGTAACTCGCTATGCGAAAAAAGGTAGCGAAGTCATTCTGATCGGTCACAAAGGCCATCCTGAAGTAGAAGGGACCATGGGCCAATATGATCACTCGGCGGGTGGTGAAATATATTTGGTTGAAGATGAAGCAGACGTTCAGGCATTAGAGCCTAATAACCCTAATGCGCTTGCGTACGTCAGTCAAACCACTTTGTCCATGGATGATACCGCCATTGTTATTAAGGCATTGCGCAAAAAATTTCCTAACATCCATGGCCCTAAAACCGACGATATTTGCTATGCCACGCAAAATCGTCAGGATGCAGTGAAAGATTTAGCCAGTCAGTGTGATTTGATCTTGGTCGTAGGGAGCCCAAACAGTTCTAATTCAAACCGCTTACGTGAACTCGGTGAGCGCATGAACGCTCAGGCCTACCTTATTGATAACGCAGAGCAAATTGATGCTGCTTGGTTCAATGATGAAACCAAAGTAGGCATTACTGCAGGTGCGTCTGCTCCAGAGATTTTAGTGCAGCAGGTTGTATCCCGTGTACAGGAGTTGGGTGGGGCCGCGCCGGTTGAATTAAAAGGGCGTGAAGAGAATATTACTTTTAGTTTACCTAAAGAGCTTCGGCTCAAAGAAATCTAAGAGTTAGTTGTGAATGTTGAGTTATGAGTTATGAGTTATGAGTTATGAGCGATTGATTCTCAGTTAGCTAAAAGTGATGATTTTTCTTGACTTAAACGCTCAGGTGCCATTCATTCACAACTCACAACTCACAACTCACAACTCACAACTCACAATTCAACTAACGATCTCATAACACGGCACGTAATGGCTACCAGGTAATTTCATGCGTTGTTGTTTTACCATGCTTTCCAGTAGCTTGCCCATGGGTTCGATAATGCTGGCATCACCATGAAGTTTAAACGGTCCTTTTGCTCGCACCTCAAGAATACCCTCTTCTTTTACATTACCTGCCACAATGCCACTAAAAGCGCGACGCAAGTTCGCCGCAAGAATATGGGGCTCCTGATGCTCATTTAAATTTAGCTTACCCATATTTTCATGAGTCGGAATAAACGGCGTTTGAAACTCTTTATCGATATTTAACATCCAATTAAAGTAAAAAGCATCGCTGTTCTCGCGACGAAATTGAGTGACTTTTTGAATGCCTTTGTTCATCTCAATCGAGACTTGAGCAGGGTCATCAATAATAATCTGATATTTTTCCTGTGCTTCTTTACCCAGTGTTGTACCAATAAAGGCATCAATCTGAGTGAAGTATTCGCGGGCAGATTCTGGGCCAGAGAAAATAACAGGGAAGGGGATGTCTTTATTTTTTGGGTGTAGCAAAATTCCTAACAAGTATTGTATCTCTTCTGCAGTTCCTGCTCCGCCCGGGAATACAATAATACCATGACAGCAACGAACGAATGCTTCTAAGCGTTTTTCAATATCTGGTAGGATTACAAGTTCGTTCACTATCGGGTTCGGGGACTCGGCAGCAATGATTCCGGGTTCAGTAATACCTACGTAACGCCCAGTTTTATTGTGTTGTTTGGCATGACCAATGGTTGCGCCTTTCATTGGTCCCTTCATTGCGCCCGGTCCGCAACCAGTACCCACATCCATACCGCGCAACCCTAATTGATAGCCAACACGCTTGCTGTAGTCATACTCTTCACGACTGATACTATGTCCGCCCCAGCAAATAACTAACCCGCTGCTTTCGCCATAGCGCAAGACATTGGCGTTTCGCAGTATGTGAAAGACAATGTTAGTGAGCTGTTCACTTTCTTCTTGATCTGATGATTCGTTACTGGTGATAAATTTTGTATTGTTGATTATCTCATCATGGGTATAAACAATGTCTCTTAACACGGCAAATAAGTGTTCGCGAATACCATAAATTAGTTCACCGTCAACAAAGGCATCGTCAGGTGCATTAAACAGATCTAAAACGATACCTCGGTCTAACTGAATGATTTGAATGTCGAACTCATTATAATCATCACGATCCGCAACATAATCATCGCTTTGACTGCCACAATTTAAAACGGCGTAGGCACAACGTTTAAATACTTCATGTAGTCCACTTTGAGTCGCATCTTTTAATCGATTAACTTCGTGACGGGATAAAACGCGTAGAGCTTTTTTGGGGCTAATGCGAGCATGCTTTACTGTCATAGAGTAATACTTCCTTTTATAAGAGTTGCTCTGAGTTTTATTTTTAGTTTAGCACTGAAGAGTAAACTGTGTACTGATCATTGTTGAGTCTTAAGCCCAGAATTCAAGGGGGCCATACTGACTTGCGACTCGTAAAAGATCAGAGCGTGTAATAAGACCTACCAAATTTTGCTGATTGTCGACAATTGGAAGGCAACCAATGTGCTCGTCGAACATTACATGAGCACATTGATGAATGTCTGTGTCCGGCTTGGCAGCAAACACTTTCGTATGGTACCAGTTCGTTTCATATTTTAATCGGTAGCGTAAGATTTGAATGTTTGTGGTAATACCTACCAATTTACCATTTTGACAAATGGGCAAGTGACTAATTTTTCTCTCACGTAAGGTTTGTTCGGCATCGTCGAGATCTAAGGTCTCTTGGTTTAAATACACCACGGGTTGACTCATGATTTCGCGTGCAAGCTCGACTGGTTTTGGGTGTTGTTCTTCGCGATGTTGAGACTCAGCTTGTTTATATTGAGCTACGTCTTTCTGTCTTTGTGGGTTTTGCGATTCTTGACCAACGGCTTGCGTACGTTGGCTCGCTTCCACAGGGTTAACGCCCTTGTTTTTAGGGGTGTCATATTGGCGAATACTTGGGCTGCCATTATCGATAAATATAAACGGCATAGGCTTAAGTCCTGTGAGAAGCGTAAACTAAGTATAGCCTTAATCAGCCGCTTTTATGGATTTTAGAAATGCTTCTCGTTCATCCAGACTTGCACGTTGCCACCAATATTGCAACTTGTCTAAGGCAATGTTGTTCTCTGACTTATTGGAGTGTGTACTAGGATCAGCGATCAATATCAGATCAGACTGCTTTGCTTGGTGGTTGCCCAGCCAAGACTGTTGATCGCCTACAATGTGAATTTTAGGGTTGTTAGAAAACTCAATTGCATTTTCCAATGACGCGGGAGTCTGCCAATTAAACTGATAAGTGTGATTACCTTTCAAGTTTACATCGAATTCGATGGGACCCGACTCTACGATTTGATGTTGGTCAGAACTCACATCCCACAGCGTTCTATACTGAATGGTCAGACGATTAGGACCAGGGGCTAATCGCAACTCAGACTGGCTTGTTCGAAACGCAAAAGTAGAGGCAGGTATGTTTTCGTTGTTTATTTTCAGGAGATCCAGAGCCTCTGGTAACACTAGGATGGCTTCTTGCTTTGAATCGAGCGTTTCTCCTGGATAAAGTCGAATCGGCCCTGTGTGACTGCAGCCAAAGATAAATGACAAAGCAAATAGAATAATGATGCGCATGGGTTTGTTGTTTTAACAGTAAATTCACTATATTGTGCGCTTAATATCCACCCGCCTCAAGGTTTAGTGGAATTGGATAATCAGTTTTTAGGATTGCTATGGAACCCAGTTATCGTTTAATAATTTCATGTCCCGATCGTGTGGGCATTGTTGCAAAGGTTGGCCAGTTTGTTTCCAGCTATGGAGGTTGGATTGTTGAAGCCAATCATTATGCTGATCCGACTTCTGGTTGGTTCTTTATGCGTCATTGCATTAAAGCTGAGTCGTTGCCCTTTGGTCTAGATGAGTTTCGTGAAAAGTTCGCTCCAATAGCTGAAGAATTTGAAATGGATTGGGCAATTGCGGCCAGTGAGGCACCTAAAAAAATGGTGTTGCTTGCGAGTAAAGAAAGTCATTGCCTAGTAGATGTATTGCATCGTTGGCATAGTGGTGAATTACACTGTGATATTCCGTGTGTAATTAGTAATCACGATGATCTCCGCTCATTGGTTGAGTGGCACGGCATACCATTTTTCCACGTACCTGTTGATAAAGAAAACAAGCAAGAACATTTTGATCGGGTTAGCGCTATCATTGAAGAGCACCAGGCGGACGTTATTGTATTAGCTCGCTACATGCAAATTTTGCCTGCCGATGTGTGTGCTAAATATGAAGGACAAATCATTAATATTCACCATAGCTTTTTACCATCCTTTGTCGGCGCCAAGCCCTACCATCAAGCCGCTGAGCGTGGCGTGAAATTAATCGGGGCTACATGTCATTATGTTACTCAAGACTTAGATGCTGGTCCTATTATCGATCAAGACGTCGTACGCATTAGTCACAAAGACACGGTGGAGGATATGGTGCGCTTGGGTAAGGATGTGGAAAAAATGGTTCTAAGTCGAGGAGTAAGATTGCATCTCGAGGATCGTGTATTGCGTCACGGTAATAAGACGATCGTTTTCTAATCAAATAATCAGTGAATGTGATTTGGCCATAAAAAAGGCGCTGATTTACAACAGCGCCTTTTTTATGAATTAAACTCTAAAATTAGCTGCGAGTCTTTTTATATAGAGACATGCTGCGTCCTGGGTGTAAGCTAATATAAGGTTCTGTATCTGGCACTTGGTTGAAGCTATGACGTAGACGGAAGGACTTGTCCAAGCGGCGCACACACAAGGTTAAACGTACGGTTAACCAGCGATAATCTTGTAATGAGCGTGTATTGAGCACCACAGAAGCTTGGTTATCTAGAATTTCTTGGCAGATAGGCTCAAGTTCATCGCGGATTTCACCACGTTCGCGGCCATCAATAAGCGCTTGGTTTAATGCAAACTCGGCAATGGGTTTGGTTTCAACATCAATTTCACCAGCACGAATCTCAGTAGCACGCTCTCGCTGCTGCTTTAGCATAGCTAACTTTTCAGCCGCTTTACGCTTGGCTTCTTCTTCACGACGTTTTTGCGCTAGGGCTCGTTCGCGGGCTTCTGCTTGCTTGCGGCGACGCTCAGCAGCTTCTCGTTCGGCTTTTTCGCGAGCGGCCTTTTCTTGTGCTAGCTGACGTGCCTTGCGGTCTGCTGCTTCGCGAGCTTTTGAGTCGTCTTTTTTAGGAGCTGTTTTTTGGGCTACGGCTTTTTTAGCGGAACGCTTATCCATAGCATCGATTTTATCTTGCGCAGATTCCAAGCCAGGAGTGAGGTAAGCAAGAGACCAAACTTTATCGAGATAGTCTTGAGCTTTGTCTGGGTCGTTCTTACTAATCGCGGAATTCGCCAATGCTACATAGACTTCGCCCACTTGATAAACACGACTATTAATGCGCTGATCATAGGGGGCTAGAGCTTTAAATTGCCAAATTTTATCAATGGCGTTGTTGCTGGCAGGAGAACTCAATCGTTTGGCGGCGATATCGGAATCAATCTTCGCCAGTAGCTCGTCGAGGTTTTCGGCGTAGACGGTGGTAGCAAGCAAGCTCACCACTATTAAGGCCGCATTCAATAAGGCTTTCATAGGCAATACTCAATTTTTGTTTTTATAGCGGTATTATGTGGCCATTATTGCCCAGTACTGTGGGATAATGCAATGGTATAGACGGTCTGATTCGTCTATTTTTGCTAGTTATATTGAAATGTCATTAAAAAGGAGCTGCTGATGTTACGTTGGGGCATGATTTTACTGCTGTTACCCAGTATCGTTCTGATTACTTTGTATATGATTGAGGCTCAAGATGCCGCTCGTTGCGCCCAAGATGGGGGTAGCTGGGATTATGTAAAAGGGTTGTGTGACTTTAAGAACAATCATGACGTGGTGACCTTTATGTCACGACATGGATTTTGGGTAAATTCGGCCATGCTACTATCTATATTGGGTCTGGCGATGACGACTTGGGGGATGATTTTAAGAGGCATGGGTAAGGCCAAAGATCTCGATTAACCTTCAGAGTTTTTATCCACCTTTACCCGAGTAGCGGAACTCAAGGTGTCGGTAATAGCGGCTTAACCTTGGGTTTTGCGGAATGTGATAGCGCATGACACTGCGAATAGCACGTAGAGCACTCTGATCCAAATGGGCATCGCCACTGGGTAGATGCACCCAAGCACTGCGTAAGTAACCTTCGCTATTGATATCCATACGAATAATACCCCACGCACTAGGATCGATATTGTTGGGTTTGACCCATACGTAATTGACTTGCTCGGTGATGCGCTTTAGGACTTCATTAAACCATCGTGCTTTTTCTTCTTCATTTGAGTTCAACGGGCTGTCCACACGGTTGTCGGCGAGATCCTGATCACTGAGTGATTCTAAGCCTTGCGATTGAAGGTCCACTTGTTCTGATCTTGACTGTTCCTGTGACGAATCTAGGGATTCTATTTTTTGCCCTCGTTTTGCTGCGGCAATCACTTGTTCAATGGATCGAGTGGATTTAGGCTCCGGCTCTTCCTGAGTTAAATTGCTACTGGCCGCGCTGGATGCTGCTTTTGTTGCTGTTTCTAATGTGCCATCTTGATTATTGGCTTTGTTTAAATCGTCTTCTAAATGCTGGGGTGGGGGCGGTTGGTCTTTTTCTTGTACCATTCTCGGCTGCAGAGCGATTTCTATTCGACGGTCTTGTTCCGTCTGCGCAGGCGTATTAAAGAATACTGATAGATCGGCCATAAACAACCAATAAAGCAATACGTGTATAGCAAAACTCACTGCAATCGTTGTGATTAAAGCTCGATTCATATCGTTATTATTGTGTGTCGATATCAGTCATGAGACATTAGTGAAATTGATCATTCAAGACAAGAGTTAACGTTAAATGTCGGTTTACAGTGCTGCAAGTTACGATTTTTGCCCCAATTGCGGTTGCAATACAGAAATCAAAGAAGTGGATGGACTATTAATCAAAGCGTGTGCCGACGAGTGTGGTTTTGCACATTTCAATAATCCAACACCAGTAACCGCTATCATTGTAGAAACCGATGAAGGGATTGTGCTCGCGCATAATGTTGCGTGGCCTGAAGGCAAGTACAGCATCATCACCGGTTATGTAGACCCTTATGAAACGCCACAAGAAACAGCTATACGTGAAACGAAAGAGGAGTTAAATCTCGATGCATATGATCCTGTGTTCGTGGGACACTATATGTTCGAGATGAAAAATCAGTTGATTATTGGTTATGCGGTAAAGGCGAAGGGTAACATCAAGTTAAACGAAGAATTGGATGACTATAAAATAATTAGTAAAGACAAGCTGAAAGGCTGGGACAGTGCCACGGGGCAAACCGTTTGGGATTGGTTGGCGATGACTTAGCTATTGCCACAGCACTTTTTGAATTTTTTACCACTGCCACACAAACACAAGGCATTGCGTTCCTGTTGAACGCTGCCTTGTTCTACATCGCCGTCCACATATAACCAGTGTCCGTTTTTCTGAAGAAAGCGACTGCGTTCTCTAAGAAAGCCATATTGCTTTGGTGCTGTTTCGAAATAAGCAATGAAGTGCACCCAGTCTTTTCCATGATCGATGATGTCGAGACGACGCCATTGTGGATCGGGATCAATGCTCAAATCTGGAGGGCATGTGGTTTCGTGCCATGTCTCTCGCAAGTAGTTGCCTAGACCCAAAACAAATGCGCTAAAACGCGAGCGCATCAGTTGTTCCGGTGAACGAGCAACGGCTTTACCTTTATGCAGAGGCTCGCAGCACTCTGCATAGCTTTTAGGATTGCTCTTCTGCATTTGGCAAGGACAAATAGACATAAGAACTTCGTTACGACTGTTGCTTGCTTTGTAAAAGTGCTTGCATGGCATGCCCGAGTATTTCAGGGCGGTCTTCACTGCGCAGTTCATTCAGTAAAAGATTACGAGTACCTGGCAAGTACAATAAATCCCCGACTATTTTTATGAAACTAGTGAAGTTGGCGCGTCCATCTTCGCCTGCATTGAGCGCTGCTAAATTCAATAAAAATGGACGGATCTGATGAGGCATGAACGCAAGGTCTTGGTAATTACGCGTGGCAAACGCTAAGACACAAGCCACATCGGTGGCATAGGCACTGTCCATCCAGCTCTGCCAGGTCTCGATGCGTAAGGTGTCACTATGGGTAGCGCCAATGATGCGTAAGCAGGCTTCTACTATGGTGCTTTGAGTATCTTCGCGAAGTGCTTTTTCTAAGCGTACTTTCGCTGCCTCGGCAATTTCAACGCTTGGTTTTTGGTGCTCCAAGCACTGCGCAAAGGCCAGTAATACTTCAGCTGGCAAGTTTGGCAGGCAAGCCTTTAAACTAACCTGATTATCATCCAAGCGAGCACTTACATCAGCAATTCCTTGCACGCCTAAGTTTTGCCATTCTTTTAAGTTTTCTGAGTTCATAGCGCCAGCTTGAAGATAGCGTTTTACTCCGTCGTAATGGGAGGACGGTTTGCGATGAGCGCTGGCCTGTATTAAAGCATGGAGATTTGCTAATCGAATTTCGTCCGGATTGAAGGCAAATGGATTGTCTTTCAGTGGATCTTCGATCTCTGAGTCCGCTTGCAGAGGTTTTTCACTCAGTGTGATGAGGCGATTGACCAAGTCATCACGTACGTAGGGGATAAGTTTACCTTGTTCATCCAAAGGCCATTTGAGAAACATAAGGGTTTCATTTTCAATTTGTTTGGGGTGGCTGATGAATAGGGCTAGCCAAGCATGCTGCAAATAAGGCGCAGGGTAAGGGATCTGCCCCTGTTCAAATTGTTGAAACTCGTGCTTGTCCAGTTTTTTGATTCGGCGACCCACATCAAATAAGCGGTATTGGCCTTCAAGCTGAGAAAGGTATTGAGTTAATTCCATAATCAGACTGTCTTAAAAAATAGTGGCGTATTGTACCTGATTAGGCTGCAAAAAAGGCAGACATGGCTAGGTAAAAACTTACCTCAAATATTTGCTGAGCGGCACCCAAGGCGTCGCCTGTATAACCGCCTAGTCGGTGCTTGAACCATTGCCGAATCCATAATAAATGTACACCGCCTAATGTCACCATGATTAATGTCAGTTGCCAGTTAAGCAAACTACAAACGAGTAGTGTTGATCCCCAAGCGAATAACATATCTCTGATATGCCATTGCTGGGCAATGGGCTTGGCTTTGCTGGCTTGGTCATCTTGTACATATGGCAGAATCATAATGAGGCTAATTGCGAAAGCACGACTCAAGGTATACCCAATAACAAGCGCAACAAACAGCTGCGAAATAGGTAAGGACGTTAAAGCAAGCCATTTTAGGGATAGGATGCTGATTAAACCGATTACACCATAGGTACCGAGACGGCTATCCTTCATAATGCGTAAAACATCGTCTTTATGCCAGCCTCCACCAAATCCATCGCAGAGGTCTGCGAAACCATCTTCATGAAATGCTCCAGTGAGTAAAATACTGGCGATGATTGCGACCAGCAGACTGATATGAACGTTGAAGATTTGATGGCTTAAGTAAAAACTGCCAAATACTAGGCATCCTAAAAGCGTACCAATTAGTGGAAAAAAGGCACTGGCGCGATTAAGTTGCTCATTTCCGTATTGGACCCAAGACGGGCAGGGCAGTCGAGTATAAAATGCAAGACCATTAAAGGCCCGCTCAAGTAGGGTAAATAGCATATTGATGCGAAAGTTAGATATATGACTGAATGGGCACTATATCAGAAGCGAACGTTGTGGAGTCACCAAAACGTCATTTCATAGAAGGTGGTTAAAAAATTGTTGAGAACTTTAATAAAAGTCTTGACATGGACCTTTTGGGTCAATGTTTATACACATTTTACAGTTTGGTTGTTGATATAATAATCAAAACGATATAAATCCCAAAAAATCACTATAAAAATAACGTAAGTTATTGTTTTTAAAGGAAATATTTGTTTAGGTTAAAAAGTGTACAATCTGTAAACCCTATAGGAATTGAGCCACTTAGATGAACTTTTCAAATCATTATTCACAAAGTTATCCACAGAAACTGGGGATAATCATTACTGATGTTTTTTTGACGAATTAGGAGGTACAAAAAATGATGTGGATTGCAGTCGGCACCTTTGTTGTCGGGTTGGTGTTTGCTTACTTCTTCTTTGCTTTGCCGGCGAAACGCCAAGCCGAGAGCCATACAGAAGATCTTAAAGCAGCAAAAAACCTGTTAGACGAAGCTCAACAAGAAAGAGAAGCGCTAAAACAAAAGGTTGCAGATTTAGAGTATCAACTGAAAGAGGCGCAAAAAGACCTAGAGGCGACCAAGCGTTAACGAATCTTTATGAGGCGGACTTGGAACTAGGACACAAAGCGCAGTAAAAGTCAGTTTCAGCCTGCCATTTCGCATTGCCGCTTCTCATGAGCGTGGATAAGATACGGCCCTTACAAAAATAATAATACAAGGGTCATTTATGCGCGTAATTAGTTTACCGTCGCTTTTCTGTGCTTTTTTTCTTTTGATCGGATGTGAGGAAGAGGAAAGCGGATTTAGCTTTTCTCGTGATGCAACCATGGAAAATCCTAATGGAACAGCATCTAAACTAGAAGAATTTAATTCAAGAATTTTTGAGGATTACCGCTTAGTCTCTGGTGATGGAAGAACCTGTGGATTTGCTTCCGCCAACGCATTCAATACCAGTAGCTTTTTAAATTGTTGGGGGCGCTCTATTCCTGCCAACCAGAGGGCTCAAGTTAATACCAATGTTTCTGGTCAAAATCATGTACTGAGCATCGGTGCAGACCATGTCTGTACGATAGAAACAACGGATGCTCGCACAGTGCGCTGTGATGGTAGTAATCAATTTGGTGAAAATACCGATCCGGAACCTGCATTTACGAACGGGTATCAAGGCCACTGGGTGGATAAACCCTATTTGATTGCATCAGGCGATCATCACAACTGTGCTTTGGATTATTACGGAGTTTATTGCTGGGGTAAGAATGAACAAGGACAGACAGATGTTCCTAGTTTAACAGCGCCTAAATGGATTGCAGCGGGTGGGGATACCAGCTGTGCCATTGATGGAGACGGCTATGTGTCTTGTTGGGGCGACAATGGTCTTGGTCAGACAGAGGTTCCAGCTAATTTGGGTATGGTGAAACATTTGGATGTCGGATCAGAATTTGCCTGTGCCATTACACTACAGGACGATGTCGTTTGTTGGGGCGCCACGGGCAATTGGGATAAAGAGTTACAGGATTCCTATACTAATCCGGTGCACATCAGTGTCGGTGCCAATCATGCTTGTATCATTGATGATATAGGTGGTGAACAATTTGAGTTAGATTGCTTTGGTAGGGATAACGCGCAGGAAAATCTACTGAGTGTTCCTTCCATTTTTACCGATGTACCTGGCTTTAATCCTAAAACCGTCGACGCAGGAGTGGGTCATACGTGTATGATTGCGGATTATACTGGTTATTTTCAGGCCGAGTCTGGGAGCATGGATGCACAGACAACTCAAGGTATCGCCTGTTGGGGACGCAATGAATCAAATCAAAGTCGCCCTCCCTTAAAAGCGTGTTTCGGGTACTATGATCAAGATTCAGAAGAAGCCCGTAGATGTATCAACTTTTAATTTAAGGAGTCACAGATGCTGAACAAGATTAATGCACAAAAGTTACTACTAGCCAGTTTGATTACACTGGCGATTTTTCCTGCCGTGATTTTATTGGCACGTACCGGTGCGATGCATTTCCGTAATAGCTTTCTCATTATGATCATCGCAGCCATTGTGGCTTTTATTGTTTTGGTGCTGGCGGTATTCAAAATGTCTCGTGCCAAAGAGGGGGAATCAAAGTCATTGATTCTGACAATGTTATGCACTGCTACTCCATTGGTGATTTTGGGTAATTTCATTGCTTTGGGGCAATCTCGTCCGTTTATCCATGACATCACCACTGATTTTGACACTCCGCCAGAATTAGTTGCGGCGGCAGATCTACGAACGCCAGATGAGAATCCAGTGACGTACATTGGTGGCGAGGTTATGGAGCTGCAAATGCAAGGCTATCCAGATTTGAAACCGCTACTTTTGAATGTGAATCCAGATGAAGCCTTTGCAATGGTTGAAAAGCAAGTGCAAGTAGAAGGATGGGAGCTGGTTGCGAAACACAAAGAGACCCTTCCTTATACAGTAGAAGCCGTTGCCACCAGCTTATTGTTTGGATTTAAGGATGATATTGCGATTCGTATTAGCAGAACCGAAAGCGGTACTCGCATTGATATGCGCAGTAAAAGCCGTGTAGGTAAAAGCGATTTAGGCGCTAATGCGGATCGAATCAAAAACTTCTTTGAAGCGCTTTCGAAGTAACTTGGAGCATCAAACCTAGTGGATTGGCAACAAAACCATGTGGCGCAACTTGCTCAGTTGTGCCTAAGCAAGCAGCTCATGATCGCAACCGCTGAGTCTTGTACCGGCGGTTTAGTCAGTGCATGCATTACTGAAATGGCGGGTAGCTCTCAATGGTTTGACCGAGGGTTCGTGACCTATAGTAATGAAGCCAAAATGACAGAGTTAAATGTTCTCGCCAAAACACTGGATACATATGGAGCTGTAAGCGAGGAAACTGCTCTAGAAATGGCCGAAGGAGCGGTAAAAAATAGCAATGCAAACCTTGCGGTGAGTATTTCTGGCGTCGCTGGCCCAGGTGGTGGCAGTGCAGAAAAACCCGTTGGCATGGTGTGCTTTTCCGTCTCGAGCCCCCATGGTAGCAGGGCTGAGACTCAATACTTTGATGGCGATCGTCATCAAGTTCGCCAAGCAGCCTGTGCCCATGCGCTGCAAATGATGATTGATGAAGCCTTAAAAGAAAAGGTTATAAATTAGTCCTTTGCGTTAAAAAAGAACTGTGTTTTAATACTGGTTAAATTTACAGTGTTTGCTGTATGAGCCAGTCCGATTCATAGCATACAGCGCACAACTCCCACACAAGTTGAACAGTATAAAAAGGTGAACGTTAATGGACCAGAATCGCCAAAAAGCCCTAGACGCGGCTCTTAGTCAGATTGAACGTCAATTCGGTAAAGGCGCCATCATGAAAATGGGCGAGCAACCCCGTGAGGCGATTCCTTCTGTATCAACCGGTTCACTATCATTGGACATTGCTCTAGGTATAGGCGGCTTGCCATTTGGTCGTATCGTTGAGATTTATGGTCCTGAGTCTTCTGGTAAAACCACCATGTGTTTGTCCGCCATGGCAGAAGCGCAAAAGGATGGTAAAACGGTTGCGATCGTTGATGCGGAGCATGCCTTAGATCCTTCTTATGCGGAAAAGCTGGGTGTGGATCTTGATAGCCTGTTGGTATCTCAACCGGATACTGGTGAACAAGCTCTAGAGATTGTTGATAGCCTAGTGCGCTCCAATGCGGTGGATCTGATTGTTGTTGACTCTGTGGCAGCGTTAACACCAAAAGCAGAAATTGAAGGTGACATGGGTGACTCCCACGTAGGCTTGCAGGCTCGTCTTATGTCACAAGCGTTACGTAAACTAACGGCGAATGTAAAAAATGCTAACTGTATGGTGATCTTCATTAACCAGATTCGTATGAAGATTGGTGTGATGTTTGGTAACCCTGAAACCACAACCGGTGGTAACGCACTTAAGTTCTACTCTTCTGTCCGCTTGGATATTCGTCGCACAGGTGCTGTTAAGAACGGTGACGAAGTGGTAGGTAACGAAACTCGCGTTAAAGTAGTGAAAAACAAGGTTGCTCCACCGTTTAAACAAGCGGAATTCCAAATCATGTATAACCAAGGTATCAACCGTCAGGCGGAAATCATTGATTTGGGTGTGAAGCTTGGTTTAGTGGATAAGTCTGGTGCTTGGTACGCTTACAAGGGCGATAAGATTGGTCAGGGTAAAGCCAATGCTTGTGTCTATCTTCAGGAGAACCCAGAAGTTAGTAAAGAACTTGAAAAGCAAATCCGTGATCAACTGTTAGTGGTTGCTAAGCCAGCAGAAGAAAAAGCGGAAGCGGAAGCACAAGCGGAAGCGCCTGCTGCAGAGGCGAAACCCGCAAAAAAGACTAAAGCGAAAGAAGAAGCATAGTCTTTTTCAGTAGAAAAAAGCCAACTTGGAGATTCTAAGTTGGCTTTTTTTATGTTCAGGATGAACGGTATAGCGCGATGCCATGGATGGCAAAGAGCGCATATGTTCAGGAAGAACGGGTCAAACCGGCTCCTGCCTCTTTTCGACACTTGCACATCCTTGTGCATCGTATAGCGGTTATCATGGATGGCAAAGAGCGCATATGTTCATAATTAAGTAAATACATGGATCTAATTATTAATGATGGATGATGATTGGCTAGACGAGCGCCACAGAAAGTCCAAGAAATCTATGGCTGCTCCAAAAGAGCTGAATGAATCAGAACTTAGACGCAAAGCAGTAGAGTTGTTGGCCCGTCGTGAATACAGTTTTGCTGAGCTAGAAAAGAAACTACTGCCATTGAGCAGCGATGAAACATTAGTTTATAACGCGTTAGATTGGATGGTGGAAAATGGCCTGCAAAGCGATCAGCGTTTTGCCACCATGTATGTTCGTAGTAAAGCCTTAAGTGGCTATGGCCCCATCCGCATTCGTATGGAACTCAAACAAAAAGGGGTCAGCGAATCCCTCATGGAATTAGCCTTTGATGAGCTTGCCAATGAACTGGATTGGATAGCCACCGTTGACCAGCAAATTGAAAAAAAATCTCGCAACCTCGACTTAGCGGACCCCAAAGACAAAAACAAGCTAATGGGTTATATGCAGCGCCGAGGCTTTTCCCTTGATCAAATATACTCAGGATTAGATCGTAGAAAATATATCAGCTAGTATGGAAACAAAAGCAGTACGGTAAACACGATTTAAAACGAGGCCAAAACAATGAATGCCAGAAAAATCGCCATCGCACTCTTGAGTATAACTTTGATTGCGTGTTCAGAATCGGATGTGAGTTTTGAAACGATAATGAGTTCAGACCATCGCACTAGTGATCAAGTCCGGGATCAGTATCGCAAGCCAAACGTGACATTAGAGTTTTTTGATGTTCAGCCGAATCACACCGTTGTTGAAATTTGGCCCGGTGGTGGTTGGTACACGCGAATTTTAGCGCCTTACCTTAAAGACAAAGGTCAGCTTTACGCAGCTCATTTTGATAAGGACTCGTCCGTGGAGTTTTTTAAGCGCTCACGCCGATCATTTGAGCAAGACCTGCAAGAACTGGCTGATGTCTATGGCAATGTGACGGTAACAACTTTTCATCCACCTGAGCAGGTTGATATCGCTCCGGCAGGCAGTGCCGATCGGGTTCTCACTTTTCGTAATGTGCATAACTGGTATATGCGAGGCGGTGGTGATGAGAAAGTGCTTGCAGCGTTCAAGGCGTTTTATAAAACCCTTAAGCCCGGCGGATTGTTAGGCGTGGTCGATCACCGGTTACCAGAAGACATGCCAGCTGAAGCCATGAATGCTTCAGGCTATATGCATCAAAGCTATGTGATTGCTATGGCAGAAAGAGCGGGTTTTAAATTGCTTGAAGCATCTGAATTGAATGCCAATCCTGCTGATACCGCGGATCACCCTAAGGGTGTTTGGACATTACCACCCAATTTGCGATTAGGTGAGGAAGATAAAGAGAAGTATCAATCCATTGGTGAAAGCGATCGTATGACACTTAAGTTCGTTAAGCCAGAATAATAAAACACCGCGCTCCTAAGCGCGGCGTTTTATTAACTGAGTTTATTGGGGTATCTCACTTTGCGGGACGGTAGCGATAAATTCAGTTGCGATGATTTTACCGTTTATCATGACAATCGCATGCAGTTCTAGATCATCCGTGCTATCAGGGAATATATCGGCTGAAAGTTCAAATGATCCACCCTGAGATACGATTTCAGAGACAAGAAGGTTGGTATTACCATTGCTATCTACAGATTGTATTCCTACTTCAACGGGATCATTACTAGTCACGTTTCCAGAGAAGAAAACATCCAACGTTTCTATATTGATGCTGGCTGTACTGTCTGATACTAGGTCGTTAAAGTCAACCGAGCCATTGTATCTGGGGAAGGTTCCTTCCTCTTTCGTGATTCGGATGTTGTCTACTAGCCAGCCTCTAAAACCATTATAGAGTCCATCTTGTGTAGAAAATGCAAGACGAATTTTGATTTGCTCTCCTGCAAACTCGGAAAGACTAATTGGCTCTTGTGAAGTCCAAGTTGGCGCTTTGTTGTAGCCCCGGTTTGAGTATGGTATCGGTGCGCGATTGACTCCATCTGAAGTAATTGGATCGGTAAGTGGGTTTAATCGAGCAATATTTTGCCATGTATTTCCGTTATCGGAAGACACCGAAACAATCATCAAATCAAAACCTTGATCATTTGGATTGACGGACTCAATTTCCCACCAAGTATCAAAGCTTAATGCAAGAGGGGAGGTCTCTGTGCCTAAGTCAATGACAGGCGATATAAGAGCGCCTGCATTGGGCATGTCCGATTCTCCCCCATCGAGTTCAGCACCTCCATTGCCACTTCCAAAATCTCCAAGAAAATTACCTGCTCCCAAGTTGTTCCCTGATCCTTGACCATACCAGCAGGCATAGTTGTCTTTAGGGTTTGGCACTACACCATTAGAAGTATCGTCTGGTGCTAGTTGAACAAGATTATCGATCCAAGCTTGATTTTGGATGTCCAACCCTTGTTCATGCAGGTGCCAGAGGTTGGTAAGCTCTTCGGGGATTGGTGTTATTTCGCTTTCAATGGCCATTGCTTGATAGGTTTCTTGAGTTTCAATGCCATCAATTGGAGGTAAGTCATCAAATTCGTAGTCTAGCGGTTGAAACTCGATGACGTTCCAAAAACCACATTCTGCATCCGATCCCTGTTGCTCAAAGTCCTCTGAGTAAACGACGAGATCGGTTTTATCGCTAAGATCCAATTTGTAATTCATACCACTAATGGATGACGCAATGGAAGCATTTGCGAATTCAGAAATATCATGATCAACCCACTTTGTGGTGTAGCCTTCTTTTACAACTCGAATGCGAGCGTTTTTGAGCGCATTTAGTTTATTGATGGATACATTGATGACCAGTGTAAATTCGCCATCAGAATTCGTCTTGCTTATAGAGATAGCACCATTGGTCTCCTCTCCACCGGATACCTCTATTTGAGCATCCGCAAGCACTCCGTCAGGTCCATAAATGATACCGCTAAAGGACGCGAAAATGCCTTCTCCCAAAAGGCTAACGGCGTTTGTTATTGTGCCTTCGCTATCTTTTGTAATGCTCACTGGTGCCGTTACAGCTGCGTTTGAAGCTGTGTTTTCCTGCCTTATCTCAAGAATGCTTTCGACTGTTGCGCCAGCTATAGAGATGGAAAGGATGTAACGACCAGGCTCTAACTCATTAACTTGGAGCTTGCCATTCGCGTCGGTATAGCTTGTTTGGTTTATATTTCGGGCAAGAGATTTACCAGAGACTTCCGATGCAGATTCAGAGTACTCACTGATTTCAACCATTGCTTGTTCAAGCGGTTGACCGGTAGCATCCAGTAGAGATATCGAGGAGATGTTATTCGGACTAGGTTGGTAATCGGGTATGGGCGGATCTAATATTGGCTCAGGTGTTTTATCTTCACTGCTTCCGCAGCCAGAAATTAAGACGCTAAAAAGCGTTAATAAAAGCAATTGTTTCATGCATTAAAACCTTCCGTGGGTTGTTCGGGACCAAAAGTTTATTCGCTTTTTATAAGAGTGGCTAGATTCCGAGATTATAACTTGGTACCAAAGCATTAGCTTAAAATGATTAAGTCCAATTAATAATCAATCTATTGATTGCAATCTAGCGCTCGATGAATGACGTATTAACAGGCAATTTATTACTAATACTGTAAGATTTGCAGCAGATCCGCGACTGATATAAATACTTCAAATAATGGGTTTTCCATGAAAAGACTGATTCTACTATGTGCCATTTTCACAACAGTGATAGCCTTTTTCGCGCTTGATCTTCATCAATGGCTTACACTAGAGGCTCTCAAAGGAGGTTTGGGACAATTTAACCAATGGCTTGAGCAATCCCCTGTAATAGTCGGGGCCGCTTTCTTTGTCATTTATGTTGCTGTGACCGCATTATCTTTACCCGGAGCAGCCGTTATGACACTTGCTGCTGGCGCCATTTTCGGTCTGGCTTGGGGTCTACTATTGGTTTCCTTTGCGAGCAGTATTGGCGCAACATTGGCGTTTCTTGTTTCTCGTTACTTGCTGCATGATACGGTTCAGCAGCGCTTTGGTGATCGCTTAAAGGCCATCAATGAAGGTATTAAAAAAGAAGGTGCGTTTTATCTCTTTACGCTTCGACTGGTTCCTATTTTCCCGTTCTTCTTAATCAACCTGGTTATGGGCTTGACCCCAATTAAGGCATGGACGTTTTATTGGGTATCGCAAGTGGGTATGTTTGCAGGAACAATCGTATATGTGAATGCGGGTACACAGTTGGCACAAATTGATTCACTATCCGGCATCTTATCCCCTGATCTAATTCTTTCGTTTGCATTGTTGGGGATATTCCCTCTGTTAGCCAAAAAACTTATTTCGATTATCAAAGCGCGTCGAGTCTATAAGAATTGGAAAAAGCCTAAATCCTTTGACCGAAATTTAATTGTTATTGGTGCTGGTGCTGGTGGTTTAGTCAGTGCCTACATAGCGGCTGCAGTAAAAGCCAAAGTAACACTGATAGAAGCAAACAAAATGGGCGGTGATTGTTTGAATTATGGTTGTGTCCCCAGTAAAGCGCTGATTAAAACCGCGAAAGTGGCGAAGCAAATGCGTCACGCCAGCCAATATGGTTTGAATGATCAGGAACCTCAATTTAGTTTTAAGAAGGTGATGGAGCGTATCCATAACGTCATAAAGAGTATCGAGCCACATGATAGTGTTGAGCGCTATGAGGGCTTAGGGGTGGAAGTACTGCAAGGCTATGGTCGTTTAATTGATCCTTGGACGGTGGAGGTCAAGCTTCACGACGGTTCCGTTCAAACACTAACCAGTCGTAGCATTGTGATTGCAGCAGGTGCAGAACCTTTTGTTCCACCGTTAGATGGGATAGACGACGTTAATTATGTCACCAGTGATACCTTGTGGGATAGATTTGCCGAATACGATGAGCTTCCAAAACGTATCGTGGTACTTGGTGGAGGACCAATTGGTTCGGAGTTAAGTCAAGCGTTTGCGCGATTAGGATCTGATGTGTCCCAAGTGGAAATGGGGGAGCGTATCATTGCCAAAGAAGACCTAGACGTTTCAGAGTATGCTAAAGAAAAATTGGAGTCCGATGGTGTAACAGTATTAATCAAACATAAGGCAATTCACTGTGGTATTGAGCATGGCGACAAGTACATTGTGCTAGAACATGATGGTGAAGAAAAGAGAGTCTATTTTGATGAGCTTATTTGTGCGGTGGGGCGTACTGCAAGGCTAAAAGGTTATGGGTTAGAAGAGCTAGGTATTGAAACTGATCGTACGGTCATAACCAATGAATATTTACAAACACTTTACCCAAATATCTATGCGGCAGGTGATGTGGCAGGACCCTATCAATTCACCCATACAGCGTCGCACCAAGCTTGGTATGCGGCGGTAAATGGTCTATTTGGGCAACTGAAAAAGTTCAAAGTCGATTATCGTGTGATTCCATGGGTGACCTATCTTGACCCGGAAATAGCGCGAGTAGGCCTCAGTGAATCAGAAGCGATAGAACAAGGAATTGACTTTGAAGTAACTCGTTATGGTATCGATGATTTAGACCGCGCCTTGGCCGAGTCTGAGGCAACTGGTTTCGTTAAGGTATTGACGCCACCGGGCAAGGATAAAATCTTAGGCGTGACCATAGTGGGTTCCCATGCAGGTGAGTTGCTAACAGAATTTGTATTGGCTATGAAGTACGGTATCGGCTTGAATAAGATTTTAGGAACCATTCATGCTTATCCAGTTTGGTCCGAGGCTAATAAGTTTGCTGCTGGCCAATGGAAACAATCTAACAAACCTGAAAAAGTATTAAAGTGGGTTGAGAAATATCACAACTGGATGAGGTCATAACTTTCAACACAACTTGTTGATTAAAGATATAAATAAAAAAAGGCCCAGCTTGCATCAGCAAGCTGGGCCTTGTGGTTTACGACAAGCTCATATCAATTAGTTATTCGCTTCTGGGGTATAAACCCAAAGCATATTGTTTTCATGTTTACTGGTATCTTCACCAATTAATACACGACCATCATTTAATACAACAATATTGTCAGGATTGGCGATTCCATTCACAGAGCAAGCATTGGCAGCAGCTTCGGAATCATATGGACCACCAGAAACTACAGGCTCCATACGCGTAGCGTTGTAGTTTTCGTCCAATACAAAGCGATAAACAATACCGCAGCGATTTTCAGTAACTTGAATGTCGCCTTCAGTATCAGCCATAGTGGATTTTACGTCAGACATGGCTACATACATGTAAGGTACAGAACCGTCTTTAAGTCCATTGTAGTTAATGTTGATACCTTCCATTTTAGTGAACTCAACCGTAGCGCCTTTTGCTTTTGCGGCTTTCAATGTTTCTAGGAATGCCACGCGATCATCAGCTGCTTCTCCATTGGCCCATGCTGTGATGTCTGCTTCGCTAATGTAGTCGTTTTCACCCTCTACATAGTCAGCTTCATCAATGCCATCATATTCACGGATCCATTGCTCTATCTCAGCATTATTTGCACTGGCCAGTTCGATCCATTCAATATCAAAACCTGCCTTGGCACTGTCAGTTTCGTTTTCATCCTGAGTCAATTTAGCCGCATAAAGTGTACCCGAGCTTAAGTCGTTTGGATTATCAGTGACTAACTTGTAAAAGGCTTTATCTGATCCGTCATCAGTTAAGTAAACAGTCATATTGTCAGGCATGATAACTGGGTTCTCGTGAGCAGAACGGCCAGTTGTAAAGTGCTTGACCGGAACCGGTGACGCTGTTGTGGCTTCAGTCACTTCTACAATGTATCCATAATCATATGGGTTTGGATATGTGCCACCTAAATAGGTTTGAATATTTTGTACGTCGGAATAACTTGGATAGCCATTCTCGTAATTGGCATTATTCCAATTTGCTGTGTTCTCAGCTTCGTAATTTTCTTCAGATGTTAGCGGTGTATTCCATGGCGAGAGGGTACCGAAACAGTTGATCATAGTGCCGTTGACGTTGCTAAAGTCAATATTCATAGCGGCATCTGTGTTCCAGCTACCATCTTCATTTTTACTCAGCTTAATACGGCTCATACCACCAGGGCGGTCTTCCCAAGCCGTGAACAAATAACCTTCTGATCCATCACCTTTTGTAGCGATAAATGCGTTAAAATCAGGGTCGTTTGATTGTTTGATGTCAGCATCTTCTGCGGCATTGGTGATATTGCCAAGGCCAAAAGGCAGATCGCCAGAGAAGTTATCACCTTCACGTCCAAGAACTTGATATTCACCTTTGGCAACGACAGTCGTTTTAGCCTCAGCGCTATCTAATTCCGGTACGTTTTTCAATTCCAAGTCTTTGTCTAGGTTGTTCATATCAACACCAACCCAAACACCAACAGCAGCTTTACTTTCATCCCCGGGTAATGAATTGCTTGGGTGCTGAACATTAAAGAAAAAATCACCGGAATCGCTAACGAACATGCCAGTGAGTTCTGAACCTAGAGGCAGTGTTGCTAAGCGTTTTGGATTGTTGCTCGCATCATCATCGCTTCCACAAGCTGTCAGCATAACCGCGGAGGCGATGGCAACAGACAATACTTTTTTATTCATTATGTCATCCTTAAGGAATGTTATTTTATAGAGATGTCGATAGACGGGTTTACAGTAAGGATTAAATATTGCGATTTAGCGGAAGTTAGATGACGGTTGTCTGACGATTATATTTCAGAAATCCGACTGTTCGGTGACAGTCGGATGAAGTTAGTACTTGAATTTTAGGGATGCCTGAGGATTAAACTAGTTCCAGTCTAAGCGTATATCCCAATCATAATACCGATACTTAGATTTCAGAGGAGCGACGGAGTCATCAATTGATTTAAATACATTCTTTACTGGTTTCCATGTTGCGTCACGACCATCTTTGAAGCTTTGGTGACGTACAATATGACTATAGGCTTTGTTAAGTTTCATTGTGCGTTCGCGAGAAGGCGCAATTAAGGTATACACATCCTTAGATTTTACAGAATCCTTAACAGAACCATCCTCGTTAAACCATTTCGCTTTCATTTCAGGGTTTTCTCGAAATTCACTTCCGCCGCCCGCACGTTGCAAATAATTATAGATTTCACCGCCATTCTCAGCGATGGAAGGTGCATCGTTCATGTCTTTCAAGTTAATGTATTTCCATCCAGCCTTACCTGTAACTTTACGAGCATAACTAAACGTACTATCAATTGTGGTGCCGATGGCTGCGTGGCAACCCATGCAAAACATGGTCTCTTCGTAGGATTGTGGTCGCAGTTCACCGTCATAGTCCTCTATGAAGCCTTGGACGAACCAACCTAATCCATTATCTAAACCCTGATCACCTCGATTAATGAACTTAGGAAGTAAACCGAGGAACTTTTCTTTACGCTCATTTGCATAGCGACTGATGATCATATGGCGTGGTAGGGCATTCACCTTGCGCATATACCTCAGTTCTTTCATGCGCGCTGGAATAGTGATTTCATCTTCATCAGTAATACCTACATAGCGCACACTATGCATAAATTCTGTGCCAGTAGGGAACTGCTGAAATTGAGTTTTAATTGTGCGAGCATCACCAAAATAATGGTCTCGCTTCTTCACAATGCTTGTAATTGTAAGAACACCGTTCTGGTCAATATCCTCACCAATAGATGTTTCGTTTATTGGCCACAATTCGGTTTGCTCGATGTCTTTTATATTGAGCTCAGCTAACGTCAGGTTGAGATAATAGATATCGCGATTGAAATCGCCATTCAACTGACGAAATGGTTTATCTAAACGAACAATAACATCGTCAGTAGAGCCATTAGTGGGCCAGAATGTGCCAGGAAAGGGCTTGTAATTGAAGGCAACCCATTGGCTACCATCTTTTGCTAAGCCAAACTGATCAAAAGCTTCAGCACCTAGATGAAAGTCTTTTAAATCAGGAATGAATCCTTCAAATCCTTGGGATTTTAGGCGAGTAGCTAACTGACTGTAATTTTCACTATTGATGTATTCCAATATGGATTCATCACTGACTTGCTCTAGCCAATCAGTGCGATCAACAAAAAGATTCGTCCAGTGGTTGCTCATGCCCACATCAGAAAATCCATAATCTCCTTGCAAGGCGCCATCATTTAATTGGTTTAAACGATCGCCCAACTCTTTATTGTGAATCTGATGGCAGGTATAGCAAGGGTTATGTTTTTGTTCGGTCTGTGTATAGCACTGAGAAGGGATACTGGCTTCGGCGTTAAATATTTTTTTATCAGTTATTGCAATCCTATCTTGTGAATCCACCTCAGGTAATGGGTTTTTAGTGGCGGACTGAACCACAAACGCAAGCAAGCCACCGGTAACAATGAATAGTGAACTGAGTAGTAGTGAGCGACGCTTCATAATGCTTTCCATTCTCATTATTTTATGAGCGTCACTATAGCCAAAGGCTATTTCACATTTATGACATTACGAGGGTTTGGCAGTGCCCTCTTTAGGTAAGGCCAGTGAAATAATAAAAGTAAGTATTAGGAATGCGCTGGATACCCACAAGCATGCTTCCAGACCATAGGCTTGATATAGCCATCCGCTTAACAAAGTTCCTATTAAGCGTCCCATCGCGTTGGCCATATAGTAGAAACCCACATCTAACGAAACGCCGTCGTTAGATGCGTAGCTGACAATTAAGTAGCTGTGTACCGATGAATTAATCGCAAATACAAAGCCAAATATCAGTAAACCGAACACGATACTGATCAGCGTATAGCTGTCATTACTTAACGCAATCGCAATCAAAGCAGGCAGGCCTGCCATAACGAGAGCCCATAGAGCAGCAGTTTTACCATCTGGATGTTTACCGCGTTTTGCTCCGGTAATATTGGGTGCTTGTGTTTGCACGAAACCGTAGCCAATAATCCAAAGTGCTAAAAAACCACCGACGGTCCAATGATCCCAATTAAATTGACTGGCAAGGTATACCGGCAGGGCGACCACAAGCCAGACATCGCGGGAGGCAAATAAAAACATACGAGCTGCGGACAGCCAGTTAATGGCAGTACTTTTTGAAAAAAGTTGAGAGAATTTAGGCTTGTTTTTCGCTTTACCTAACTCTTTTTTTAGCTTAGCTATACTGAATAGCCAAACCAGTATCAGCATGCTTGCCATGGCAAGTACTGCACCTTTAAATCCCAAGGCTGTAAGCAATACGCCGCCCATGAAAAAGCCTGCGCCTTTCAATGCGTTCTTTGAGCCAGTGAGTATAGATACCCATTTATAGAGTTGACCCTGAGCGTTTTCGGGGACCAGCAGTTTAATGGCACTTTTCGCACTCATCTTGTTTAAGTCTTTGGCGATCCCGGAGAGTGCTTGCGCTGCCATAACCCATACTACGGTGAGCCACTCTAAAGGAACCAGTAGCATAGCAAGGGCGACTATTTGTAGTAATAACCCTGTATTCATAGTTCGGTTCAGGCCTAATCGGGCACCAAGCCAACCTCCTACTAAGTTAGTAATCACGCCAAAGATTTCGTAAAACAAAAACAGCATGGCGATACTAAATGGGCTGTATCCCAAACTATGAAAATGCAGAACAACCAACATGCGCAAGGCGCCATCCGTAAGGGTAAACGCCCAGTAGTTGCCAGTGACAATTAGATATTGTCGAATTTCTGTAGACAGGTTAGCTAACGCAATCATACTGATTATCCAAGCGAATCAATTTCACCAACTTTGCGAGCTAGCTCGGCAGTACGATTTGCATAACCCCATTCATTGTCATACCAAGCGTATAGCTTCACTTGAGTCCCGTTGACGACCATGGTTGAAAGCGCATCAATAATGCTTGAACGAGGATCCGTTTTATAATCAATGGAAACCAATGGACGTTCTTCGTAGCCAAGAATATTTTTCAACTCGTTATCTGCTGCGGCTTTAAGCAGTTGATTCACTTCTTCTTCTGTCGTGTGTTTTTTAACTTCAAATACGCAGTCAGTTAAAGAAGCATTAGCTAATGGAATACGAACTGCGTGGCCATTGAGCTTTCCTTTTAACTCGGGAAAAATATGGGTTATCGCTGTGGCAGAACCTGTTGTAGTCGGAATCAAGCTCATACCACAAGCCCTAGCTCGACGTAAATCTTTATGTGGCTGATCTAAGATTGATTGTGTGTTGGTAATGTCATGAATTGTGGTCATGGAGCCATGCTCGATGCCGAGATTTTCATGAATGACTTTTACCACAGGTGCAAGACAGTTAGTGGTACAAGAGGCGGCTGTTACTATCGAATGTTTTTGTGGGTCGTACAAATGATCATTTACGCCCATTACTACATTAAGCACACCATCTTCTTTCACTGGTGCTGTCACCACGACACGTTTGACTCCTTGTGCTAAGTAATCTTGCAATACAGCCTTTGATTTCATTTTGCCAGACGCTTCGATGACAATATCACACTGAGACCAATCGGTTTCCTCAATGGTTTTATTTTGAGTACATGGAATGCGCTTATCAGCAATCAACATTGTATTGTCATCAGCGGTCGCATCATGGTGCCAGCGGCCATGAACACTGTCGAAAGTGAGTAGGTGTGCAAGCGTCGTCGCGTCTCCTGCTGGGTCATTGATTTGAATGATTTCAATATCGTCCCAATCAAAAGCAGCGCGCATTGTTAGGCGGCCCATACGGCCAAAACCATTGATTCCGATTTTTATCGTCATTGTCTCATCCTAAAAGTATTTATGTATGCGGAAACCATTTTCGTGTGCGATTTGCAAAAGCTACCAATGACAACATCACTGGTACTTCTACAAGTACTCCGACGACAGTGGCCAATGCGGCACCTGAATGTAAGCCAAACAATGATATGGCCACGGCGACTGCTAGTTCAAAGAAGTTCGACGTACTGATCATACAAGCAGGTGCTGCTATGTTATGGGGCAGTCCTATGTATTTTGCTGAAACATAGGCGAGTGCAAAAATTGCGTATGTTTGAATTAACAGAGGTATTGCAATCAACAATATAACCAGAGGCTTAGCCACAATCGTTTCCGCTTGAAAGCCAAAAAGTAAGATAATAGTGCCTAATAAACCGATAATGGACCATGGCTTAAGTGAAGACGTGAATCGATTGATGCGCTCATGATCTGAGCCTGAGTCCAAATAATGCCGTGTTAATGCGCCTGCAATCAAGGGCAAGACAACATATAAAACAACTGACAGTAGTAGCGTTTCCCAAGGTACATGTATGTCGTTTACGCCCAATAAAAATGCTGCTATTGGGGCGAATGCGAATATCATTATAATATCGTTTAGCGATACCTGTACCAGTGTGTAATTAGGATCGCCCTTTGTAAGCTGACTCCAAATAAAAACCATCGCGGTGCAAGGCGCTACCCCTAGTAATATCATACCGGCAATGTATTCGTCAGCAGACTGAGCATCTACCCAGTTGGAAAAAAATACTTTAAAAAATAGCCATCCAAGAGCGGCCATTGTAAAGGGCTTAATCAACCAGTTTATAACCAGCGTGAGGTAAAGACCCTTGGGCTTTTTACCAACATCTTTTATGGCTTTAAAATCCACCTGCACCATCATCGGGTAAATCATGATCCAGATAAGTGCAGCGACTACTAGGTTGACATGAGCCCATTCATATTCAGCAATGATGGTAAAAATGTTTGGCGCAGCGATGCCAAGTAAAACACCGCCGAGGATACTGATAGCAACCCATAGAGTGAGATAGCGTTCGAATATACCCATTAAGCATGTTCCTCTTGGCAGCATACGAGTTGGCGTTCTGGACGATCTCCCATAGTGAGTAATTTATCGTTTAGAGGCTCCAAAAAGTGAGTGACTTCGTCCGCGGTGAGTTGTAATACGGTTTTTGCCCACTGAGGCATATCTGCATGTATGCTGTAATAAATCCATTGGCCCTGTCGGCGATCAGACAACAGACCTGATTTTTTTAGTTGTGCCAAATGGCGAGAAATCTTTGGTTGACTTTGCTGCAGTGCTTCAGTGAGCTCGCAAACACACATTTCATTTTGTTGAGTGATTAACAATAAGCAGCTTAATCGAGTTTCATCTGCCAATGATTTGTAAAACATCACAGGATCAAACTCTGTTTTACTCTTCGCTTTGGACTTAATTAACGCAAAGATTTTTATGCGCTCAAAAATCTCTTTAAGGGTTGTTTCAAAAGGTTTTACTCCCCCTCTGTGGGAAGGATCAGGAAAGTCCCAAACCAATTGTTCGCTGGCATTTTCAAATCCGCGGCATTGCTGATGTGCTTTATGGCACAAAGTTATAACGTAATCAAAATGTTCGTTGGCAAGCTCATCGATTGATTTTGGGTGCAAGTGGGCTCCGGAAATCCCCATATTTTCTAAGGCTTGTAGCGCTCTAGGGTCAACTTGTTGGGCCGGTTCTGTGCCCGCGCTGATGGCTTCAAATTGATCATCAAATTGATGCTTGATAAGGGCCTCTGCCATTTGTGAGCGAGCAGAATTGTGTGTGCATAGAAAAAGAATACGAGATTTCATAATGCTCTCCATATATATGAAAATCATTATATATGAAAAATCATATATGTGAATATCGAAGTGAGGGCGCTAATAGAGCGCTTTGCCAGAGGCGCATAGTGTCAGGTGGAAGAAGCAGGGGAGAGGAAAGTGGAATAGCTGTGAATGACGCGGGATACGACAGGCTATTGGTTATGGGCAAACCAATGATTTTCTAAACATTCCCGCAGGCGAATTCGAGCGCGGTATAGTTGCACGTGTAAATTGCTGGTGGTGAGGGATTCCTGTTCGCATATCTCTGAGCTATCCAGCCCCAAAACTTCGCGCATCATAAAGATTTTGCCCTGCGTGGCAGGTAGCTTCTCCATGCATATTTCCATGATTTTCCAAAATTGCTCATCATGGACACTGTCTAGTGGCTGATTCCAATCAACGGGGCGTTCATGACGGTGCCAATGGCCGTGTTCATTGAATAAATCATGCATGTCGTCCTCGTCCATATCCAATCGGCTGGCTTCAACTAGTTTTTGTCGCTGTCGTAAAATATCAATGATCTTGTTTTTGAGAATGGCGAAGACCCAAGTTTTCAGTGCAGAACGTCGTTCAAAGGATTGGGCGTTTTTGAAAGCAGAGGTAAGAGCTTCTTGCACAGCATCTTCAGCTAATGAAGAATCTTGCAGCTGAGTCATGGCAAATTTCAGCATAAATTGGCGCAAGTCTTCTAGGTAGCTTGGGTCAGATAGCAAGTTCTGTTCATATGATGGATTCGCCATGGATTGACTCGCTTATAGATGAGTAATATCAATTTGCCATATTAGGAGAGTGAGTGCTTCTGTTTAGTTCCATGAGATGGAAAAACTGTGTAATAAAATTCAGGCTGTGGCGACCAATATCACATAATGCGTCGATGAGGTCATGCTAATGTTAAATTGTCGAGAAGCGACGCGCTTAATGTCGCTATCCATGGAGCAGAAGTTAACGGTTAGTCAGCGCCTGCAACTGAAGTTTCATCTGGCGATGTGTCGAGGCTGTCGCAATTTTGGTCGTCAAACGCAAGCTTTGCGGGAACTGGCAAAGGAATATCGGAACAAACAAAAGTAATGCAAGGGTCGCGGTTTTATACTTTTGCACTTTTTTGTGTGTAAGAAAACTTTAACGTCAACGTCAAATAAGCAAATAAGATTTGCACTAACAACAAAGAGAGGGTGATCCCATGAAAAATCGTAAGACTTCGTTAGCTATGTCCATTGGCGCTGCTGTCGCGCTAGGTGCTGCCTCAGCGTCTGTCCAAGCTGCTGAAAATCCATTTTCATCTCAACCGCTTACCTCCGGTTACCAAGTTGCAGATGGCCACGCTGAAGGCAAGTGTGGCGAAGGCAAATGTGGTGGCGAAAAACACAAAGAAGGCAAGTGCGGCGAAGGCAAATGCGGCGGTGATAAAGCGAAAGAAGGTAAGTGCGGCGAAGGCAAATGTGGTGGTGATAAAGCCAAAGAAGGCAAGTGTGGCGAAGGAAAATGTGGTGGTGATAAAGCCAAAGAAGGCAAATGCGGTGAAGGCAAGTGTGGCGGTAACGCTTAAGTCAGCATTCGTTTAAGCCTTATAGCGAAAGAGCTGGCTTCGGCCAGCTTTTTTTTGCCTGATATTTAAGTAAGAAGGTTCTATTGATGATGCTTTGGATAAAAAACCAATACCAAAGTTACCAATCTACGCTACGACGTCTCCAACTGCTTGACGGTTTGGCACCGCTATTACTTCGGTTATATCTCGCTCCCGTAATGATACAAGCAGGTTGGAACAAAATTGTCGGCTTCGAAGATACAGCAGCCTGGTTTGGTAATAGTGAGTGGGGCTTGGGACTTCCTTTTCCTGAATTATTAACCGCCTTGGCAGCAGGTACGGAGTTTATTGGTGGGATTTTATTATTGCTAGGTTTGGCGACTAGACTGGTCGCCATTCCGCTGATGGTTACCATGCTGGTGGCCGCATTGACTGTTCATTGGGAAAACGGATGGCTTGCAATATCGGATGCCAGTAGTTGGCTAGCCAATGAGCGCATAATGGAAGCGCAAGATCGTTTACAGGCTGGACGCTCGATACTCCAAGACCATGGACATTATGGTTGGCTAACTGAGAAAGGATCTTTTGTTATTTTGAATAACGGAGTTGAGTTTGCAGTTACGTATTTCGTTATGTTGTTCAGTTTATTGTTTACTGGCGGTGGTCGCTATACCAGTGTCGACTATTTTGTTGATCAACAACTAAAAAAGACTATCTAAAAAGATCAACTAACGGTCAGTACATCTTTTTATAGTTCATGTTGAAAGAAAACGTGCGGTAGTCTCGCACCGCATGCTTTCTTTTCCAATCTATTAGCGATTTTCTAAACGGTTATAATCTAAAAGACCATAATTCAAAGGGTCAAGTTTAGAAAATGATTTATGAATCGCGTCGCTATATTGCCAGAACTTCGGATCGGTTCGACGCACACCGAACTGGTCGATCAGTGCTTCGTAGTCTTGCTCGGTTTGAATGCTAGCAACTGTTTTAGCAAAGCGTTCTGCTTGCTGACTCTGAATGCGATAGAAGGCATTGGGATAAGCGGTAGCGATGTTAGGTAATATTGTTAAGTAATCCTCTTCTGGTAGACGATTTAACTCTTCATACAACAATCCTGTCAAATTACTATGTCCACTGGCACGAAGTATTGTGTAGAGTTTTTGTGTATCTTCAATATATAGGATACTTGCTTCGGGCATAATAGAGGCCGTTTTTCCTCTTACTGCATTAATCGAATTTAAGTCACTAATATCACTAGGTAGCTGGCTCTCAAGTTTAAACTTATCGCTCATTGCAGGGCTCAGTTTTTTATGTAAGCGAGCTAATAGCTCGGATTTAGGTTGCTCACTTTTGTATTGGATATTTGGTTCGGAAAGCATGTGTTTTTCATTAATTTCCAAATACTCTTTAACTTTATCGCCAGCGTCGCGATACCAATATTCCGATAGTCGTTTACGTTCATGTTGTGGTAATAAAGCTAAGAAGTTGGCTTCGCCTTCCATACGCAAAAAGTCCATATATAAACGTGTCATTAACTGATGGCCAATGTTCCCATAAACATCAAACTCAGCCACCAGTAGATAGTGAATACGCTCTAATAATGGATAAGAAATAAGCCACGCGGTTTTTGGTTCTTGACCAACCCAACCTTTCACCACAGTCGAACTATCAAAATGACGCATGATGGTTAAAGCGGCATTGGGATTATGACCGTCACCGTCCCAAACAATATCCGTTGTCATACGCTTTTGATCTAAAAGGTTTTCTTCGATAGCTTTGTTTTTTGCTTTTAAGTAATCAGCATGCAGCGAGCTATAGCGCAACCAGTTAGTGGCAATTCCCGAGTTACTTTGCGCTTCACCCGGTAATCGCAAATTATTGCTTTGTTCACTTAAAAACTCAGCCAAGGCCGGATCGTCTTGATAATCTGGATCAACAAAGGCAACCCAGAAATGATCATCAATAACATTGAGAGCAATTTGCCCACGGCATACCGGTCCTTTTATAAAACCTTGAACAATAAACTCGCTTTCTTGCAACATAAAACGATAGCGTGCTTCAACTGGTAATTGTTCGAATGCAATAAATGGGTTAGCAGCCACTTCAGGTTCATAACTTGGTAATTTATCTACTGTGTATTCAGGCTCGATAAATAATTCGTTAATCCAATCTAAACGTTCTTGATTTAATCGATACGGCATGTGGGTCTTGTGCACAATCGAGCGATCTATTTGCATTAAGCGATAATAAATTTGTTGTACATTTGGCTTGTCATAGGGACGTCGAGCGTTAACCGGTTTAATAGGAAAACCTGGTGGTGTAGCGGATCGTACCATTTTGAAAAAGAACTTTGGTTGCTGTTCAGGTTCAATATTTTTGAATAAAGGCAGGTCTGAAAAATACAGGTTTGCTAGGTATGTATGCTCAAATACATAGCGCGCGGTTAATTGATGTTTATTGTCAGGCTTATTTAAAAAGGTCTCCCAAGTGGT
Source organism: Bermanella marisrubri (assembly GCF_012295615.1). NCBI lineage: Bacteria > Pseudomonadati > Pseudomonadota > Gammaproteobacteria > Oceanospirillales > Oceanospirillaceae > Bermanella > Bermanella marisrubri. The sequence continues at coordinate 807,072 of NZ_CP051183.1, forward strand.
GATCTGTTGCTTAATATCATCAGGCAACTCAGGTAGCTTCGGTAAAGGCGCGCCTTTTCTAATCCATTCTTTCAATATTTCATGCTCTTGCTGCTTCAACTCAGGTAATGCGTAAGGCATGCCCCACAATGGCTGATTGCTGCGGTAATTAGCATATTCTTGTGGGGTCGGACACACTTCAGGGCGATCTAATCCCAAAGGGAAACGTTCATCTAACAGTTTATCTTTGGGCAAAGGATGTTCTTGTTTTTGTTCCAGCATTTGATAGAACAAACTATTTTCTAAATTCACCTCCGCGTTTTGTGTGCGATCGTTTAGTACGCTAAAAAACCCTTTATTACGCCATTGTTCGGTTGATGTGGCATCGATACCAATACGTGTCGGGTCCACGGCAAGAATCCGGGTACCATCATAAACTCTTTGCTTGGTGGCACCACGCATAATGCCTTCGCTAGAAGAAAGCTTTAGCTGACAGGGGGCATCGTAGCAACCGTGGCAAACAACGCAGCGTTGCTCGATGATAGGCTCGACTTGTTCGTGGTAATTGCTTGCGACAATGGAGTCGTTGTCGACGCGGCGATCAGAGACTACAACCTCTCCATACAGCTCACTTAGGTTGGGTTGCAAAATGCCAACACTGGCACAACCGGCTAGGAATAAAATTAACAGAGTAGGTCTTAGCATGATATTAGGGCCGCCATAAAAAGCGGAGCAGTGTAGCGGCAACATTGATCACTGCAATCCTCGATCAATTAGAGTGTGCCGTTTTTCACTTTCATCCGCGTAAAGTTTGTGAAATCATCCCCTATACGAACAAAAAAGAAAAGACGATGAGTTATGACGGCTACTACCCTGATAAAACAAGAACAAAGCGCAAAGCGAGTCGTGCTTGAAGTCAAAGACGCGATTGCTTATGTCACCCTAAACCGCCCAGAGAAGCACAATGGCTTAGATAAGCAGATGTTTATTGAGATGGTGGCCACGGCAAAACAAATTCGTAAAGATCGTCGTATTCGCGCTGTGGTGATGAAAGGAGAAGGCCCATCGTTTTGTGCCGGCTTAGATTTCGCTGCGGTCAGCAAGAACCCTAGCATGATTCCTAAGTTCTTCGCCAAGCTGCCATGGAGCAAGGACAACATGTTCCAACGGGTTGCTCACATATGGCGCGACCTACCCGTTCCCGTCATTGCAGCGATACATGGCAATTGCTTTGGCGGTGGCATGCAGATTGTCCTAGCGTGCGATTATCGCATTTCAACGCCGGATGCCAATTTATCTATCTTGGAGATGAAATGGGGGCTTATTCCAGATATGAGTGGCATGGTCACGCTTTCCCGTTTAACGCGTATCGATATTGCCCAAGAACTCACCATGACAGGGCGCTTCTTTAGCGGTGAAGAGGGTGCAGAGTACGGTATTATTAGCCGAGTGAGCCAAGATCCGGTGGCAGAAGCCACTGAACTAGCGCAAACCATTGCGACAAAGAGCCCAGATGCAGTCGCGGCAACCAAATACTTGTTCAAGAAAACGTGGAAAAAAGATACGCGCGGTGCGCTTTTATGGGAGCGACTCACCCAATTACGTTTATTGGGGCGCAAAAATCAACGCATTGCTATGGCCAATGGCTTGGCGAAAGACAAAGAACCTAAGCCTTTCTTGGATCGAACGTCCTTTAAATAACCGAGCCGCATGGCGAAATTATTCTAAAAGCTGCTTTCGGGCAGCTTTTTCGTTATATCGCGCCAAATATCCCCTCAATCCCTTATATTCTGGGCTTTAGCACAAAGAATAATGAGGGAATTCCCACCTTGATTCTCAGTCTTTGTAGCTATACTTGTGGATTATTTGCGCAAATATGCGCGCGCGAATGCTTGACAAGTTTTGGTTGCAAACGTATGTTTCAAACACTTGTTTGAAGACAACCTGCTTGAGGCTCCCATTTGGGAGTGGCAGTGTAAATATTAACCGGCTCTGATGAGAGACCCCAAAGTAGGCTAAGAGGTTACCATGCCAGAATATAAAGCCCCCTTACGCGAAATCAAATTCGTAATGGACGAAGTCTTGGATATGCCAAGTCACTACGCCAAGATCCCTGCATTCGCTGATGTTGCTACTCCAGATATGGTTGAAGCCATCATTAACGAAGGCGCCAAGTTCTGCGAAAATGTATTGGCTCCTCTAAACCGTGTTGGTGACGAAGAAGGTTGTACTCGTCACGAAGATGGTTCTGTAACAACGCCAACTGGCTTTAAAGAAGCATACCAACAGTTCGTAGAGGGCGGCTGGCCTTCACTTGCTCACGAAGAGCAATACGGCGGTCAAGGCCTACCTGAGTCTCTAGGTACGGTTATGTCTGAAATGGTTGGTACTTCTAACTGGTCGTGGGGCATGTACCCAGGTCTATCTCACGGCGCTATGAATACTCTAGCGAGCTGGGGTACTGACGAACAAAAAGAAACTTACCTGACTAAACTAGTAAGTGGTGAGTGGACGGGTACCATGTGTCTAACTGAGCCTCATTGTGGTTCTGACCTAGGTATCCTTAAAACTAAAGCTGAGCCAAATGCAGACGGTTCTTACTCTATCAGCGGTACTAAGATCTTTATCTCTGCTGGTGAACACGACATGGCTGAGAACATTGTTCACATCGTTCTAGCTCGTCTACCTGGTGCACCAGAAGGTACCAAAGGTATTTCTCTATTTATCGTTCCTAAGTTCAACGTTGCTGAAGACGGTTCTGTTGCTGATCGCAACGCAGTCGTTTGTGGTTCAATCGAGCACAAAATGGGTATCCACGGTAACGCCACTTGTGTAATGAACTTCGACGGTGCCAAAGGTTACTTGATCGGACCTGAGAACAAAGGTCTAAACTGCATGTTCACCTTTATGAACACTGCACGTATCGGTACTGCACTACAGGGTGCTACTGCAGCTGAAGGTTCTTACCAAGGTGCACTAGCCTACGCTAAAGATCGTTTAGCGATGCGTTCTTTGACCGGTCCTAAGGCTCCTGAAAAAGCAGCTGACCCAATCATCGTTCACCCAGACGTACGTCGCATGCTTCTAACTCAGAAAGCCTTCGCCGAAGGTGGTCGTGCGCTTGTATACCTAGCGGCACAGCAAAACGACATCGTGCACAAAGGTGAAAGCGAAGAAGAGCGTAAAGCAGCTGACGAACTACTTGGCTTCCTAACGCCAATTGCTAAAGCATTCCTAACTGAAGTAGGTTGTGAAGCGACTAACCTAGGTGTTCAGGTATTCGGTGGTCACGGTTTCATCGCTGAGTGGGGCATGGAACAGCTAGTACGTGATGCTAAAATCTCGACTATCTACGAAGGTACTACAGGTATCCAAGCACTTGACCTACTAGGCCGTAAAGTATTGATGTCTCAGGGTCAGTCTCTGAAGAACTTCACTAAGATCGTTCACAAGTTCTGCCAAGCAGAAGAAGGTAACGAAGAGCTTGCACCGTTCATCACTAAGTTGAACGAGTACAACAAAGAGTGGGGCGATGTGACCATGAAGATCGGTATGTCTGCTATGAAGAACCGTGATGAAGTAGGTTCTGCATCTGTTGATTACCTAATGTACTCTGGTTACGTAACATTGGCTTACCTATGGGCGAAAATGGCAAAAGTTGCTCAAGACGCTCTAGCTAATGGCACTAGCGAAGAAGACTTCTACAAAGCGAAGCTAACTACTGCACGCTTCTACTTCACTCGTATCTTGCCACGTGCTAAGGCTCACGCTGAGTCTATGGTTGCAGGCGCTGATACGCTAATGGATCTTCCAGAAGAACACTTCGCGTTCTAATGAAAGACCGTTAGGCGAAAAAACCGCAGCTTTTTAGCTGCGGTTTTTTTATGTCTTGCGACGGATATTGTTGGAAAAACAACCAAATTATTTATTGAATTGTCCATTTTAAGTATCGAAAAGGGATAAAAACCGCTAAAAACGGGAATTTTTCGAGGAATGGTGTAGAATACGCCACGCTTAAAAACAGGGCTGGGTGACGTTAGCGCACAACGTATACGCCAAACGCCACACCAACGGAATAAAGAGGATCTGATATGCCTGAATATAAAGCTCCCTTGCGCGACATGCGCTTCTTGTTAAACGAAGTATTTGATGCACCAAGCATGTGGGCAGAAAACCCACGTCTAGCCGAAGCGGTAGATCCAGATACAGCGGACGCCATTCTAGAAGAAGCAGGCAAAATCGCCTCTCAAGTATTAGCACCTCTTAACCGTGAAGGTGATGAGCACAGCTCTAAGTGGAACGATGGTGAAGTAACCGCACCTCCAGGCTTTAAAGAAGCATACCAAACCTACTGCGAAGGCGGCTGGGGCGGTCTAGGCGGTAACCCAGAATTTGGCGGTATGGGTATGCCTAAGATGCTTGTGGGCCAGGTGGAAGAAATGGTTCAGGGTTCAAACATCTCATTCGGTCTAGCGCCAATGCTAACAGCCGGTGCCTGTCTTTCTTTGAATGCACACGGCAGCCAAGAGCTAAAAGAAAAATACCTACCTAACATGTACTCTGGCCAATGGTCAGGTGCCATGGACTTAACTGAGCCACACTGTGGTACAGACCTAGGTATTATCCGTACAAAAGCGGAACCACAAGCAGACGGTTCTTATGCCATTTCTGGTACTAAGATCTTCATCACTTGGGGTGAGCACGACATGGCGGAGAACATCATCCACCTAGTGCTAGCCAAGCTACCAGATGCGCCTGCTGGTCCTAAAGGTATCTCTCTATTCCTAGTGCCTAAGTACCTTGTAAACGAAGACGGTTCACTTGGCGAGAAGAACACCATGGGTTGTGGTTCGATTGAACACAAAATGGGTATCAAGGGTTCAGCCACTTGTGTTATGAACTATGACGGCGCGAAAGGCTGGTTAGTAGGTGAAGTAAACAAAGGTCTAGCGGCCATGTTCACCATGATGAACTACGAGCGTGTTGCGGTAGGTATCCAAGGTTTGGGTGTGGCTGAGAACTCTTATCAGAACGCCGTATTATACGCCAATGATCGTCTACAAAGCCGTGCACCAACAGGCAAGCAATTCCCAGAGAAAGCGGCAGACCCAATCATTGTTCACCCAGACGTGCGTCGTATGCTAATGACCATGCGTGCTAACACCGAAGGTTCTCGTGCGTTCTCTACTTATGCGTCTCGCTGGTTAGACCTTGCCAAGTTCTCTGAAGACGAAGACGTGCGTAAAAACGCAGAAGCCATGGTGGCCTTGCTAACGCCAGTGGTTAAGTCTTTCCTAACCGACTTAGCACTTGAAAGTGCTATCGAAGGTCAGCAAGTATTTGGTGGTCACGGTTTCATTCGCGAGTGGGGTCAAGAGCAGCACGTACGTGACATCCGTATCACTCAGATTTACGAAGGTACAAACGGTATCCAGTCTCTTGACTTGATCGGCCGTAAGATCGCTGCCAATGGTGGTGCGTCCTACCGTATCTTCGCTGAAGAAATTCAGCAGTACATTGCGTCTCAAGAAGGCAATGACAAAATGGCTGAATTTATCAATCCATTGAAAGCAGCGATTGCAAACCTAACTGAATTGACTGAGTGGGTGATGGATAAAGCGCAAAACAATCCAAATGAGATTGGTGCGTCTTCTGTTGAATACTTGAAAGTGTTCGGTTACACATCTTTCGCTTATATGTATGCAATGAAAGCAGAAAAAGCATTAGAGAAAGAAGGTTCTGAACCTTTCTATGCTAACAAGCTAGCCACTGCTCGTTTCTTTGTTAAGCGTTTGCTTCCAAAATATATTTCACTAACTGAAGCAGTGAAAGGCGGAGCAGATTGTCTATACGAAATGGCAGCTGATCAATTTTAATTGATGGCGGTTAGCCAGAATATGGCTAGCAAAGTCTGGGTTACTTTCTTGTAACCCTATAAAAAAGCCGAATCAGAGATGATTCGGCTTTTTTATTATAAAGTATATGAACATTGAATTAGGTTGTATCAATGAGCGACTATTTTCTTATTAGCGCATGGTATGAAAATGCAGATACGGAAGTGCATTTTGAAGTTGCGAATGAGTTAGGAGGACAGTACTTTTTCAAAATCGGTTCTGTGCTGATTCAAAATAAATTAAAGGGTGATAACACTGACGCGCTCAGCAAATTCTATTATGCGGAAGAAGACATGCTAGCGTTGGCAGTAACGATTATTGATGAGGAAATGGTTGAGCTCAATGGCGAGACGAAAATAGATAACTTGTTGTTCGAGCGCTATACCCAATAATTGAAGCAACACTCCAAGCGCCACATGTTGACGCATGGAGTTGGTTTAAATGTCATGAATTTACTCTTGATAATCCTCACCATGCATCTTGATGGTTTCAGTTAAGTGAGTATTACGACTGTTACGGGTCAAGCGAACATCCCTATGAATCGCTGCTTTAGCAATCATATACGCTGATACAGGCGCTGTTAAAAATAGAAACAGGCTGATAACCAGTTCTTGAATACCTATGCCATCACCGCGCAACGCATGAAGAATTAACGAGCCAATGAGCATGCAGCCAATACCTAGGGTCGTGGCTTTTGTTGGCGCGTGTAGGCGGGTATAAAAGTCAGGTAGCTTAACCATGCCCAATGCTCCTATGAGCACAAACAGACCCCCTACAATGAGCAATATACTGGCGATAATTTCGATAATAAATGTCATATGGATTCCTTATTCGATGATATCGCCGCGTAGCAAATACTTGGCTAAAGCCGCAGTGCTCACAAAACCTAACATGGCGATCAATAGCGCAGCTTCAAAATATAGGGACGTACGAAAGTACAAACCGAGCAAGATAATGAGCGAGATACAGTTAATATACATGGTATCCAATGCCAATATTCGATCAGTGGTACTGGGGCCAACCATTAGGCGCCAACCGTTTAGTAGCAGTGCGATTCCCACCAATACAGAACAGGCAAGTAATACTTGGTCTAGCATTGGAAGATCTCCTTTAATGGTGTTTCGTAGCGAGACTTAATGGTATTGATGATGTCATCTTCGTTATCAATATGAAGAGCATGAATATAAAGCCATTGACGATCATCTGAAAAATCCACACTCACGGTACCAGGAGTAAGTGATATCGTGCTGGCTAATACGGCTAGCGGAAATGGCTCGTGAATATCTAAAGGTAACGCAATAAACCCTGGACGCAAATGCTTATTAGAACGCAGGATTCGAGCGGCAACTTCGAAATTGGAGACGATAATGTCCCATACTACGAGCAACAAGTATTTGAACGCCTTGATCGGTTTTTTAACCCCCGGGTGTTCATCGCTCATCGGTGCGCAAATCCAAGGTATCGTTATGGCGAGAAAACTACCCAACACAAAGTGAGCAAACGAAAACTCATTTAGAAAAACCCAAACACCCAACAACATGGCAGAATGAACGGGCATGGGGAACAATTTTTTTATCATTGCTCTGCTCCTGTTTCTAAGCTCGCTTCAATATCAATAGAGGCGTAAAGATCAAGGGTTGCCATAGCTGCATAATCACTGAGCCAACCACCAAATACCACCATCAAACCCAACACAATTAACAATAAAGAAACAGAGCTGATCTCACGTTTGGTTGCAAGTGTTGGCCCTGGCTTGTCACCTTTGCTGCGCCAAAAAATAGTGCTGCCAGCACGACCTAAGACAATAATGGACGCAAGGCTTGCCAATAGAATAGGAGGCCATACCCAGGCGGCTTCTCCTGCTTCCAGCGCAGCTTTCATCATAAATGCTTTACCTATGAACCCTGATAGGGGTGGCATACCAATGAGTGCAATCGCGCAAACAAAGAACAAACCACTCAATAACACGGGTTGACCCACAGGCCGGGCAGGAACAAAGCGATCTTCTGCTTTGCCGCGTTGGTTAATAATCATTCCAGCGACTAAGAACATCGCTGCCCCTGCGATGGTGCTATGGACGAGGTAATACAAACCAGCGGCAGTGGATAAATTGGTTTTTAAAGCAACCATTAGTAATAGGCTACCTACGGATACAATCACCAGATTGGCAGACAGAGTCCGAAGTGTCTGGCTAGACAGCACTGCCACGATACCGATGGCTAGAGTGAGCAGAGCTAAAGGCCATAGCCATGGTTGAATCAGATAAGCGAGTTCACCCGCATCTACACCAAACACACCATTGTGTACGCGCCATAAACTATAAAGACCAACCTTTGTCATGATTGCAAATAAGGCCGCTACAGACATTGGCGCTGAAGCATAGGCTTTCGGTAACCAGAAATGCAAAGGCAGCATGGCGGATTTGAGACCAAACACAGCGAGTAAAAGAAGGCCGCCGGTTTTGGCTAAGATAATATCTTCTGGTCGAATGAAAGCCGCTTTTTGCTGCATGTCCGCCATGTTAAGCGTGCCGAAAGTGCCGTACAAAATACCTAAAGCGAAAAGGAACAGAGCTGAACCTGCGAGGTTTAAGCTCACATAATGTACGTTAGCTTGCGTTTTTTGTTTGCCGCCACCGTGAATCACCAATGCGTATGAGGCGATTAATAAGACTTCAAAAAACACGAATAAGTTGAAAAGGTCACCTGTTAAAAAGGCGCCGCTGATACCCATCACTTGAAACATGATTAATGGGTGATAGAAACGACCTTGTTTGTCTTCACCGCTGCTACCGTAAAGTTGCGTTGCAAGTGTAAGAATAGCGGTGAGTAACACCATTAAAACGGACAAACGATCCGCTACAAGGGCAATACCAAAGGGTGGCTCCCAGCCACCTAATGCATAGACTTGAGGACCATGATAATGAACATGATAGAGTAGGGCTGCAGCGATGACGACCATGATCGCACTCATCACAGTGCCGAAGATTCGTAAACGTTTATAGTAGTCGTTTAAGAACCCAAACAGCATAATAATGCCGCTCAACAGCGGAATAACAATAGGTAAAATCGGTAAGTGCTGTAGCATTTTTAATTGCGCTCCTTACTCGATGTTTTCACATTCTTTTGTTTATGTTGGTACAGATCTCCTCCATCCACTTGATCGTTACCTAGATCCGCTCGAGCACGCATAGCGAGTATAAGAACAAATGCGGTCATGGCGAAGCCGATAACAATTGCAGTTAGGACTAAAGCCTGCGGTAGTGGATCGCCGTAATTTTCACTTACACCAATAATGGCCGCACTGTTGATGGTAAGGCGGCCACTTGCAAATAGAAATAGATTAACCGCATATGAAAGCATGGTTAAACCAACGATCAAGGGGAATGTTTGTCCACGTAGCATCAAAAAAACCGCTGCGGTTGTTAAGGTACCAACACAAATTGCGTAAAGTAATTCCATTATTCTTCTCCCATCAAACGCTCGGTGGTAGTGAGCTTACCGAGGTTGGCCAAAATCAATAAGGTTGCACCGATTACCGTTAGGTAAACCCCTAAATCAAAAATCATGGCGCTGGCTAATTCAAACTTGCCAATGAGCGGCAGGTGGAAATAATCAAACCAGGTTTTTAGGAATGGATGACCAAACGCCCAACCGCCTAGGCCGGACACGGTGGCAATGAACAAACCGCTTGATATGAAGCGTTCATAATTAAGGGTTAAACGCTCTTTCATCCATATCACACCGTGGGCGACATATTGTTGGACGAGCGCCACCGCCGTTATTAGACCAGCGATGAAACCACCACCAGGCATATTGTGTCCGCGCAAGAAAATGTAAGCCGATACAAGCAATGCCAGAGGCATAAGGCTTTGGGAAACAAGTGCTAGTAGCATTGGGTGCTTATCTGTTGCCCAAGGTCTGCCACTACTATCGGTACCTGGCATAAATAATGGAATACGAGCAAGTAACTTATATATACCTAAAGCAGCAATACCGAGCACGGTAATCTCGCCGAGGGTATCGAAGCCACGAAAATCTACTAGAATCACGTTAACAACGTTGCTACCGCCGCCGCCAGGAATACTGTTCTCTAAGAAGTAATTTGAAATTGTATCGTGTGGACGCGTGATCATTGCGTAGCAAATGGTGCCGATCACACTACCAAAAAGAGCAGCCAAACTTAGGTCGCGAACGATGATACGTAGCGGACTGTCGATCACTGGACTTTGTTGAGGTAAGAAAAAGAGAGCCAGCAAGAATAGAATAATGGTCACTACTTCAACTGAGAGCTGTGTCAGAGCCAAGTCCGGTGCCGAGAAATAAGTAAATGTTATAGACACAATCAAGCCCACTACAGAAAGGGCAATAAGTGCTAGCAGGCGCTTATGAATTAGCCAAACTGTGAGTATCGTTGCTGCAACAAGAAGTGCCGCACAAAAACCAACAACCCAGTTTACAGGCAGTGTTTCAGCACTACCCACAGTATCATGCAAACTCATCATAGGCCGTGCAATGAGTAACAACGCAAACAGTATAAAGAGGAACATATAGCGCTGAAGAGATCCGTTTTCTAAGCGCTCGTTAAGACTTGTAGCTTTATTTATCAGCCATTGAATAGCGCCTTCGAATACATGTTTCGCGTCTTGATCTTGGAACTGACCTTGGAAATTAAATAAGTGCTTGCGGTTATAATAGAGTGTGCCACCGCCCAATATAGCCAGTGCGCTCATGAGTAATGGTAAGTTAAAGCCGTGCCAAATCGCCAAGCTGTAGTTTGGCAATGCGTCTTGTAAGACCGATTGAGAAGCGATTGCCAGCAAATCTCCAACAATAAACTGTGGGAAGATGCCCACTAATACACAAAGCACCACTAGCACTTCAACAGGTACACGCATATAACGAGGTGGCTCATGAGGCGTCTTGGGCAAATCAATTGGCTCACCGTTAAAGAAAACGTCGTGCATGAAACGCAATGAATAAGCGACTGCAAGTGCGCCAGCTACGGTGGATAAAAGAGGTATCCACCAAGACAATGCGCCAAGGGTTTCTTGATTTAAGGTTTCTGCAAATAGCATCTCTTTAGAAAGGAAACCGTTTAATAGTGGTACGCCTGCCATAGAAGCCGCTGCCACCATGGCTAAGGTGGCGGTAAATGGCATGTATTTCCACAAGCCGTTGAGTTTACGCATGTCTCGGGTGCCTGATTCATGATCGATAATACCTGCCGCCATGAAGAGAGATGCTTTAAATACCGCATGGTTAATGATGTGGAATACTGCAGCAATGGCTGCTAAATCAGTACCTAGGCCTAATAGTAGAGTGATTAAACCTAAATGACTTATGGTCGAGTAAGCTAACAACCCTTTTAGATCATGTTTGAATAGCGCCATATAAGCGCCGGCCAGCATAGTGACCATACCTACCAGTGAAACCACGACAAACCACTGTTCGGTACCAGAAAGTGCAGGGTAGAAGCGTGCCATTAAGAATACGCCTGCCTTCACCATGGTGGCAGAGTGCAAGTAGGCGCTTACCGGAGTGGGAGCAGCCATCGCGTGGGGTAACCAGAAGTGGAATGGGAATTGAGCAGATTTAGTAAAGGCTCCCAACAAGAACAAGACCAGCATGGTGTTATACCAAGGGCTAGCTCTTAGCTGGTCCCCTTGCTGCAAAATTTCATCTAGCTGATAAGTGCCAGTGATGTCTGCCATCATAAGCAAAGCACCCAGCAATGCTAAGCCGCCTGCACCTGTGACTGTCAGCGCCATGCGCGCGCCTTTTCGGGCCTCAGTTTTATGTGACCAGAAACCGATTAATAGAAACGAGCTAATACTGGTTAATTCCCAGAATAACCATAACTGAAGAATATTATTGGAAAGTACTACGCCCAACATGGCGACCATGAACAGAATCAGGTAACCGTAAAAGCGGCCCATGTTATCTCGATCAGATAAATAGTAGCGTGCATACAGAATAATGAGTAAACCGATGCCAAGAATGAGAAGACTGAATAAAAAGCCAAGCCCGTCTAAATGAAACGCGAAGTCTAAGCCTAAAAGTGGTACCCATTCCAATGAGTAGGTTAACGCTTGACCTTGAAAGACAGTGGGAGCATGGCTAAGAAGTATGAGGAGAGCAGCGGCAGGCGCGAGGGCGGTTAAACTGGTACACAAGTTCCGAGAAAAGCGGCCCGAATAAAGGGCTACAAATACCCCCAATATTGGAATGAGCACGATCCATATAATATTCATATAAGCAACCCAAAGCTCCTATGTAGGTTTAATAACCCACTTCTTTATCGGTAATGATTTTTAATATTAGCAAAGAATAACTAACGGGGTAACGATTATGACCATCGGATGTGGCAAAAATTGCCTAAAATGAAGCCTAAAATTTTGATGAGTTGGAGGTTGTGGAAAAAACAATCACATTACCCATAACCTCCTTGGGTATATAGGTTGAGTTTACACGAGTTGATCGTCAACTTTGGCAGGAATGACCGTTAACAGTGCACGTTGACCAATAGTGACCTTTGCATTAGGGAATATAATTGCTTCGCCGTCATGAGATGTTTTGATTTCTTTACCGCCATCGATCGCTAATACATGGCCTTTTTCAAATTGCGTGAAGTTTGCTGTTTGATCGTCAAAGGTAAGTTGAAAATCTTCATATTGTTTAGTTATTTCTTTATCTACAACGAATAGGTGAAAATCGCGAATATCGAAAAGAGATTCAATATTCTCGCCTTTTATCAGACTTTCCAGTGCTGATTTACATGCTTTGAATTTTTCTGGATCATTTTCGCCAAAAGGACGGACTTTACCTAACTCAATCGTGAAAGAATATGCGGTGTGTTTTCTTGATGAGTAATAGCTGAAGGTGGTGGCGGGTTTTTGCATTAATAAAATGGTACGCACGCCCATGGCTTTTAACCATAGTAGTTGTTCTTTTTTCCATGCTTTTCCATGTAAAAATGGATAAACCGCAAACTTTTCATGGGCACTATCACGTATCGCAGTATGCAAATCATAGTGTATCTTTTCAGCATGATTAAATGCTTCAAAGAAATCATCAACTAAATTGCGTAGCGTTTGTGCTCTTTCACGCTCTTGGTTATCAATTGATAGCTCTTTGCTTGGATCAAACAAACGGTTCATATTTTCTTCAACAAATCGTTCACCAATATTAATAGCTGGTGGATTGCCGAAGATGAACAGAATCGGGTTGGGTCCAGCTAAATCTTTTTGCAAAAGCTGTTTGATTAAGGCGTTGCAAATTTCTATCGGCGCAGTCTCATTACCGTGCACTGCACTTGAAATAATGATTGCTTTTTTCGCTGCCGATTTATTGTTATCAAGGGTGTGGGGAATAAAGCGAATAACTCCCGTATCCAGTACACAAATATCATAAACATCATGATCAATTAGCATGGGCTTCAATGATGTTGGATTGTCACGCGTAAGTTTCAAAAAATCGGAATTCGGGATGTTGTTCATTGCTTGGCTCAAATATTTGTATTAGAAAATACTCTACACAGTGTACATGACAATGAGTGTATAGCTCGCCATGATAATGTCCTTAATTTAAGTCTAGTCTATGTACAAAATCCTAAGGCAGGATAATGAATATTATGTATGGGGAGATTTTAATTGTAGGTGGGGCTGCAAAGACAGGATTGAAGCGAACTAGCAACTTTGGCTAGTTCGCTTAGAGAAAAGAAACTTATTTATTGTGATGGATCATTTCATCAACAATGCGCTCTTCTTCGTGAAGATCGTTGTCGTCTTCCTTAGTTCGAGGAAGAACTGCGTTGAGAAGAATCGCCACTAGGCCACATAGGCTAATGCCTTGGATACTGAAATCATTGTTGCCAATGGCCATACCACCAATACCGAACACAAGAGTAGTGGCAACAATTACCAAGTTACGTTGGGCACTGAGATCTACTTGGGCACGGACCAGAATATTCATTCCTACACCCGCGATTGAACCAAATAAGAGAACCAAGATACCGCCCATAACAGGGGTTGGGATGGTTTGTAAGGCTATACCAAATTTGGCTATGAATGCCAATGCAATAGCGAAGATTGCCGCATAGGTCATAATGAGAGGATTGAACATTTTCGTTAGCATGACCGCACCAGTGACTTCACTGTAAGTCGTATTTGGTGGACCACCGAAAAGAGACGCCACTGACGTTGCCACGCCATCACCCATCAGAGTACGGTGAAGACCAGGCTTTTTCGTATAGTCTTTTCCTGTCACATTACTGATCGCTAACACATCACCTACGTGTTCAACTGCTGGCGCAATGGCGACAGGCAGCATAAATAAAATAGCAGCAATATTAAATTCTGGTGTGACAAAGTTAGGCACAGCAAGCCAAGCAGCATCGCTTACTTGTTGGGTGTCCAGCATGCCCATGAACGCGGCGGCAATATAGCCCACCACAACACCAAACATAATTGGGATTAAACGGAAAATACCCTGACCCAATGTTGCAACAGTAAGTGTAGTGACCAAGGCAATCATAGAGACTATTAATGCATCTACATATGGGAATAGTTCGGCTGATCCATCACCGGTTTTACCCATAGCCATATTCACTGCAATTGGCGCCAAGCTCAAACCAATCACCATGATAATCGGGCCAGTTACTACAGGTGGCATGAGTTTATGTAAAAAGCCCGCACCCTTGATCGCAACGGCAATGGCAATGGCAACATAGACGAGACCAGCACAGAAAAGCGCGCCCATAGCAGCGCCAATCCCCCAGGTTTGCACTGCATAGGTAATGGGTGCAATAAACACAAAGGATGAGGCCAAGAAAATCGGCACCTGGCGTTTGGTAATAAATTGAAATACAAGGGTACCGACACCTGCAGTAAACAGGGCGACACTCGGGTCTAAGCCTGTGATAAGAGGCATTAGAACTAAAGCACCAAAGGCCACAAACAGCATTTGCAGACCAGCAAGACATTCTTTCCAGTTAAAACCTGACATAGTGTTCTCCTTATTTGGTGCCAAAGATCTTATCACCGGCATCACCCAAACCTGGAATGATATAGCCGTTTTCATTTAAATGACTATCAACTGAAGCCGTATAGATGTCGACATCTGGATGTTCACTTTCAACTTTCTTGATGCCTTCAGGGGCGGCGACGAGCACGAGCGCTCGAATATCAGTACAACCTGCTTGTTTAAGTAGGTCAATCGTAGCGTTCATAGACCCGCCTGTCGCTAACATCGGATCTATGATTAATGCCATACGCTTGTTGATATCCCCTGCCAACTTTTCAAAATAGGTGACAGGTTCTAGAGTTTCTTCGTCGCGATATAAACCCACTACGCTGATTTTGGCACTTGGCATTAGCTCTAAAACACCATCTAGCATACCGATACCAGCACGTAGGATGGGGACGACGGTCGCTTTTTTACCCTTGATGCGTTGACCAGTTATTTCGCCATTCCAACCCTCAAGCTGATAGTCCTCTATCTCTAGATCCTTGGTTGCCTCATACGTTAAAAGGCAGCCCACTTCTGCGGATAACTGACGAAAACTACGAGTGCTTCGGCTGATTGAGCGCATAAGGCTAAGTTTGTGGCGAACAAGGGGATGTGTGATTTCGAATACGGCCATGGGAGCTTCCAAATACGGTTGATGAATCAAAGTTGAAAGGGGGATTCAGTTAACCGCGCATTTTCCCATATGTTTAAGGGGCTTGTCTAATTAGTCAGGAAATGCCATTTCTTTGTGCGTAAGCTTAGGCATGGGAGCATTAACTTAGTGCTTGGCTAAACCATACTTCAGAATTGATAGCGAATTTGAAAGTTAAAGTGCGCTGAATCTGGGCCATTTTGGATCAGTTGATCAGATTGAAAGTTTTGTATATCTGGATGTTTCATTTCTGCTGACAACAGGTTCTTAGCAATGAAGCGATAGCTGATCGATCCAATTTGATATTGTGCTTGCAGATTGACGATGTTTAAAGACTTTGCGGTGTCGCGTTCGCTAATGTGGCGCAAGGATATTCCATAATCCCAATGGCGGTGTATGTATTGAAGCCCCATGTTTAGTGTCCATCGGGGTGCGAATAGCGCAGTTGGATCTTCGTCGTGAGTTTGGTTCCCTTGTTTGATCCAAGCACTGTTAGCAAACCATTGGTATTGTTTTTGTGCATAGCGATAACTGATATCCAAGCCCTGGCGCGTGAAACTGCTTGTATTGGCATATATCGCAGCACCACCTTGATTGACTGTGCGGTATATGAAATTGTCGGTTTCAAGTGTATATACGCTCACTTCAAATAAATGCTGCTGGTTTTGAATGCTATAAGCGGCTTCAAGTGTGCGAATTTCTTCTGGCTTTAAAGTCGAGTCACCTTGGACCACGTTTGGAGGGATGTTGATGTACTGCTGGATAAACGTAGGGCTATTGAACGCGCTCGAATACAGCAGTTTCAGACTTTGTTCGCTACTGATACTCTGTACTAATGACACCCGCGGTAAGAATATTTCTCCAGACGTTTCATTGCTTACAAACCGGAAACCACCTAGTAAACGTGTTTTGTTCCACTGTTTATCCACTTGTGAATAGAGTGAATACTCATTGACTGATTGAGATGCCATTGAGACGGAAGCGATGTTGCCTGCTTCATCGGTATTGCGATATTGCCCAGTACTTCGATGTTCCACTTCAAAACCATTTAGTAGGTTGAAGCTGTCGCTCAAAGCAGAACTCACCTGGTGTCCAAGTCGGAAGCGATTATTATCATGCCCCCCATGAGCAAACCCCTGAGTACCTGACTCTCCAAAACTGATTAAGTTATCGGTAGGGATTGCAAGATAGTAATTGTTAATGTCGAAGTAGGAGTTTCCTTTTCCTAATGCATACTCGTGGTGATATTCCATATGAAATAACGTTCCAGTGTATTGCATTTCGCTTTGGTTAATTGTGGAAGCGGACGCTGCTAAACCGTCATTTTCACTGGAAAAATAGTGGATGCTGGAATGCCAATGTTGGTTGTTCAACTCCAACCAAATGGACCGACTGTGGGTTTGCTTGTCAAACTCTGTATCTGACGGTGTGTCTGATGGATAAAAGCTTGGAACTGGACGGTTATTGAACTCAGCAGAGAAAGCCTGTTGTTTTTCTTCATGAAATCCAAAGGAAATAGAGGCGTTGCCTAATTTTGCGTGATGATATCCTGCAATGCCGTTGTCGGCGCCGATAGAGGCTGTCATGCTCGACTGGGCGTGGTCATTTGTAATGATATTTACCACTCCAGAAGAGGCATTACTGCCATAAAATACGGCACCTGGGCCGCGTATGATTTCAATGCGGTCCAAGTATTCGAGTGGTAAGCCGAGTAAAGGAATACCACCATGGCTGGCCTGCCAATAGGGGACGCCATCTAAAAGAAACAGAACTTTTTGATTAAATGCCTCTACAACGCCGCGTATCATAATGGCTTTGGTTCCTATGGCACTGTCTTGAACCATGATCCCAGGCACAAAACTTAATACTTCTTCGAGATTGCTGAACCCTAATGAGCGCATGTCTTGTATGGAATATGACGTCGTGATGGCGGGCGTTAGAACGATTCGTTCATCGTCCATTGATGCGACACTCACTCGTATGTCTGCCAATTGATTGAGCGATAAATCAAACAGACCGCTGTCCATGACATTATCTGGATTAGGTTGAGCTGACACATATTGAAACGCTGCCAAGAGCACAAACCCAATGGCAGCGTGAGTGGTTAGCTTTTGCAACATAGCCTCAATGCTATAACGAAGTGTTTATTTTATTGTTCTTAGTATAGACCAGTGAAAAAGAGCCGTTGCGCTGGGTGCAAAATAATGGCGGGTTCAGACGTATTGGTTGTTGCAAAACTATCGGTATCATGAAAAACAAAAAAGGCCCATGAAACCATTGAAATACCTATTGATTTTCGTGTGCTGCCTTTTTCTGATGAATTCCCTACAGGCCAAACCAGAGACGGTAATAGATGCTCAGGCACTCGAGCAAGGCCCAGTCGAATTAGACGGGTTTTGGGCATTGGATTGGCGCGTACTGCATACCGATTTTCAACAAACCATTCATGATGGCATTGTTTTGCCTGGTTTATGGCATAAGCAGGGTCCTTATGATCGCTTTGGGTTTGCAACTCTGCGTCATCGCGCAGTGCTACCTAAATTGCAGTCATATCATCTACTTGTTCCCGATGCCCCTAGCGCGATTTCTGTTTGGGTGAATGGTCAAAACCTGTTTCAGCGCGGTCAAGTCGCGCGCACGCAAGATAATGAATCCCCGAAGTTTGGCCCAGAGGTTATCAAACTGCCGCCGGCTAAAGAATACGAGATCATTTTACATGTCAGCAATTTTCATCATAAAGATGGGGGTGTTTTTCATAGTATTCAAATAGCCACGGATGCGCATCACCATGAACTGTTAGAGAGTCGTAAGTTTGTCACGATAATGACGTTTACACTGTTAATGACGTTATCTATTTTTTTGCTCATATCTGGATTGCAGAGAAGTTGGAATAAGGTTCATTGGTTTTTTTCAACGTTTATTTGGTGCATCGCCTTTCGTAGCGTTTTGGTTGGTGATCGTGTTGCATATACGTGGCTTTCAGATCTTGATTGGGTGATATTGCAACGCATTGAACATATTTTATTGTTTATGGCGTTACCCTTGTTTTTGTATTATTTCCAAACCTTTTTTCGATTAAGGAATCACTGGTTCGCCCATGTTGTTTCAATCATGAGCCTAGTCATTTCTTTGATTACGCTATTCGCTCCTGCGCATGTTTTTACGTACTTTGGTCCTGTGGCTCAAGCAATGGGTCTATGTTCAGTTATCTATATTGTTGTAACCTGTGTATTACTGATTCGTAATAAAACACCTTATAGTATTCTTTTCTTATCCAGCTTTATTGTTTTGGCTGTGGTTGTCATTCATGATTATATCTATACACACCTTTGGATTAACAGTCAGCCTCTCGCACACTTTGGTTTAATGGCATTTATAATAATGCAAAGCTATCTATTATGGCTTCAGAGACGACAAGAAAATCGTTTGATGCACTATGTGAAAACCATATTAGATGAACGCAGTATTCAAATAAAAAATCGTATTCAAGACATTAGTCATGTGTATGAGTCATGCCTATCACAAGTGAAGCACGCATTGGATAATAATGGTTACGAGGCCATATCTTCGGAGTTGATATCGAATATCCAGCAACCTGAACGTACGATGCTAATGAGTGAGTTAGATGATCAATATCCTTTAGACGAACTACTGGCAAAGGTACGGCATTATTATTACCTAAGTGGAATCAATATTGAGGTAAAGGCTCAGTCTTCGAACGTAAAAGTAGCCGCCGAAGAATTTATCCATAGCTTGCTTTACTTTGCCCGCATGATCGAACGATTTGGCAGCCCTTGTAAGCTAGTGGTTAAAGAATCGGATGCTGCCGTTGTATTTGAATATCGCTTTCTTAGGGTGCCTGGAGACCTGCAAACCAGCGAAGATATGGACTTCTTAAAGGCATCATTATCGATGCAAGGTCTAAGCCTCGATAGCAAGCAAAAAGCAAAGCGCTTTTTATTGAGTGTCTCTATTCCTAAAGCGGGTAGGGAAGAGCTCCCTATTGAGCACATGACAGGGAATAACTTAGGCCCAAATATCTGGCTAGAGAGTCGATCTGGCATACTAGTGGCAAAAACTTTGAAAGACGATTATCGATTGTCTTACGGTCAATTGAATGCGGAACAATATATGCGGCACCGCCCAGAGTTGTGGATACTCGATTTACATGACTTTACCCTTGATCAATTTGACCGCTACAATCGTATTCGCCAAGAGTTTCCTGATTTACCTGTTATCTTAATGGTGCCTGCTTTCCAAAAATCACTGCTGCTTAAGTTTATGCGAGTTGCTAATGTGGATTATTGGCTTACACCCATTCTTGAAGAAGAAGTCATCATTGGTGTTCAAAAAGCTCTCAATATCGAACAGCCAACTACTTCTCAAGCGGTAGCGGATGTCAGAGAACTCGCGGTGAATGTAATCAGGGAAAGTCTGAATTTATGGCAAATCTATACAGGTAAAAGTAAAGCGCACTTGGCTGAGAGCAGTAAGCTTTGGCGTGTCTATATGGATGGCAGTACTGCAAAGACACGCACCCTAGATAAATATTTGTCTTTGCAAACTTTACCTAAGAAACCACGGTGGGAGACTGTGTTACGTACAGCAGGTCATGTACTTGAACATTGCGATTTAAAAGAACAAGACAAGCAGACATTGAATTGCTTAGTGCAGCAGCTGAATCAGCAGTTGGCGGAAACCTAATATTTAGAATGAGAGAGCTTCCATGCTCCTGATATCTTGTTAGTAGCGATACATACCGCGAATAGGGTAGTCATTTTCCGGGTTGCGAATCCATTGCAAACCTGAAACCAACTTATCAACCTCTGGACGTACAAAGGGGTTGTTGGATATATCAATTACCTGAATGGTGCCTTTTTCATTGATAACGAATAGCCCGGGTTCTGCAAAGTTATGATCGGTTTCTTTTTCCGATCTCGGTTCTGAAATATACAGACCTAAAGACTGCATCTGTTCTAAGGTCAACCCATACGCTATCGGAAAATTGATATCCAGTTGCGCTAGGTGCGATTCCAATTGCTCTTTAGAATCCGCGCTCACGGCAATCATATCAACACCGTTATTCAATAAGGCATCTCGGTATTGAGCTAGGATATTGAGATAGCGTGTACACATGGGGCAATGTTGTCCGCGATACACCACGACCAACTTCCAGTCGCAATGATCCGCTTCTATCCCATTAAGATTCACATTGTTACCCGCTAAATCTTTCACGGTAATGGATGGAAATGTTTCACCAGCTTTTAATTTCATGATCGATACCTCGGCCTAAGATTAAAAGATGTCATTAATATGCGATGTTAGGCGTTCAAAATCTTTTTCGATTTCAGGGTTCTTCATCACGTCATAGCATGCAAACGTCGGTAGCGGTTCCATGGCAAAGAACTTGAAGTTCATATGAGATGGGAAGAACAAGTCATCTACGCTTTTGCCTTCAAATAAGTATTGCGCCTTGTCATCGAATGCCTCTGCTGGTGCATTAAATGTGAGTGAAAGCATGTATTTTTTACCTGTTAGCAAGCCGCCAGAGCCATAACCTTCTTTTGGCGCTTGCTCTGAGCGACCATCGCCTGCACTTAATTCACCCATCATGCCTTGGGTATAAACCTCATCCATGTATTTTTTCATTTTCCATGGCATGCCCATCCAGTTAACTGGGGCTTGAACAATGACCACATCGGCCCATTTGTGCAGTTCTACCTGTTCATCTACCGAATATTCATCTTCCACGTGTTGTAGACGAATGTCATAGCCTTTGCTTTTGAGTTGCTCTGACATGCGTTCAATCAGGCTACTATTCAGCTTACCCTCGGCAAATGGGTAATAGGTGTGTGCGTTAATAATAAAGATGTTTTTCATAATGACCTCCCGTGATCAGATAGCTCTATGGTAGGGCAGGTCAATGGCTATTCGCTGGTCATATTCTCCAGTAGTCTTGCCTAATTCTGCTATATATTAGGATTTATGATATTTTTATTGCATAAAGCTTGCCTTTTACTACTATAATGCACAAGGCTTGAAGGTGAGAGACAATGTACGATAAGACGCTGATTGAGCAGCTTTTGGAAGCGGCTGGCGGGGAAAAGATGGGCTATGTGGACACCTTGTTGCCGCATGTAAAGCTGTATGTGCTAGATCAATATCAGTCAGCGTGTCCACTCATGTATGACTCGGGTCTATTTTTCGTGTTGCAGGGTAGTAAGCGCGGTAAAGCCGCAGGGCAGGAGTTTTCAACATCGCCACAAACATACTTATTGCTCAGTAATACTATGCCTGTTGAGTGTGAGACTCTCGCGCAGCCAGATGAGCCAGTTGTAGGCATTTACGTGGCCTTTAATCGTGATGAAATATCTCGACAAGTTCATATCATGGAGTCTCATAAGATCCGAGGCGAACAAGAGAGTGATGCGGCAGAGCAGCTTAATGTGATTAATTCTATGTCGACGCCTGATCGTCTCGCAGTTTTGGTATCTCAGCTTGCCGAAGCCATGCTGGATCCTTGTCAGTTGGAAATTCTTGGACCAAGTTTTGTTAATCAACTTTATTATCAAGTATTAACGGGACCTGGCTATCATACGTTAAAGCAATGGGTATCCGCTGACAGTAAATTCTCCGCGGTGACGCGTTCAATTGAATATATGCAATCGAACTTAACGAAGCGTATTAGCGTTGACGATTTGGCAAGCATCGCTGGTATGAGTGTTTCCGCCTATCATCATTACTTTAAGCAGGTAACGGGCGTATCGCCTTTGCAGCATTTGAAGCAGTTGCGACTGGTGCGAGCGAAAGATTTATTGGTCCAGCAAAAATTAAGTGCAAGTCAAACAGCGTTTGATGTGGGCTATGAAAGTCCCAATCAATTCAGTCGAGAGTTTAAACGTTATTTTGGAGTGCCGCCCAGTAAAGCTGCAACGTTACCCTATTCAGGAACCTAATCGCTACGAAAAACTCTAGAAATAAAAAAGCCGTTTTCGATTGCTCGAAAACGGCTTTGTATTTCGCTATTAAAATGCGCTTAGCATTTTGCGTCTAGCTTCTCTTTCAGCATTTTGTTGGCCATGCCAGGGTTTGCTGTACCCTTGGACGCTTTCATAACTTGACCGACAAAGAAGCCAATCATTTTACCGCGCTTATCTGGCTCAGCATTCACATACTGATCTACTTGCGCTTGGTTGTTAGCAATGACGTCTTCAACAATGGCTTCAATAGCACCTGTATCCGTCACTTGTTTTAGACCCAAGCTATCGATCAAGGCATCCACGTCATCGCCTTGCTGTTCCCAAAGCGCTTGGAATAGCGTCTTGCCGCCTTTACCTGAAATCGTATCGTCTTTAATACGTACCAGCATTTGACCAAGTTGCTTTGCGCTAATTGGGCTATCTTGAATTTCCACTTCGTTTTTATTTAACGCAGCGGATAATTCACCCATGACCCAGTTGGCGGCCAACTTGAAGTCGCCACATTTTGCCGCCACGGCTTCAAAGTAATCGGCGATGGCGCGAGTAGCACTGAGCACACCGGCATCGTATTCACTTAAGCCGTGCTCATCCATGAAGCGTTGCTTTTTTTGATCCGGTAGTTCGGGTAAAGAATCATTGATCGCCTGAATATAATCATCGTCAATCACCACAGGCAATAGATCAGGACATGGGAAGTAGCGGTAATCATTTTCTACTTCTTTTGAGCGCATGGAGCGCGTTTCCATTTTCACTGGATCAAAAAGACGGGTCTCTTGAACGATTTCGCCACCGTCTTCAAGGATGTCCATTTGACGTTCAATTTCAACGTTAATGGCTTGCTCTACAAAACGGAAGCTATTGACGTTTTTGATTTCGGTACGAGTACCAAATTCTTCTTGGCCTTTTGGACGTAAAGATACGTTACAGTCACAACGCATAGAACCTTGTGAAAGATCGCCGTCGCAAATACCAAGATACGTTACGATGCTGTGCATCTTTTTGAAATACGCTGCCGCTTCTTTAGCGCTGCGAATTTCTGGTTCAGATACGATTTCAATCAATGGTGTGCCAGCGCGGTTTAAGTCGATGCCGGACATGCCATGAAAGTCTTCGTGCAATGACTTACCTGCGTCTTCTTCAAGGTGGGCGCGAGTCACATTGATGCGTTTCGTCGTGCCATCTTCAAGGTCGATATCAATATGACCCATACCAACAATAGGGTGATGCAGCTGAGTGGTTTGATAGCCCTTGGGTGAATCTGGGTAAAAATAGTTTTTACGGTCGAACACAGACACCTTGCCGATTTCTGCATCGATCGCTAAGCCGAATTTCACTGCCATGCGCAGTGCTTCTTCATTGAATACAGGTAAAACACCCGGTAAACCTAAGTCTACGAGTGATGCCTGTGTATTTGGCTCGGCACCAAACTCGGTGCTCGAACCTGAAAAGATTTTTGATTTCGTGGCCAATTGAGCATGAATCTCAAGGCCAATCACTACTTCCCATTCCATAATGGTGAATTCCTCTTTTTGACCCTGAATTAAAAGCCGTCTGGGCTTTGCTTGTGATGCTCTGTTACCTGTTGGAATTGATGCGCCATGTTTAACATGCCAGCCTCATCCCAATAGTTACCCATGATTTGTAAACCAACCGGTAGACCATTAATTTGACCTGCCGGAATCGACATGCCAGGTAAGCCGGCAAGGTTACAAGAAAGGGTAAATTTGTCTTCCATATACATGGAAACAGGGTCGTCGTTTTTCTCGCCAATGTTAAACGCAGGGCTCGGTGTCGTTGGTCCCATGATGTAATCCACGTCTTCAAACGCTTTAACAAAATCGTTTTTTATTAAGCGGCGAATTTTTTGTGCTTTAACATAATAGGCATCATAAAAACCCGTTGAAAGTGCGAAAGTACCTACCATGATGCGGCGTTTAACTTCGTCGCCAAAACCTTCTCCACGACTGCGCTTATATAAATCTTCAACGTCTTTTGGATCATTGCAGCGATAGCCAAAGCGAACACCATCCATACGTGACAGGTTGGCACTGCACTCGGCAGGCGCCACAACATAATAAGCAGGAATAGCAAGATCGGTACTTGGCAGGTCGATTTCTTTAACGGTACAGCCCAGTTTTTCAAATTCCGCAATGGCTTCGCGCATTTTGCTGGCCATTTCCCCATCAAGGCTTTCAGGGAAAAACTCTTTGGGTAAACCAATGACCTTGCCTTTAATATCGTCATTAAGGTTAGCGGTGAAGTCAGTGTCTGGTTGCTCAACACTGGTGCTGTCTTTTTCATCAAAGCCAGCCATTACATTGAGCATCATTGCTGCGTCTTCAGCGGTTTGCGCCATCGGACCCGCTTGGTCTAGCGAAGAGGCAAACGCGATCATGCCCCAACGGGAGCAGCGACCATAGGTGGGTTTCAAGCCGGTTAGGTTGGTCAATGCTGATGGTTGACGAATAGAACCACCTGTATCCGTACCGGTTGCGGCAGGTGCTAAACGGGCCGCCACGGCCGCAGCGCTACCACCGGAAGAACCGCCTGGAATGGCTTTTTGGTTCCATGGGTTTTTAACTTCACCAAAGAACGAGCTTTCGTTAGAGGAGCCCATGGCAAATTCGTCCATATTGGTCTTACCTAAACAAACGGCACCTTGCTGTTTAAACTTTTCGACAATGGTGGCGTCATAGGGAGGAACAAAGTTGCTGAGCATTTTGCTTGCGCAGGTGGTGAGAACACCATCTGTACAAAAAATGTCCTTGTGTGCGAAAGGGACGCCAGTCCATGGAGTGGCATTACCTGCCGCTCGACGTTCATCAGCGGCTTTTGCATCGGCTAGCGCTTGCTCTTCGCATACGGTAATAAAACTATTTAGGCCATTTTCTCCTTGATCCAGTTGTTTTATGCGATCAAGAAAATGTTGTGTGACTTCGACGCTGGTGAATTCACCGGTTTCTAAGCCTTTTGAAATTTCAGCTAGGGTTAGGTTATGCATGACAAATGATCACTTATTCAACAACTTTGGGAACGAGAAATAGGCCTTGCTCTTGCGCAGGTGCATTGGCCATGTATTTCTCTCGTTGGTTAGACTCGGTAACAACGTCTGCACGCAGTCGTTGTACTGCATCAGTTGGGTGAGCCAAAGGTTGAACATCGCCGGTATCGACGGCATTCATTTGTTCGACTAGATCAAGAATGTTACTAAGGTCCGTGCGATATTGTTCGATCTGTTGATCGTCCAGTGCCAAACGAGCCAGATTTGCGATGTTTTTCACATCTTTGCTATCGAGCGCCATGAAATGTCTCTCTGCTTTAATGTAAGCTTGGAAAAAGACGTAACTTAACATATTTGTGCCTTGCTCAAAAACCCCGTGGTTGATAGTCTAAGGCCCAAAATAATATTTATATCATCTTTGGATTTGACGGATGTTTAAAAAACTAAGAGGGATGTTCTCAAGTGACCTTTCTATTGACTTGGGAACCGCTAACACCCTGATTTATGAACGCGAAAAAGGCATTACTCTGAACGAACCATCCGTTGTAGCGGTTCGGACACAAGGTAATCAGAAGTCCGTGGCGGCTGTTGGTCATGACGCAAAGCGTATGCTTGGCCGTACCCCAGGTAATATTCAAGCTATCCGTCCGTTACGCGATGGTGTTATAGCAGATTTCCAAGTAACTGAAAAAATGCTTCAGCATTTTATTAAAAAAGTGCATGAATCTTCATTTTGGACTCCAAGCCCTCGTGTTTTGGTATGTGTTCCATGTATGTCTACGCAAGTTGAGCGTAAAGCCATTCGCGAATCTTGTATTGGTGCGGGTGCGCGCAAAGTATATTTGATTGAAGAACCTATGGCTGCGGCCATTGGCGCAGGTCTGCCAGTTGAAGATGCTAGTGGTTCAATGGTGGTTGACATCGGTGGTGGTACGACAGAAATCGCGATTATCTCTTTAAATGGTGTGGTCTACAGCGAGTCGGTAAAAGTAGGTGGTGACAAGTTCGATGAATCCATCGTTACCTATGTGCGTCGTAATTATGGTTCCTTGATCGGTGAAGCCACGGCTGAGCGTATCAAGCAAGAGATTGGTACCGCCTATCCGGGTACAGAAGTTCGTGAAATTGATGTCCGTGGTCGTAATTTAGCAGAAGGTATTCCTCGTTCATTCACTTTGAATTCCAACGAAATTCTTGAAGCTCTGCAAGAATCACTAGCCGCTATTGTTCAAGCCGTGAAAAGCGCTCTTGAGCAGTGCCCTCCCGAATTGGCTTCGGATATCGCTGAGCGAGGCTTAGTGCTGACTGGTGGTGGCGCATTACTGCATCATTTGGATAGATTGTTGAGTGAAGAAACCGGTTTACCGGTTATCTTGGCCGATGATCCTTTGACCTGTGTTGCTCGCGGTGGCGGTCGTGCGCTTGAGACTATGACCGATCAACAACTGGAACTTTTGGCTTCTGAATATTAAGCCATGGGTCATTTTTCGCTCAGCTATTGGCTGAGCGATTCCGTTTGGCTTTCACTAACTGCATCGCTGTTTTTGAAAGGAGTTCCCCATTAAAGGTATTTTCTCGTCTGGTCCGACGTTAGGCTATCGTCTTATTTTGTCGGCATTCATCTGCTTGGTTTTATTGCTCGCGGATAGGCATCTTGCGCCTACCGTTCACTTGCGTAACGCCCTCGGCTTTTTTGTCACTCCCGTTCACTGGGTTGCCGGTTTACCAATGCAATTGGGGTTGTGGGCGGAGGAATCTACGGTATCTCGCACCGAGCTTTTAGATGAAAATCGACGCTTAAAAAATGAAGCCTTGGTTTTAAAGCAGAAAGTGCAACAAATGGTCTCGTTGCGAGCAGAAAATAATCGATTGCGCGAACTGCTTAATGCGTCCGAGCAATTGGACGATGATGTACTCGTTGCTGAGCTCATAGGTGTTGACCCAGATCCTTATACTCATGAGGTGATTTTAAACAAAGGCTCAGAACAAGGGGTTTTTGTGGGGCAGCCAATCTTAGATGCGCAAGGTCTGATGGGGCAGGTGATTGAAGTATTGCCTTATACCAGTCGTGTTCTGTTACTGGCCGATAGCAATCATGCCATTCCGGTTCAAGTTAATCGTAATGGTCTGCGCAGTATTGTTGTCGGGACCGGAAAATTAGACGAATTGGCTTTGGTTTATGTGCCAGATACGGCAGATATTCGAAAAGGCGATTTGTTAGTCAGTTCAGGCTTAGGCAGTCGATACCCCAAGGGCTACCCTGTGGCCGAAATCACCAAAGTTGAACACGACCCTGGAGAGCCATTTGCTATCGTACGAGCCAAACCTACCGCATTCTTGGATCGTTCGCGCTATCTGCTGATGGTGTTCTCTGCTGAAAGTCGTTTGCCCACTATCGAATCGGAGGGTCTGTAATGAACGCCTATGCTGTCATTTTGCCTACCTTCTTTTTAGCGTTCGTCCTGTCGGTTTTACCCTTTCCGCGTTTGATTGACTTCATTCGCCCCGAATGGGTCGCCATGACTCTTATTTTTTGGTGTGTACTAAGCCCTGGTCGCGCTGGCATCTTCCTTGGCTTTTTTATGGGGTTACTTTTTGATGTGCTTCATGGCCAGCTATTGGGGCAAAGTGCTCTAGCGCTAAGCGTGCTGGGGTATTTATGCGCTTTAATGCAATCAAGAATGCGTATTTATAACCCGTTACAGCAAAGCTTTATGGTATTCGTCATGGTTGGCTTATATCTTTTAATGAGTTTCTGGATCGAATCCCTGATGGGGGTTGATCGTAAGACAGCTTTGTTATGGCCCAGTGTGGGGAGTGCTCTTATTTGGCCGCTTTGGTACAACTTGCTATTTGCTATACGACAGTTCTTTAGGGCGTAGCAATGGCAGATCTGATATTGGCGTCCGCATCACCCCGTCGAAAAGAATTATTACAGCAAATAGGGGTCAATATTGCTATAAGGCCTGTTGACATTGATGAAACCGTTTTGGCAAACGAAAGCGCTAAAGACTATGTCGTGCGTTTGGCTAGAGAGAAGGCTGAAGCTTGCCATGAGCAAGAGCGACCTGTGTTGGGCAGTGATACATGTGTTGTTGTTGACGATGAAATTTTGGGTAAGCCGCAAAGCAAGGAAGCCGCTATCGCCATGTTAACAAGACTATCCGGGCGTAGTCATGAGGTATTTAGTGGCGTTGCGATTCGTCAAGGTACGCGGCTCGATGTACGTTATGTTGCCACTAGGGTGACCTTTAAGACGTTAACAGCCGCACAAATAGAGGCCTACGTGGCCACTGAAGAGCCTATGGACAAAGCAGGTTCGTATGGTATTCAGGGTATGGGTGCCGTATTGGTCGAGCGTATCCACGGAAGTTTTAGTAACGTGGTGGGATTGCCGCTTGAGACGGTAGCCGCCATGCTAGACAGTTTTAGTGTGCCTTATTGGCAAACTTGATTTTATGACCCAGTTAGCTGGGTAGAGTAGTGACCATGAATACGGAAATCTTATTAAATGTAACCCCCACAGAGACTCGAATGGGTCTTGTGGAAAACGGGGTATTGCAGGAAGTTAGTATCGAACGCAGTAACCGTCGCGGTATCGTTGGCAATATCTACAAAGGTAAAGTCGTGCGTGTCTTGCCCGGTATGCAAGCTGCATTTGTTGACGTAGGTTTAGAGCGCGCCGCTTTTATACACGCAGCAGATATTCATGGTCCGGCGAAAGATAGTGAGGCAGCCAAGCGCCAGCCGGATGCTATCACTAGTTTGGTGCATGAGGGCCAAAGCCTTGTAGTGCAAGTGACAAAAGATCCCATAGGTACCAAAGGGGCGCGACTTACGACGCATCTTTCAATTCCCTCCCGTTATCTCGTATTTATGCCGTACTCTCAGCATGTAGGAATCAGCCAACGAATTGAAGACGAGGGGGAGCGTGATCGCCTACGGAAATTAGTGTTGTCCTGTATGGAAGCGGAAGGTTTAAGTGATGAGTGCGGTTTTATTCTTCGTACTGCTGCTGAAGGTGCCGGAGAAGATGAAATTCTTATGGATACCCGCTACTTGCAGCGCGTTTGGGGTAAAGTTCAGGAGCGTATGAAATCTGCGGACGCTCCAAGTGTGATTTACGAAGAGTTACCGCTGCATTTACGTACATTCCGCGATTTTATTCGCCCTGAGGTGGATAAAGTATTAATTGATAGTCGTGAAAACTTTTCAAAGGCGCAGGAATTTGCGCAATCGTTCGTGCCGGAAGTCGAGAATAAATTGGAGTATTATCCTGGCGAACGTCCCATTTTCGATTTGTATGCGGTTGAAGATGAAATTCAAAAGGCGCTTGAGCGCAAAGTCCAATTAAAATCAGGGGGCTACCTGATTATTGATCAAACTGAAGCCATGACCACCATTGATGTGAATACGGGTGGGTTTGTTGGTCATCGTAATTTAGAAGAAACCATTTTCAAAACTAACCTTGAAGCAGCCACCGTCATTGGTCGTCAATTAAGACTGCGTAATCTTGGCGGTATTATCATTCTAGATTTTATCGATATGGAGGATGTGGAGCATCAGCGTCAAGTCCTTCGGATGCTAGAAAAAGTATTAGAAAAAGATCACGCGAAAACCAAAATCTCCCAAGTATCGGAGTTGGGTTTGGTTGAAATGACGCGCAAACGTACCCGAGAAAGCTTGGGGCAAATGATTTGTGAACCCTGTCATCACTGTGACGGTCGCGGCACTATTAAAACTGCGGAAACCATTTGCTATGAGATCTTTCGAGAGCTTTTAAGAGAAGCCCGTGCGTATGATGCTAACGGTTATTTAGTATTAGCGTCACAAGGTGTTATTGATCTCTTCCTTGATGAAGAAAGCCAAAGTCTAGCGGACCTTGAAAACTTTATTGGCAAGACTATCAAGTTGCAAGTGGAGCCTTTATACAGTCAAGAGCAGTACGACGTTATACTACAATAGACTATGAAACGAACGGTTCTCAAGCAAAGCTTAAATTCTCTGAACCTGTTTCTGGTGGCTGCCTTTTTATTGATGGCATTATACAGTGCCATCGGTCAACAGGTGTTTCCATACATTGGTCAGTATCGTCAGAATTTGGAGCAGTTTTTAAGCGAGCAATTAAACTCTCAGGTTGATATACGTAGCTTATCTGGCGATATGAATGTTCTCGTACCTTCTATTCAAATGGAAGGTATAACGATCGCTGGGAAAAGTGCACGTCAAGCAAACCTATCTATAGCGTCTATTGATGCCGTACTGAATCCTCGTTTAAGTTTAATCAATCTAAAACCAGTATTTGATCGTGTACGTTTATCCGGCCTGTACTTGTCTCTTGGTGATGGAGAGCCCACAGACTCGCAAAATAACCCTGTGGGCTTAAAGTCACTCATCCAAAACTTATTGTTACAGCAGTATCTTGAACTAAATAATGTCACTGTTGATTTTGGAGATGGTCGTACAGTTGAATTGGATCATGTTGTAATGACGGGGGATGGATTCCATCGTCTGATGACAGGCAGTGTGGTTTATGGTGAAGAAAAATCTATTAGAGCAAGTTTACAGCTATATAGTGAAGGCGACCCATGGGATCTATCTCAATTTTATGCGCGTGGTAATCTAGATGTTGCAAACGCTGATGTGGCTTACTGGTTAAAAAATCTATTTGATTTAAGTACTTTCGAATCGTTTTCTCCTTCCATGAACTTAGGTTTTGAGTTTAAAGAAGGTCTACTTAATTATGCTAAATTCAATGTGTCTAGCCCTCGTGTTGAGATGCAAGATTATGCAAACTTAAAAGCGGTGAATACCCAATTCTGGGTTAAACAGCTGAGTTTAAATAGTTGGTCGATTTGGTTTGATAAAGCCAAATTTAATCTTAAGCAAGAACCTTGGCAGTTTGAAAACTTTGGCCTTAATTTAAGTCGAAAAGGACAAGATAATCGCTGGCAATATTATATTCAAGATATCGAATTGAGTTACCTCGAAAATCTGCTTTATGATTTGGAGTTGATGCCCGAAACATTGGATGAGACCTTAGATAGTTTACGACCGCAGGGTAACTTACGAGATGCGAATTTAATTGTTAATCAGTCTCCTAGTAAGGAGACGCAATACAATTTCGTTGCACGTTTAAACGATATTCAACTTAATCCTTACAAGGGCGCACCCGGTATCAAACATGTGTCCGGTGTTGTTGCAGCCAACAAGGATGGGGGGCGTGTACAGTTTGAGAGTGATGGTGCTCAGTTTAATTTTGCTAATATCTATGAACAAGCTTTGGCGAGTACAACAAGCAAAGGGCAAGTAGATTGGCGTATTGATCAGAAGTCCATTCGAGTCACATCACAAGATCTCAATATTCAGCTAGCTGATCTTGGAAGAGTAAGTGGCGGTTTTGATTTGCTACTGAATAAAGCGTCGCCTGCCAATGATCAGTTATTACTTAATTTAGCTCTCTCTAACGTTCCGGTTGCAGCTCACAAGCGTTTGGTTCCTAAAATAGCAGGTGAAAATCTTACGAATTGGTTGGATGGAGCATTACTGGGCGGCACAATTCAAAATGGACAATTGCTATTGTTGAGCGAACTGCAAGAGAGTGATTCGCAGCTTCAGCTCGAACTACTGCTAAACGCCAGAGAAGGGCGTTTACGCTATATGGACGAGTGGCCCTCAGTGCAAGATATCCATGGTTCCGTATGGGTGCAAAACAGTAAAGTGTTGGGTCGTTTTGAACAGGGTCAATCACTTGGTGGCGAATTGTCAAACGTCTCGTTGAGCTATGACGCCGAAGAAAATTGGCTAGCTATCTCCTCTGGGGTCAAGGGTGACAGCGAGGAATTACTAGCTTACTTTCAGGACACCCCTCTGAAAAAAGTAGTCAACGAGCAGTTGCAAGATTGGTCAATAACTGGGCAACACGAGACCCAATTAGGGTTATTTATTCCGCTAGATGAAGGCGAACCCATTGTCGATGTAGCAACACAAATAAAACAATCTGATTTATCGTTGCAGGGTTTGATATTTGAACAAACCGCTGGAAGTATTTACTACAGCAGTTCGCAAGGACTAAGCAGTAATTCAATTGATACTCGACTATGGCAGGAAGATGTTCGATTGAATATTGTCAGTGATGTGAGTGAATCTGGTTTCTCACCAGAAATTCGGTTTGATGGGACTGCCAATATGAAAGGTCTAAAACAATGGCTTAGTTTGTCGTTGCTCACTCCTATCGAAGGTCGCACGAATGTTTCTGGTAGTTTTTATATTAATCGGTTGCAAGATGGCTTTACAGGAATCGAATTATCTTCCCAACTTAAAGGCCTCAAAGTGGACGCACCTAAGCCTTACGGTAAGGTCGAAAATGATGAAAAGCCGTTAAAACTGAGTTACCGCTTAAATGACCGCCAAGAGTTTCGTTTAAGCTATGCGGATAAATTAAGTTTGGCCATGTTGCTCAAAGATCAAAGCATTTTTAGTGGTCAAGTTTATCTAGGTGCGACCGAAGCCTATATCCCAACCAGTCAGGGTTTATTGGTAGAGGGACATTTAAGTCATATACCTTTGGATCAATGGCAGCAAACATGGAGGTCAATTGATAGCGCGTCGTCAAATGATACTCAGGTTCAAGCTAACGCATCGTTTATCAAAGAAATCAAAGTCAGCACGGATCGTTTGTCATACAAAGATGATCATGTAAAAGACGTTCAGGCTTCTATCCGACCGCAAGCGAAAGGTTGGCGCCTGGATGTGACTTCTCCAATTATCACGGGCCGTATTGATTACGAGTCCGACCAACCGTTGAATCTAGATCTTGACTATATTCACTGGCCTGCCACCGTTAATAGTGAAAAAATTGACCTTGAGCCACAGGAAGATTTGTTTACCAATATTGATCCCAAACAAGTGCCGGCCCTGCGGTTGTCCGTAGATGAAATTTTTGTGGGGCCCACTAATTACGGAAGTTGGTCTCTCGATTTAGATAGTGATGGGCAGCAAATTTTTATTAATAATATTGATGGCTTTATTAAAAAGTTATCAGTGAAAGGGTCTGCTCAGTGGCAAAAAGCAAGGGCAAATCAACCGCCATTGACCTCTGTTGACTTAAGGCTGGCCTCCAATGATGTTGCTGGTATACAAGCCGCTTGGCGTACTAAACCGGTTATGGATGCAGATTCTGCTGATGCGCAATTAATCGTTAACTGGCAGGGCTCTCCCCTACAATTTAATAATGAAACATTAAATGGCTCTACCACTATACGCCTTCGAGACGGACTATTTATGGAAACAGGCGATACGGGGGCATTGAATGCATTTGGAATTTTAAATTTTGCTGCTATCGGACGTCGTTTGCGTTTGGATTTTTCTGATCTATACCAATCAGGTATACATTTTGATTCGGTGGATGTGAAAGCGAATATTGATAACGGTTTGATTCGAATTGTGGATACTTTGGATATTAATGGCCCGGCTGCAGATTTCTCTGCAAGTGGTACCGTTAACCTTAATACCAAGGAATTGAATCAGCAATTATCGGTGACGTTCCCAGTTACAAGTAGCCTGCCTTTCGTTGCCATTTTAGCGGGATTTGCTCCACCTGTAGCAGCGTCGTTATTTTTCGGCGAAAAAATCGTAGGTGACGAAATTGAAAAATTTACCAGTGCCACCTATGACGTAAAAGGTACATGGGACAAACCAAAGTTATCTTTACGTAAGCGCTTTGATAACGAAATAGAAGGCAAACAAGATAAAGGCTTTTGGTTCCGCATGAAACGTTTCTTCGGATTAGGTGATGAGTGATGACGCAAACTGTGATTACCGTCGGCTTGGTACAGATGACCAGTGGCAAAGCAGTCCAACCTAATTTACGAGCAGCAGAGGCTGCGATAAAGCGCTGTGTAGAACAAGGCGCCACTACCGTTTTACTTCCTGAAATGTTTGTTTGCTTGGGAGTAAAGAATCAAGTGGAGATCGCACAAACTCAATGTCAGAAAGGGGGGCCTGTCCGCTCTCAATTATCTGCTCTTGCAAAGGATTTTAAGGTAAATATTATCGCAGGTTCTATGCCGTTGATGTCCAGCGTTGAAGATAAGGTGTTGGCTGCCTGTTTAGTTTTTGCTGCAGATGGAAGCGAGGTTTGCCAGTACGATAAAGTCCATTTGTTTGATGTAGACGTAAGCGATAATAAGGGTCGTTATCGTGAATCTGATACTTTCATAGCTGGGACTCAAAGTAAGACGGTTAGCCTTGACGGTACTCTGTATGGTTTAAGTGTTTGCTATGATTTGCGTTTTCCCGAATTGTATCAACAGTATCAAAAGCAGTCATGTCAGGTCGTGACCGTACCCTCTGCGTTTACCTATACCACAGGTCAAAAGCATTGGTTGACCTTATTAAAGGCAAGAGCTATTGAAACTCAAAGTTTTGTTATGGCCGCGAATCAGGTGGGCACCCACGAGGATGGACGCATCACCTGGGGGCAATCTATTGTCATCAATCCAGACGGAGAAATAGTGGGCGAGTTAGACAGCGAAAAAGCAGGTGAGTTGGTTGTTGAACTTGATCTTGAACTCTGTCAAAAGATTCGTCAGTCTATGCCATTGTTGAAGCATAAACGATTATGAGTGAAAGGAGTGCCTCTATAATAACCAAGACGGTTTGAGGCACGGACACTTACTACGAAGGATAGTAAGTTTTAATATGTAAAAACAGCTTGCGAGCTGATGCCTTGGCCTTTTTCTCAGACGCTTTTTCTGAGCCTTCTTGTATCAGTTTTTGTTCTTTCACGGCATTGCGTATCAACTGACGTAGTTGCTGCATATCATCTACTTCAAATTCTTCGCAAAAGGCATTTAATGCACTTTGGCCGTCATTGATTAAACGATCGCGCCATTTTTCTTGCTGATGTAAAACGCGATTGAAGGCTTCACTACTAGGATCCAGTAATTCTAATGCGTTTTGAATGGCCTCTACATCTTCCGAACGCATAACTTTTCCTACGTACTGTAAGTGGCGTCGCTTCGCTTCGTTCTTTTTGATGCGTCCCCATTCTGCAATAGCTTCGATCATGGTTGGACTCAAAGGTAGTTTGCTTTGCTGTTGCTTTGGCATTTCACAAATTTGCTTTCCCAAATCTTGCAACGCATGCATCTCACGCTTTACTTGGGATTTACTGGGTCCTAGATATTCTTCTTCGTTTTCGTAATCTTCAGTCATAATTCAATACTCTAGGGCACCTCTAATAAGTCAATTTGACTCTGCAAGACGCCTGTAGTGGTTTCATTCAAGGAAGGCTTCGCCGCGTAATGACGAGTCCTTTCCCAGAAGCCTGACACCGAAGGAAAGTGCTACAGGCCTTGCCCTTTGGGGCCTTTTTCGTGTTCCAATCTCTGTGTTGTGGCATTTCGATTTAACCCGTTAGACCTTCAATACCACGCCTTGATATTGAAACACGATCAAGGCCAGAGCTTAAAGTGACTTGTTAGAGGTGCCCTATAAATAAAATACAGTTGCTAAGCCTAAAAATGCCATAAAGCCAACCACATCGGTTACTGTGGTTAATATCACGCTACCAGCCAAGGCAGGGTCAATACCTAGTTTTTTGAGCAATAACGGGAGTAAGGCACCTGCTAACACCGCGATAATTAAGTTAATGACGATTGCAATGGCAATGATGAGCGAGATTTGTATATCCTGAAACCATATATAAGTCGCTAGAGCGATAATAACGGACCATAATAAACCGTTACTTAAGCCGACAATGAATTCGCGATTTACTAACCAGCCCATGTTACCGGAGTCTAGGTGACCAATTGCCTGGCCGCGAATGACGAGCGTCAATGTCTGACTGCCTGCAATACCACCCATACTAGCAACAATGGGCATGAGCACGGCTAATGCGACGACTTTATCCAATGTATCTTGGAACATACCAATCACGCCGCTGGCAACAAATGCAGTAATTAAATTAATGCCCAACCAAACGGCCCTGCGTCGGCTGGTTTTTAATGCCGGGGCAAACGTATCTTCATCTTCATCTAAACCGGCCATGCTTAAGAGGCTGTGGTCGGCTTCTTCACGTATTACATCAACCACGTCATCGATGGTGATTCGGCCCAAAAGTTTATGCGTGTGACTTTCAACCACTGGAGCAGAAATTAAATCGTGACGCTCAAACAGTTGTGCCACTTGTGTATCGGTAGTTTCAGGATCGATACTGACCACATCTGTACTCATCACCTCGCGCACGGTGGTATCGCCATCACTAACAAGAATCTTATTGATGGGAAGACTACCTATGAATTCATCACGGCGATTAACTACCAACAAGCTATCAGTCATATCAGGCAGACTGCGGTGGCGGCGTAGATAACGTAAGACTACTTCGATAGTAATGTCAGGACGCACCGTAATGGTGTCCGTATTCATCAAACCACCGGCAGTATCTTCTGGATAAGATAAGACCGCTTCTATTCGGTCGCGGTCTTGCTCATCCATGGTGGTGAGTACTTCCTGAGTCACTTTATCAGGAAGATTTTGTAGAACGTCAGCAACGTCATCCGTATCTAGATCAGAAATAGCATTGGCCATTTCTTGTACGGACATCTGGTTTAACAACCAGCTTTGTATTTCGTCACCTAGGTGTTGAAGTACGTCACCTTCGTTCTCTTCGTCGATCAATCCCCACAGCAGTTTACGCTCTTTTGGGGGGGAGGATTCAAGAAGGTGAGCAACATCGGCGGCTTGCAAATCACTGTTGAGGATACGGCGAACTTGAGCCAAAGCACCGCTTTCAAGTGCAGACTCAAGATGTTGTAATTTGCTGTTCTGATATTCGCCTCTGGCCATAGAACTCTATCCTTTCGAGAGGCGGGAATTGTACCGTTAATGTGACAATCTAGCTATGGCTAGTGTATGAAGCCCGACGTTACGAGACTATTCATCCTCGTCAAAACGGTTGTTGATAAGATCCGTTATGGCCTGCATTGCGGCTTTTTCGTCGTCTCCAGAAACATGCAACGTAACTTCACTGCCTTTACTCGCGGCTAGCATCATGACTGACATGATGCTTTTTGCATCCACCTCTTTTCCATTATAGCTGATCTTAATCTTGCTCGTATAAGTGCTACTGGTGGAAACAAGTTTCGCCGCGGCTCGGGCGTGGAGACCGAGCTTGTTAATAATCGTAATGGATTGCTCTAGCATGGGCTGCTGCACGTTTTTCTTTTAATAATTAATAACCATAGCGCAGCCCCAAGCGGTCTGTCTAGCAATGGTGGAAATTGGTTTTAATGGGGCTATTTATGGGTTTAATTCACGATGACGTAATTGAACATTTTGATAGCGCTTTTCATAGGCTTGGTAAAGACGCTCTGTCATGTATACGCTGCGATGTTGGCCCCCAGTGCAGCCGATACTGATGGTCATATATGTGCGGTTATTATTTTGAAACTCTGGTAACCATTTCTGTAGATAATCATCAATATCGCTATACATTTCATTCACAGAAGATTCATCGCTCAGAAAGTCAATGATGGCTTGATCTTGCCCAGTAAAGTGGCGTAACTGAGGGTCCCAGTAAGGATTGGGCAAGCAGCGTACATCAAACACCAAGTCACTGTCTTTTGGTATGCCATGCTTAAACCCAAAAGATTCAAATAGAATCGACATCTCGTTGCTATCTTTGTCCACCACGCGGTTTTTAATCATTGTGCGCAGTTGGTGCATGGATAAATGGGTGGTATCAATGGTGAGGTCTGCCATGTCGGCAATATGATGCAGTAGCTCTACCTCTTTATTTATTGCCTCAAATAAAGGTACATCGGCATCCGTTAGAGGGTGTTTGCGTCGTGTTGCGCTAAACCGAGTGAGCAGAGTGTCCACATGGGCATCTAGATAGATGATCTCCAAGATGCAATCGTTTGGCAGCTGGCTAACGATGTCGGCAAAATTACCTAATTCAGAGCGTATGTTGCGAGCATCAATACTGACGGCCATGCCCACAAGACCGGTGCCCTGCTGATTCGCTTGTTGCATTAAGGTAGGCAATAGCATGACTGGTAGATTGTCAATGCAGTAGAAGCCGAGATCTTCTAGCACATTCAACGCAGTGCTCTTGCCAGAACCGCTGCGTCCACTAATGATGACCAATTTCATGACAAACCTTAATCAGTATGTTTTGCGAACATTAAGAATCTATCAGTGTACCGCAATCTGGTAGAGTTCGCTGGTAGACCGTGCATCTCGCAACCGATTACGAAATGACGATTGGCTAAACTGCTCTGCTAGCATGCTTAGCGTTTTTAAATGCTGTTCATTGGCTTCTTCTGGCACCAATAAAACAAATACAATGTCTACAGGTTGGCGGTCAATGGAATCAAAATCGATAGGTGTTTCCAGCACGAACAAAGCGCCAATAGTTTCATGGCACTCTGCTAGACGTGAATGGGGAATGGCAATGCCTTCTCCAATGCCAGTACTGCCCAACTTCTCTCGTGCGATAAGACGCTCATAAATTTCACTAGGGTCTGCATCTTGGATGCTGTCCGCTAGGAATTGACTAATATGTTGCATCAATCGTTTTTTACTGGTGCAAGTGGCACCCCATTGGGTGCGCTCTGACGTTAGAATTTGAGCAATACTCGAAGACATATGGATTAAATTAGTGGCTATTTCCGTGACGGTGATTAACCATCTTCTCTTTATGTTTTATTAATTGACGGTCTAGTTTATCGGTTAGGCCATCAATGGCGGCATACATGTTTTCATTATCGGCATTGGCGTGTAATTCGGCGCCAGCCGCATGGACGGTCGCTTCGGCTTTTTGTACGAGCTTCTCAACGGTCAATGTTACTTGAACATTGGTGATATTATCAAAGTGTCTTTCCAGCTTCTCGACTTTTGAATGAACATAGTCGCGAAGGGCGTCAGTCACTTCTACATGGTGTCCGCTGATATTGATTTGCATATATGTAGCTCCTACTGTCGGCACCCAAAGGGTGCGTTAATGTGCTGGTAACCTAATCTTAGTATAGGCTACCGGCTAAAACCGGAGACGATTCAAG
This sequence comes from Bermanella marisrubri, assembly GCF_012295615.1. Lineage (NCBI taxonomy): Bacteria > Pseudomonadati > Pseudomonadota > Gammaproteobacteria > Oceanospirillales > Oceanospirillaceae > Bermanella > Bermanella marisrubri. The sequence goes on from NZ_CP051183.1 coordinate 846,652, forward strand.
TCAATTTTTCGTTATACCAACCTCTTGCGTTCATTAGAGGGGGGTATATGCATGGCTTCTCTATATTTGGCCACAGTACGTCTTGCGACTTTGATGCCTTCTTCTTCGAGAACCGCAGCGATTTTACTATCGCTTAATGGCTTTTTAGCGGCTTCGCTGGCGATAAGTTTTTTAATCATTGCGCGGATAGCGGTAGATGAGCATTCGCCACCACTAGTAGTGCTCACATGGCTTGAGAAGAAGTACTTTAACTCATAGATACCTCGTGGTGTGTGCATATATTTTTGTGTGGTGACACGAGATATTGTGGATTCATGCATTTCAACCGCTTCTGCAATATCGTGCAATACAAGAGGTTTCATAGCTTCATCCCCTTCTTCTAAGAAGGCCTGTTGATATTCTACGATTTTGCTAGCAACTTTGAGTAGCGTCTCATTGCGGCTTTGAAGACTCTTTAAGAACCAACGAGCCTCCTGCAAGTGATCTTTGATAAAGTTGTTGTCGCTACTATTATCGGCGCGCTTGACCATGGATGCATAGTGGTCATTGATACGCAGTTTTGGCGCAATTTCGGGATTTAACTCCACGCGCCAATGGCCTTTTACCTGTCGAACAATGACGTCCGGGATGACATATTCACTGGTTTGCGGGGCAATTTGTGAGCCTGGTCGAGGGTTGAGTTCTTGAATACCTCGAATCACAATTTTGAGTTCGTCTTCTTTGACTTTGAGTTTACGCATCAATGCGCTGTAATCTTTACTGCCCAACAGGTCGATGTGATTATCGATAAGTTTCTGTGCAAGATCTAACCATGGGGTGTCTTTTGGTAATTGCTTCAGTTGCAAAGAGAGGCATTCTTGTAAATCTCGTGCGCAAACACCACTGGGCTCAAATTGTTGCAATAGGTGCAGAACTGCTTCAAGTTCATCCAGTTCGATCTCAAGTTCCGGATCAAAACTGGCGAGGATGTCTTCTAGGCTTACTTTTAAGTAACCGTCATCGTCAACCCCTTCAATAATGTTAACGGCTATCATGTGATCGTTGTCGGACATCGGGGTTAGGTTTAATTGCCACAGTAAGTGGTCTTGTAAATCATCTGTGCTGCCGTTGCGGCTGTCAAAATCGAAGTCATCGCCACCGCTGTAGGATTCGCTGCTGCTGGCTGGCGATGCTGAAGCTTGCCATGTGTCATCCCAATCGCTATCTGTGGGCAAGTCGTCGGGAATATTTTCGTTCCAGTCACTATCGGCAGTTGCATCGTCGCCAACGTTTTCCTGTGTTTGGTTTTCGCTGGCTTCGGTGTCTTTATTCTCTGATTGCGATTGTGTTGATTGGTCTTGGGGTGTTTCGCCTTCGTATTCCTCCTCAACGTCCAGTAATGGATTGGAATCCAACGCGTTTTGGATTTCCTGCTGGAGGTCGATGGTTGAAAGCTGAAGTAGTCTAATGGCCTGTTGCAGCTGGGGGGTCATCGTAAGATGTTGACCCATTTTTAATTGCAAGGACGCTTTCATAAATACTGCTTATTATTCCGTGGCAAAAACCAATTCATCTACTATTGAATATACATGAAGTTTGAACCAAGTCTAGACTTATTAGGACGAGGTTTAAACTCCGTAAAATACTCAGAGCTTAAAATCATCGCCCAAATAAATGTCTTTTACTTGCTGGTTTGCGAGTACTTGCTCAGCATTACCTTCGGCGATGATATGCCCATTACCTACGATATAAGCTTTTTCACAGATATCAAGAGTTTCTCTGACATTGTGGTCAGTGATCAGTACCCCTAACCCTCGCTCTTTTAACTGTTTTACGATGCTCTTTATATCGCCGACACTGATGGGATCTACCCCGGCGAAAGGCTCATCTAACAATATAAAAGAGGGTTCCGCAGCTAGGGCGCGCGCGATCTCTACACGACGTCGCTCACCGCCGGATAGAGCCATACCTAAGCTATCACGGATATGCTGAATATGAAATTCATCCAAAAGGCTTTCTAGTTTTTCTTGGCGCTGCTTATTATTTAAATCTTTGCGGGTTTCTAGAATTGCTAAAATATTATTGGCAACGGTTAGCTTGCGAAAGATAGAGGCTTCTTGCGGCAGATATCCGATTCCGCGTTGTGCGCGCCCATGCATAGGTAGATCAGTAATATCTTGGTCATCGATGACAATGCGTCCTTTGTCAGCGTTAACCAGATTTACAATCATATAAAAACAGGTCGTTTTACCGGCGCCATTTGGGCCCAGTAATCCAACAATTTGTCCACTTTCAATGGACATGGATACATCTTCCACCACTTGGCGTGGGCCGTAACTTTTGGCTAGATTTTGTGCTTTTAAAATCGCCATTTTATTCCTTAGTACTTTCGCTGGAATTCTTTTGTTGTTCTGGCTGAATCACCATGCGAATACGCTGATCTTCTTGTGGGCTTTCCGCCTTAACTTTTTGCTGATCAATCAGATAAACAATACGTTCACCACTGAATTCATTACCTTGTTTTTGTAAGCCAGCATTTTTTAACAACGTTAATTGTTTGCTTTTTGTTAGATAAATAATGGTCTCACCATAGGCTTTGGTTTTTTCTTGATCTTGATTTAACACTTGCTCATAGCGCGCGGGTTTGCCTTCCGCTACTACTTGCTTTAGACCCGTTTCATCACGAATGATGGTGACCTTATCGGCTTCAATTTTCAACGAACCCTGGTTTAAGCGCACATTGCCAGTGTAGATTAATTCCCCTTTTGGTTTGTCGAGAAAGGCCTTGTCGCTGGCGATACGGATTTCTTGTTGAGTGTCTTCGGGTAAGGCTTGAACAGCGGCCACCCAAAAACTTAAAACTAAAATCAAGGTATTACTGATGGGATGGATCATGTGAGCCTCTTACCTTGGATATAAACTGAACGGTTTCTTTTTTTAGATCTAGTGTCAGTCCTGTCGATTCGATCAGGGTGTTAGGGTTTTCGATAATAACGTCAGAATCAGTGTTAGCGATTTGTGTATTTAAGTCCATATTGAGTGTTGCGGTTTTCAGACTAAAGCGAGTCGATGCGTCAACTAAAGGTTTAATTGCAACGCGACCGGATAGGCTTAGGTAGCGCTGATTTGTTAATTTGCCAGTTTCAGCTGTCAATCGCCAAAGTTTTTTATCTGCTTGATGGAGTGTAATGTCCGGAGAAATAAACGCTACAATTTCGGCTTGAACATCGGTCGCAGGGAAGTGTTTGGCAGATTTTGCTTTCACGGTTTGTCGTAACTCGCCATTTTCCCCATAATTTTGCAGGTTTAGGTTCTCAACCATAAAATCAGGTTCTAGCTTGGCTTGTTCCTGATCGTGATATTCTTCCCCCTGACGGTCATTAAGAGCCATATAGGCCACGACCGTAAGGGCGATGAGAATAGTGGCAATATAACGCTTGCGCATTAAATAACCCCAGCTCTCAGTAAATCATGCATATTGATGACGCCTGCAACTTTACCGTTTTCAGTGGCAACTAAAGCATTGATTTTCTTCTCTTCCATAACCTGTAGAGCTTCGGCAGCCAAGCGTTCTGGATCAATGGTTGTTACGCCTGTTGTCATGACAGCTTGTACAGGGGTAGTGTGAAAATCAATGTCTTTATCTAATGTGCGACGTAAGTCACCGTCGGTAAAAATACCGCTAAGTTGTCCGTGTTCGTCAATAACGGTTGTCATACCAAGGCCTTTCTGCGTCATTTCGATCAGGGCATCTTTTACGAGGGTATCCGGTTTGACCTGCGGTATCTGACTACCACAGTGCATAATGGTTTTGACTTTCAGCAGCAATTTACGGCCTAAAGAACCACCTGGGTGGGAAAAGGCAAATTGTTCTGCGGTAAAACCACGTGCTTCTAACAAGGCGATAGCAAGCGCATCCCCCATGACGAGGGCCACGGTAGTGCTGGATGTCGGTGCCAAGTCTAGCGGGCAAGCTTCTTTTTCTACACCCACGTTGATGTGGCTATCAGCGCCTGTTGCAAGCGTGGAGGTGTCATTGCCCGTCATAGAAATTAAAGGCACGTTCAAGCGCTTCAACAGCGGAATCAGAGTAGTGACTTCACTGGATTCACCTGAATTAGAAAGCGCAATGACGACGTCTTGCTCGGTAATCATTCCCATGTCGCCGTGGGCGGCTTCACCAGGGTGAACAAAAAATGCAGGGCTACCTGTACTGGCCAGTGTGGCGGCGATTTTATTACCGATATGACCAGACTTACCCATACCGGTTACCACAATGCGGCCTTGGCAATTAAGCAGTAGGTCGCAAGCAGTGTTGAGTGCTTCGTGATTCAGGTTTTTTAATAGCTGATCTACTGCGTCGCGCTCATCGGCAATGGTGCGTTGGATTGATTCGATGTAGTTAAAACTCATGGGCAACTTAATAAACTAATGTTGAACAAATAATAAGCCAAGATAGCTTAGGTAAGCCAGCAGCATGATGGAACCTGCACTGCGGCCAACTCGGCCTCGCTTACGGAATATATAGACAAATGCAATAAGGAAAAGTGTCAATCCCATCATAGCGCCGTAATCTCGGTAAAGCGCATCGCTCTCGACTACTGTCTTAGCGAATAGTCCGGGAATAGGCATGACAGCTAAAAGATTAAAAATATTTGAGCCCACAACATTGCCAATGGCGATATCATGATGGCCCTTCAAGGCACTAGCCACGCTGGCGGCTAGCTCAGGTAAGCTTGTGCCGATGGCGACAATAGTAAGACCAATCACTAGTTCGCTCACGCCCAAGGCAGTAGCCACTTCAACAGCCCCCCAAACCAGAATCTTAGCACTGGCAATCAACGCTACGATACCAATGATTAACCACATAACGCTTTGAGAAGTGCTCATTTGCTCAATGGCTTCGGCTTCTTCCTCTTCTAGTCCGCCGATACCCTGATCATTGCTTTCGTTAAATAGCCAGAATAGCGTGATGATTAAGCAAATAAACATAATGACGCTGTCCATGAAACTAATGGCCAAGTCTTGCAAGGTTAAGCCGGCTATAACGCTGACCAATAGCAAGATAGGCATTTCTTTTTTCAGCATCTTACCCTGAATAGGCAAAGGAGCGATCAATGCAGTAATCCCCAAAACTAAGCCAATATTGGCAATGTTAGAACCCAGAGCATTACCGATTGCTAGACCACCAGCACCATCAATAGCAGCGGTAGTACTGACAAATATTTCTGGAGCGCTGGTACCCAAAGATACAATAGTCATCCCTATTAAGAGCGGCGACATACCAAAGTGACGAGCCGTGGCAGCAGCACCTAAAACGAAGCGGTCTGCGCTCCAAACAAGCACAATAAGACCGATTAAAATGGCCAAAGCAGGATAAAGCATATTAAAAAACTCTATTGATCAATCGTGAAATATGTCCAAACCGGGCATTCTACAGCGTTTTAGACGGCTCACAAGATCCAAGATAAGGCGAGATGATGGCCAAAATCCTGTGTAAAGGCACAAATTTCCCTTTTGCAAATGCTTCATCATAGTTTTCACTTAGCTGTTTCGCTATAATCCTCGCCCCTTAAACTATTCACCCCGGAGTCATCATGAGCCCAGAAGCATTGCAAGAGTTACTAGCAGAGCGTTTATCTGATTGCCAAGTGAGTGTGGATGGTGATGGTTACCAGTATCAAATTACCGTGATCGGTGATGTGTTTGAAGGACTCAACACTGTGAAGCGTCAACAGCATGTGTATGGTGCGTTGAACGATAAGATCACTGATGGAAGCGTTCACGCTGTAACCATAAAAACGTACACGAAAGCCCAATGGGCCGAACAAGAATCCTAATAAAGAAGTCGTGTTATGCCATCAATGGACAAACTAATTATTCAAGGCGGATATCCGCTAAACGGTGAGATTCGCATTTCCGGCGCTAAGAATAGCGCGCTGCCAATCATTGCCGCCACGTTGCTTGCGGACACCCCCATTACCATTGGTAATTTGCCTCATTTGCACGATGTCACCACCATGATCAATCTACTTGGCACCATGGGTGTGGATGTGATCATGGGTGAAGAATATTCTATCGAAGTGGATAGCAATAAAATCGAAACCTATGTGGCGCCGTATGAGCTTGTAAAAACCATGCGTGCCTCCATTTTGGTATTAGGCCCGCTATTGGCGCGCTTTGGTGAAGCCGAAGTGTCGCTCCCAGGTGGTTGTGCTATTGGTTCCCGTCCAGTGGACATCCACTTATCTGGTTTAGAAGCGATGGGCGCCAACATCAAAGTGGAAGACGGTTACGTAAAAGCCACAGTAGATGGTCGCCTCAAAGGTGCACACATCTTCATGGATACCGTCACGGTAACCGGTACTGAAAACCTGTTAATGGCTGCGGTACTGGCTGACGGTACGACGTACCTTGAAAATGCTGCCCGTGAGCCAGAAGTGGTAGATCTAGCTGAATGCTTGATTAGCATGGGCGCAAAAATCACGGGTCACGGCACGGATGTAATTAAAGTAGAAGGTGTCGAGTCACTACACGGTGGGCGTTACGATGTGATGCCAGACCGAATTGAAACCGGAACGTTCTTGGTTGCTGCTGCCGCTACAGGAGGCAAGGTACTATTAAAAGATACCCGCGCTGATATTTTAGAATCCGTCATTCATAAGCTAGAAGAAGCGGGTGCTGCCGTTGAGGTTGGTGAAGATTGGATCAGCTTGGATATGACAGGTCGCCAGCTAAAAGCTGTGAGTTTAAAAACTGCGCCGTATCCTGCTTTCCCAACGGATATGCAAGCCCAATTCTTGGTGATGAATGTGGTTGCCGAAGGCACCGCCAGTGTTACAGAAACCATATTTGAAAACCGTTTTATGCACGTACAAGAACTGGCCCGAATGGGAGCGCATATCGAATTGCAAGGCAATACTTGTATCACCCGTGGTGGTGATAAGTTAAAAGGTGCACCTGTGATGGCTACCGATCTACGTGCTTCTGCCAGCTTAGTAATTGCGGCAATTTTAGCGGAAGGCGAAACCGTTGTAGACCGTATCTATCATATTGACCGCGGTTACGAATGTATTGAAGAGAAGCTCCAATTGCTTGGCGCCAATATTCGTCGAGTACCAAAATAGGAAAAGCAATGAGTCAGCAGCCCTTAACCATCGCGTTATCAAAAGGCCGAATTTTAGATGACACCTTGCCGCTGTTTGAAGAAGCGGGCATCGTGCCAGCGGAAGACATTAAAAAAAGCCGTAAACTGATTTTTGATACCAATCATGATCACATTAAGTTGGTTGTCATCCGTGCTACCGATGTACCAACTTACGTTGAATATGGAGCGGCAGACATGGGTGTTGCTGGTAAAGATGTATTGATGGAAGCCAGTGCTTCAGGTCAAACCAATAGCCTTTATGAACCGTTAGACTTAAACATAGCCACTTGTCGATTGATGACAGCCGCATTGAAAGGGGCGAAGCAACCTGAGGGCCGCATTAAAGTCGCGTCTAAATTTGTGAGTCTAACCAAGCGCTATTTTGCAGAACAGGGTCGTCAAGCGGATATCATCAAACTTTACGGTGGCATGGAACTAGCCCCGATCATGGGGCTGGCGGATTTGATTGTGGACATTGTTGATACCGGTAATACTTTGAAAGCTAATGGCTTAGAAGAGCGCGATTTAATTGCACCCATTAGCTCTCGTTTGGTGGTCGGAAAAGCAGCTATGAAAATGAAGCATCAGCAAATTCAGCCCATTATAGAAAAACTATCTGCTGCGGTTGACCGTAGAAGATAGACACTGTGTGAAGTAAACACTTGAGGTCATTATGACATTAGACATGCGTATTTTAGATACCCAAAATGCTGGCTTTGAAACAGAGCTAGATAACCTTTTGGCTTGGGAAGCAGTGAGCGACAACCAAGTTCAGCATACGGTTTTGGATATCTTGCATCATGTCAAAACTCAAGGCGATGCAGCGGTGATTGAATACACCAATAAATTTGATCGCTTAACGGCCAAAGCCATGACCGAATTAGAAATCGGTCAGGAGCAACTGCAAGCCGCACTTGATGGCCTACCTGATGATCAACGTGTGGCTTTGCAAGAAGCGGCTGCGCGTGTGCGTCGCTATCACGAAAAGCAAAAGCAAGATTCTTGGAAGTATACAGAGGACGACGGCACCATGTTAGGCCAACAAGTTCGTCCAATGGATCGCGTCGGTATTTATGTACCAGGCGGTAAAGCCGCTTATCCATCTAGTGTTCTAATGAATGCGTTGCCGGCTCATGTGGCAGGTGTTGATGAAATCATAATGGTCGTACCCACGCCGGATGGCGAAGTAAACCAATTGGTTCTAGCCGCGGCTGCTGTAGCGGGTGTCACCCGTTGCTTTACCATTGGTGGTGCGCAAGCCGTTGCCGCATTGGCTTATGGTACTGAAACGATTCCTAAAGTGGATAAGATAGTAGGCCCAGGCAACATTTTTGTCGCCACCGCCAAACGCTTTGTGTTTGGTGAAGTAGGTATCGATATGATCGCCGGCCCATCTGAAATTCTTGTCGTGTGTGATGGTAAAACCGATCCAGACTGGATAGCTATGGATTTGTTTAGCCAAGCGGAACACGACGAAGATGCACAGTCGATACTTTTAAGCTGGGATCAAGATTACATTGATGCAGTAAAAGCCAGTATTGAAAAACTATTACCGACTATGGAACGTGCCGATATTATTCGGGCTTCGTTATCTGAACGCGGCGCATTGATCAAAGTAAAAGATCAAGCGGACGCTGTGAAAATTGCTAACCGAATTGCCCCTGAGCATTTGGAACTATCAGTTGAAGATCCAGAAGCTATGGCCCAAGAGATTCGTCATGCTGGCGCTATCTTTATGGGACGCTATACCGCAGAAGCGCTAGGCGATTATTGCGCTGGCCCTAACCACGTATTGCCAACATCAGGCACAGCACGTTTCTCAAGTCCGTTGGGTGTTTATGACTTTCAAAAGCGCAGCTCGTTGATTATGTGCAGCGCAGACGGTGCCAGCGAATTGGGTAAAGTAGCGTCTGTATTGGCGCGGGGTGAATATCTCACAGCCCACGCCCGATCGGCTGAATATCGAATCAAAGATTAATAGCGCGGTGCAATAATTCGTAGCGTCTATCGTTATACTTTAAAACCCTAATGTTTATTAAAACTTAGGGTTTTTGTTTAAGAGTGATCATCATGTCTCGTGTAAAAAAACTCATTCGCCAAGAAATACTCGACTTAACTGCATACCCAGTCCCTAATGCCAACGGCATGATTAAACTGGATGCTATGGAGAATCCATACTCTTGGCCAGCCGTGGCAAAAGAAGCATGGACAGATCTACTGAAAGACCTACCACTTAATCGTTATCCTGATGCGTCTGCCGAGCAACTAAAACTAGGTTTAAAAGATGCCATGGGCATTGATGATAAGTTTGATGTGTTGCTGGGCAACGGTAGTGACGAAATCATTCAAATGCTGGCTATGGCCGTGGCAAAACCTGGTGCAACCATTCTTGCGCCAGAACCGGGTTTTGTTATGTATAAAATGATTGCTACATTTTGTGGCTTAAATTATGTCGGTGTACCACTAACCGCAGATTTTGAACTGGATGAAACGGCCATGCTTGAAGCGGTAAACGAGCATCAACCGGAACTGATTTTCTTAGCGCAGCCAAATAATCCAACGGGCAACTTATGGGACCGTGATGTCATCACGCGCATTATCGAAGCCAGTAAAGGCTTGGTGATAATGGATGAAGCTTACACAGCGTTCACTGATGAAGAACACTTAGATCTTCTAGACGAGCATGAACATGTATTAGTTATGCGCACGTTGTCAAAAGTCGGCCTTGCGGGCTTGCGTTTGGGCTTATTAATTGGCCGCTCTGAGTGGCTTAATGAGTTAGAAAAAATTCGCATGCCATACAATATCAATATGCTAACGCAAGCCAGTGCGTTATTTGCTTTAGAAAACTACGACATGCTGATGATTCAAACAGAGCAACTTCGCGTGGACCGTGTTGTATTGATGAAGGATCTGGCAGCAATACAAGGGGTTCAGGTTTTCCCAAGTGAAGCTAATTTTATTTTGGTGCGTGTACCGGAAGGTATGGCGCGAAATTGGTTTGAAGGCTTAAAGGAGCGCAATATTCTAATCAAGTGTTTAGATGGCGGTCATCCACTTCTGAAAGACTGCTTACGTATTACCGTTGGCACGACAGAGCAAAATGAAAAACTGATTGAAGCCTTAAGTACCATTGCTCAATCTGGCGCGGTTCATTAACCGCGCTCATCCTTTTTTTTGCTGCCCTTATTTTCGTTGACCAAGTGTTGCTTGGGTTTCACGATATTGGCCATCACGAATAAAGCGCATGGAAATAATGTCACCAGGCATTAGGTTGGCAATCTGACGCATGGTATCTGTGCCTTTTTCAGCGGCTTGGCCGTTAAAGTGAGTAACGATATCTCCCTCTATTAACCCGGCTTTCTCTGCAGGGCCTCCCGTCGCAACACCTACCACTACTTGACCTTGTAATTCTGTGGGTAGCCCAAAAGCCTGTTTGATCTGATCGCTGAGCTCTTGTGTCTCCAAGCCTAGCCAACCACGAATCACTTCACCATGCTCTAACAAATCGACAGCTACCTTCATGGCGTTTTTCAATGGGATCGCAAAACTTATGCCCTGATAGCCACCACTTTGACTGTAAATGGCAGTATTAATCCCTACTAGTTCACCCATAGCATTGACCAATGCTCCTCCAGAGTTACCAGGATTTACCGCCGCATCGGTTTGGATAAAGTCTTCATAAGTTGAGATCCCTAATTGGTTTCGACCAGTTGCAGAGACGATACCCATGGTTACTGTCTGGCCCACACCAAATGGATTACCAATGGCTAGAGTTACGTCACCCACATTGAGACTGGCGTCTTGAGCAAAAGGAATGACTGGTAGGTCTTCTAAATCGATCTTTAGTACCGCTACGTCAGTTGCCGCGTCGCTACCTACTACACGAGCGTTGCTAGTGCGGCCATCTTTTAACGCGACCAAGATTTCATCGGCGCCACTGATGACGTGTCGGTTGGTAAGTACAATGCCATCCTTGTGAATGATCACGCCAGAACCCAAGCTATTTTCAATCCGACTTTTAGGAACAGGAGTACGATTGAAGAACCGCTGGAAAAGCGGGTGATCTAATAAGGGATGTAAACGGCGCTGAATCGTCTTGCTAGTATAAATATTGACAACGGCCGGTGATGCCATCTCCACTGCATTTGCATAGCTGCGAACAGGGGCATGCTGGTGCGAGGTTTTATCGGGCACGAAATGCAAAGCCAAGCTTGCGATCACCAAACCCATAAGTATTGACCATGAAATGTAACCGGGCTTTTGCATCTTGCTTCCAAATCCTGAAAAATGGACCCTAGTGTACAAAAATGGGTGTGTGATATGAAGCTTCAAGAATTAGTGAGTTATTTGAATCGTGAACTGAATGCCTCTGCTTTCGCCGACTATTGTCCAAATGGTTTGCAGGTGGAGGGTAAGTCCGAAGTGAAAAAGTTGGTAACTGGCGTCACTGCTTGTCAAGATCTCATCGATGCGGCCATTGATGAAAAAGCGGATGCGATTTTTGTTCATCATGGCTATTTTTGGAAAGGTGAGCCTCAAGCCATTGCGGGTATGAAAAAAAATCGCATTCAAGCACTGTTAAAGCATGATATTAGTTTATTAGCCTATCATTTGCCTTTAGATTGCCATGCCGCTTGGGGTAATAATGTTCAGCTTGCTCAGGTATTAGATTTCGAAGTGACAGGACCTTTAGACCCGTCTAACCCGAAAACTCCGGGCAATATCGGTCGCCTAAAGCACGCAATGAAAGCTTCGGAATTGGCGACGCATATCGGTGAACGACTGAATCGCATGCCGCAACACATTGGTGAAGACAGTGATTTAATTGAAACCATTGCTTGGTGTACTGGCGGCGCACAAGGCTATATGAGTTATGCCATGGAGCAGGGGATCGACGCCTATTTAACTGGGGAGATTAATGAACCTGTTGTACATAATGCCCGCGAAACAGGTTGTCATTTTTATGCTGCAGGTCATCACGCTACAGAGCGCTATGGCGCGAAAGCAGTGGGGGAGCATCTAGCTCAAGAGTTTGGCTTGGATGTGAGCTTTATTGATATCGATAATCCGGCATAGTATCGGAGTTATGAGGGTTGAGTTTTGAGTTGTGAATGATACTCGTCATCCTCAACTTGATTGAGGATCCATTATTCGGTTGGAAATCAATTGGATGGATTCTCAGTCGAGCTGAGAATGACGATTTTGCTTGAAATGAGTATCGATGAATCAATCATTGCCCACTCACAACTCAAAACTAACTAAGCGTAATCGTACTCACCGCCTTTCTCCAAACCGCGTTTATACGCGTCGCGGGCTTGAAAGCGTTTTACATACTCATACGTATGTGGGTAATTGTCTTCGCGAATCATGCCACGAGCGACGCTGGCCTCTAGAGGAAAACTCATTTGAAAATCAGCCGCCGTGACCTGATCACCGCAAAAATATTTATTCTGCGATAAATGGCTTTCGACATATTCTAAATTACGTTTGTTGTTTGGATCGATAAACATAGATAACACTTTGTCTGCAAGCATGCGAGCGATGGGCTTAATGAAAAATGGCATGGGTGATTGCTTCATTTTGGTAAATACCAAACGCATGACCATAGGTGGCATTAGGCTGCCTTCGGCAAAATGTAACCAATAAACATTATTCCAATGTTGTTCTTTAGGTGCTTTGAATTGTTCACCATAGGTATCGATTAGATACTCAATGATTGCGCCGCTTTCAGCAAGGGTGATGCTTGTTTGCTTATCAGTAATGATAGGGCTTTTGCCTAAAGGGTGAACCCTTTTTAAACTGTCGGGCGCCAAAATAGTTTTTGGGTCACGTTCATAAAACTCAATGTTGTATTCCAATCCAAGCTCTTCCAATAACCAAAGAATGCGCTGTGAGCGTGAGTTATTTAAATGGTGCAGAGTAATCATTGAGAATCCTTGTTATTTTGAGAATTGGCGTTTGTGTACGTGAAAATATGATGCCTAGATTAACATACAGGTCGGCTGCTTATTACAGCCCATTCGGATGAATGAAATAGCCTGTCATATTTAGCCCAATATTGAATGCTTTGCTACACTTATATTACAAAAAGAGAGCGAAAGTACTGTTTTAAATGCTAAAAAGAATATCAACATCCTCTATTATATTGAGCTGTCTATTAGTCCTAGCAAATTATACTGCGGCTGAGGATCTATTTGATTTTTCTTTGCAAGAACTACAAAGTATTCCCGTAGAGGTGGCCTCTTTATTTGAAGATGACGCACTTGATGTTGCTTCCTCTGTGGCAGTGATTGATCGTTCTGATTGGCAAACGCGTGACTATCATACTCTGAGCAACGGTCTTGAATCTGTTCCTTCGGTTTTCTCCAATAGTACATGGGGTGGCACTGAAATCCATGCCATAAGAGGCTTTGCCAGTGAGTTGTCAGTACGCGGTATTGCGTATTCATTGGAGGATGTTCCTTTGGGTACTTATGTCTATGCCAGTACTGGATACATGTTTCCCCGCGCGCCGCTTGGGATTTTAGACCAAGTAGAAATGATTCGCGGGCCTGGCAGTACCTTATATGGCACAGATGCGTTTCACGGCGTGATCAATTACCAATTACGTGAGCCTGATCTGAATAATACTCAGGTCACACTCAAGGCCGGTAGTCACGATTGGTGGGGAAAGGGCACGGACGTTACTCATTCGCAATATAGTGGACAGTGGCAAATTCACACGGGGTTTACTCATCACAACGAATCTTCCCATGGGCAAGACTTTAGGTATACGGATCCATTTACAGGCGATCAAGAAATAGGGACCCGTGAACAAGCCTGGTCAAGCAATGCAGGTTTCTTAAAAATAAAGCATGGACAGGTATCGAGTAATGCTGGTCAGTGGCAAGCAATGGTGTTTGCTAATCAGTATCGTGGTGAAGGATTTACTGGTATTGGACAGCAATTATTCAAGGGTTTTGATGGCATCATCGATCTAGAGAGTTTTAGTTTGGCTCAATCGGGAGATCAAACGAACAACGAATCAGAGCTCATGCTTGCGCGTTTGGGTCACGAAATACTTCTAGACAATGATATCCAACTTAAACAACGCATTTATACCTGGCACTCGAAACAAGAATGGCAATTTGATAATACACAATACCCTGAATCAGTAGACACGATCTCTTCAACGACTCTGAATTGTCGAGAAAATACAGCAGATACCGCAAGTGATACTATTGCGAGTTTGTATTGCAGTCATTATTTATACCAAGGCGCAGACGAATCTCGCAGCGGTTATGAGATTCAGGCCAAGCAAAGAACCAATGCATGGAATACTCAGTGGGTCGTGGGTGCTGGTTTTGATCGCATTCATGTGGATGAAAGCGAGATTCGCCGGGAAGCTCCTGATGGTGAAATTCGCTTACGTTACGTTAATCCTTTTCAAGATAAGAGCCGAGAAATCAGCTATGCCTTTGCCCAGGGTCGCAGTGGATTTTTCAATGATCAGCTACTTGTCACCTATGGCGTGCGCTGGGATCAATACAGTGATGTCAGTGATCATGCATCACCGCGATTAGGGGTTGTACATCGCTTAGCGTCCAATTGGAGTCACAAACTGCTTTATGGGCACGCTTATCGCGCGCCGACGGCCATTGAATTTTTAGGTTCGGGACCCTTTCTTGGAAACGAAAACCTAAAAGCCGAAGTGATCGATACACATGAATACGTGCTGCAATACATAGGCTCGCAATTGCAATGGGAAACCACGGTGTTTTATAGCGAATGGGATGATGCCATTGCCGTGGTACAGACAGGATCTGAGACGGAGCAGCAGTATGTGAATTTGAACAGCAACTACAGCAAAGGTGTGGAATTTAGTTTAAAAGGGTTGCAAGGCCCTTGGCATT
Organism: Bermanella marisrubri; assembly: GCF_012295615.1. Taxonomy (NCBI): domain Bacteria; kingdom Pseudomonadati; phylum Pseudomonadota; class Gammaproteobacteria; order Oceanospirillales; family Oceanospirillaceae; genus Bermanella; species Bermanella marisrubri. The sequence continues at coordinate 861,673 of NZ_CP051183.1, forward strand.
TTCAAGGTAACGCGAGCTATGTTGAAACCGATACCAGCAGTACAGACGTTAACTTTAAAGCGTTTCCAGAGTGGATGATGAGCGCGAATTTGGAATACCGTGGTCAAGGTTGGCAAGCGGGTATCTGGCAACGGCAACAGTGGCAGTACGAGTTAACCGATAATGTCGACGAGCAAAGCGGCAAAGAAGATTATTCGAGAACTGATTTCTACGCTCAATATAAAGTGCAGAAAAATAGCTCCCTTGGCCTTGCGATTTATAATGTAGCGGACGTTCACAATACCTTACCCTCGTATTATGCATCCGAAAACGGACTCCCCCAGCACGGCCGAGAATGGTCAGTGCATTACACCATGGATTTTTAGCACTAGCGCACGATCTTTACGGCATTATTTGACCTGAAAATTGAGCATCCATTTGACGCCAAAGGGATCCTTCACTTGAGCAAACTTTGCGCCCCAAAATGTTTTCTGAAGTGGCATAATAATCTCACCTTTATCACACAAGGCATCATAGGTCGCTTTTTGTTCGGTTTCATTATCAAAATGAATATTGAGGCTTATTGGATCGTCTTTGAGTTCCATACCCCTTAGCGGACTTTCCATGCCGTCACTTGCCATAAAAAATAAGCCATCAGCTTCAAATTCAGCATGCATGATATGGGTTGGATCAACGCCACTTACAACTTGCGGAGCTTGTCCAAACGTCGTACGCATAGTCACTTTGCCATGGAACACAGATATGTAGTAATCCAATGCTTCCTGGCATCGACCGTTAAAAAATAGATAGGGGGTGACATGTTTCATATGCAATCTACCTGAATCAATCTTGGTATCAGGTAGATTAGTTGATCAGATAGAGAAGTAACAGCGTCCCGTTTACGGATGTTGCGTTTATAAACACTGTAGCTCAAAAGTTGTCTGGAACTTGAAATTGGATTCAGTTGTGTGGCGTTCAGCAAAGAAAAGGTCAAAGCTGTAAGTATTGCCAGGCTCGATACCTAGCTCGTCAGCAATGTCATCTAAGTGAACAACTTTCTCTTGAACGCTATGTACACCACCTAGATCAATAGCCAGTTTGCCGTTGATGAAAATCCAAAGATCGTCATCTCCTTTAAAACTAAAACTACCGCCCTCGACGTAGAAAAACTTAAGATGCGTTTCAAGTGTGAAATGGAAGTTCTTGTCGCGGCCTTGATTGCCAAAACCCATATCATTAATTGGGAAGAAATCACTATTACTGTATTCCCAAAAACCCGGAGAGAGCTCGACCATCTCTAATTGCATTGGGATGGCAGTATTTACGTTAGGAACATTGCGGAACCACTGGTTAAAACTATCTTCACCATGAGTGGTTGGTGTCCAAGTATGAGGGTTTGCATAAACAGGTCGGCCGTCTGCACCGAGCTCATTTTTAACAATTCCGCGGTCGGTGCCAATCATGTTTTCGAAATCAGGGTGTGAATCTTTGAAGTCGCGGATAACAACCGGAATTTTACGAACGCCGTTATACGGATCTACACACTGGCAAATCTCGTCATAGTCTTGTGGACTGGCATTGGATGTGTCGGCCAAGCTAATTGGACTCACAAGCAAGCTAGCAATCAAAGTGATTAGGTTTAATTGTTTCACCACTTGTCCTTTTTTGTTTACAACGTTTTACACAGTGTAACCATGATGACCGGGTGAGACTGAGATGTGAGTCGATTTTTTAGTAAAATTGCACGATAAAATGCAATAAGTAGGTAAAAATGTGAACCAGACCAAGGTTTTGGTCTGGTTGTTTTTTCAGCAATGACTGGATGTTTAGAAAAAAGCCGTTAAGCCGGTGCTAAACTCTAAGTTATGAACGCGTTTATTGGCACCACTAATTTCGTTTTTGAATGTATGGTCGCGCATATCTAGATTAAATGTTAGCCAATCACTTAATATGATGCGGTAACCAGCACCCGAGGTTAATGTGAAATAATTGTCGTCGTTAATCTTGGTATTGCCTGCACCCAGTACCAAATAAAACGCACTATTGAGCGTGAGATCTTGGCTAATAAAGGTTTCACCCGGAAACAAGTTGTAGCCTACCAGTAGGTTGTAGTATTCGTAGTCACGATTAACGATAATACTGGCTCCGCCGTTTTGACGTTCCGCAATGCTTGTTGGCACATCAGCCTGGGCATAGTTACCTTGCAAGAAGAAATCTTCAGTGGCATGAAAGCTGCCCTTAATGCCCGTTACCGTGGTCGTGCCGAAGTCTTCGATGGATAAGAAACCCAGATAACCACCGAGCTCGAAGAATTCTGTATCGATTTGTGCTTCATATACTTCGCGTAAATCAGAGTCTGGTTCAACTATCTCTATTGGATTGATTTCAACTGATCCATCACCTTCTTCTGCGTTTGAGATAAGGCTGAATAAAAGACCAGCAGTGCAAGCAGCAATACGGCCGAGTGAAGAATTGATAATAATACGTGACATAGTTACCTCTAGAAAAAGCTGCTGAAACCCAGACGCCAAGCGGTTTGGTTACCGTTATCATTGTCTGCGTTTAAATAGATCGAGCGGAATTCGGCGCGAACGACAAAGCTATAACCGATGTAATAGTTGATTCCGGCGCCGGTGAATTCAAATTCGGTATCGACTTCTGGGCTAGTCCCCACCTGCTGCTTTTCTTTCACTTGCCAATTTTGACGGCCATAGCCCTTACTAATGAAGGGAGTGAAGGTCCAACTCTTGATGGGTTCGATAATAATACTGCCGCTATACATGTCGCCATCAATGAACTTGCCAAAAATTTGCCCGTATTCAACTTCCACTCCGGCCCAGCTTAATAAACGGAAGCCAGCCGTAAAACTGGCGGTTTCTGAGCTGCCTTGTTGGCCAAAGCTGAAGCCGACGCGGCCTTGCTGCGCCAAGAAATCACCGTGCTGAGTCTCTGGCAGGGCGGCTGGCAAACCGGTAGGGGCGAGGGTTCTCGCGAGACCTTCTTGCTTGACCCAACCTTGGCGCTGACGGCTATCCTGCACGTAAAACCAGTTTGTGCGACGACGTAGAACGGACACCATTTCGTCTTGTTCTACAACATGAAAGATAGGGTAACCCCGGCCAGGCCCAGTGTGGAGTTCAAGAAAAGGATCAATAACCTTTAATTGAACAAATTCGGGTTTCTGGTCTTGTGTTGATGTCTCCGCAATACTGGAGAGCGCAACGAACGCGGAGAGAGTAAATATAAGAATTTTGGACAAAGCCACTGTCATGATACAACCAAATCTGAGCAGAATCGTAAAAGCCGTTTATTTTAGAGGCTAAGCATTCGCTTTGTATGCAGGTGTTGCACACATCATGTGTGACCTGCTTCACCAATATGATAAACAATCTTTCACAAAACCCACAAAAAACAAAAAGTTTTGTAACAACATCTCAGAATTTGAACTACCTCAGATAAATCCATCGATAAAACCTCCATAATTGCGACCCTTTTTGTCCATTCCTCACTAGAACTAGTATCTGAACAGTAAGTGAGCACTTGGTTACGAATGGCCAAATTAATAAAAACCGAATGAAAATTGATCAGGTTCACGCAGTGGGCCAGTGAATAAAGAAAATGGGTGAGAGCATGAGTTGGGTAAACACGCCACTAAAGTGGATAGTTGTGGCGCTGGTATTGGCTGCGACTGGTATGGCTCATGGCGCGGACGCGCAGATTGATTTTGCTGCCAAAGCCAGACAAGAAAGTGCACAAAAGGCTTTGAATACGGTTAAGCAATTATCTAAAGATATTCAAACTTTAAAATCCAGTGTCGTTGATCTGAATAAAGATCTACGGCTAATGGAAGAGGAGTTGCTTTTCCCATCCAGTACTCGTGCTACGGTATTTGTTTCTTTAGATGTTGGTCATTTTTTTACACTAGAGGGTATTAAGCTCAAGTTGGATGGTAAGCAGGTTGCTAGTCACATTTACAGCGAAAAGCAGCGCCAAGCGTTAGCCCGTGGTGGTGTTCAGCGTTTGCACATTACTAACTTGAATCAAGGCTTGCATACAATCTCCGCTTTCTTCACCGGCCTGGGTCCAAATGGTCGTCCTTACAAACGCGCAGCTGAGTTAGAGTTCACAAAAAACCAAGGTAGTCAGTACATCGAGTTGGCCATCATTGACGATACTGCCAAACAGGAAGCCCTGTTTGAGATCAAACAATGGTAAGTGCAAGCATGGTGAATCGTGTTTTCTTAAAAGCAATCGCGTTTAGTGTTGTCTGTGCGTTTGCGTTTACTGCACAGGCCAAGAAAGATCTGCGTTATGGCACTTTGCTTTATGAATACTACCAGCAAGACTATTTTGCCGCTTTAGTAGAATATGAATACGCCAATGAGCTCAATGAGTGGTTGCATGATGCTGATGCCGCACGCTTGTTAAAAGGTGGTATGACACTAAGTTATGGCTTACCAGATGAAGCACAGTCTATTTTTAAAGATTTATTGGATAAAGATGTTAGCCCCGAAACCCGGAACAAAGCTTGGTACTACTTAGCCAAACTATACTATAACAAGGGTCAAGCATCCGAAGCAGCAAAGGCCCTAGCGCGTATTAAGGGCACCATGCCTGAAGATGTTGTGGAGGAGTTTAACTACTTGGCCACGCTCATTAACATGCATTTCGATCATTTGGAAAATGCAGAGCGTGCCATCAATCTGAAAAAATCCAGTAACCCGTATGAACCTTATTTGTTATTTAACCTCGCAGTAAAGCAATTACAGCGTGGTGATGACGCCAAAGCCCGCAGCCTTTTGAATGAAGTCGTGGGTTACACCAAGATCAATCCCAAAGAAGAATTTGCAGTATTGGCGGACCGCGCAAAGCAAGCGCTGGCGCATATCCATATTCAAGATCAAGACCTACTGGGTGCATGGAAGTATCTGCAAAATGTTCGCACCACGGGGTTGTACAGTAACCGAGCGCTGCTTAGTTATGGGTGGACCGCGATTAAACTCAAACGATTTGAGCAAGCTATTCCAGCATTGAAAGCCTTGAATAAGCGCTCAATTAGTATCGCTGAAGTACAAGAGGCGAAAGTTTTACTAGCGCACTTATACGAACAAAAAGGGGCCACACGGGCAGCATTAAAGCAATACCTGTTGGCAGAGAAAGCGTTTGCCTCGGGTGTGGATGCCATTGGTGGCGCGAGAAAAATCATTGCCGGTCAAAAAATTCCGGAAGAGTTTGTGGTTAATCTAGAAGCCATCATGGATGAAACGGATTGGTATGGTTCAGAGCCGAGCTTAGACTATAACAAGCTGACACCGTTTTTAATTGAGTTGATGTCATCTAACCCGTTCCATTCGGTGATTAAAGAATTACGTGACTTGTACGCATTGCGCGAAAATTTATTGTATTGGGGGCGCCAGGCGGTCGAACACCAATTGATTATCAAACATCGCCAGCAAGGTTTAACCAGTGAAAAAATTGCTCGTTTCATTAAGAAAACTGAAAAGCAGCAAGAAGATCTAGAGTTCCAAATCAGTGAACTGCGTTTGCACACTTACACATTAGATGTTGAGGAGCAGGAACGTTTTAGTGCATTGCTTGAAGCGACAGCGCAAGACTTTGAATTTTTAGAAGATCGTTTGAAGCGAGTGCGTGCTATTGAAGAGCCTTATCGTCAATCTGAAGAAAATGTGCGCTGGGCCAAAAAACTGCATAATCGTATTAAACAAAAATTAAGCGAGACCGATGATCTAATTGATGAACTTGAGCGTGTTATGCGCATAGTCGTCAATGCAGAACTCGATAAGCACGAAGAGCGCATGCGCTACTACTGGGCGCAAGCGCGCTTGGGTAAAGCCCGTTTATACGACCAAACCTTATATCGTTTGGAAGACATCCGAGAACAACAATCGAATAAAACAGGAGAACGGCCATGAACGCCATGACCCGCCTCACCCTTGCTAGTGCCATGGCAGCATTGGTAGTGGCATGTTCATCACAAGGCACTATTGCAGATCTTGAAAGCGAAAGCATTGAAGAAACAGCAGCGCTAGATTTTAAAAATCTTGACCATGATGATGTGCGAGGTGAATACGAACAACTTATTGATCTTGTAGATGATGAGTATTTAAAGGAACAGATTGAACGCCGCATTGCGGGCGTCAATATGGCACAGGGCGATGATAAAATTTCTAAGCCAGGTACCGCGCCTGAAGCCGGATATTATCGTCGGGCAATCGCTAGCTATGTGGATATCTTAGAGAAATACCCAAATAGCCCTGATAATGCAGAGGTTTTGTACCAGCTGGCAAAAGCGTATGACATGGAAGGCCAGCCCAAAAATGCGCGCAAAATGTTAGAGCGCTTGGTTGATCGTCACCCATATTATGAACGCATAAGTGAAGCCTACTTCCGTTTGGGCGATATATATTTTAGTAGTGATTTGTATAACAAAGCTGAAAAAGCTTATCGTAAAGTGACTTTGAAAGATGGTGGCAATTTGATCTTAAACAGCCACTATATGCTAGCTTGGAGCCTATACAAGCAAGGGTCTTATGATAAAGCGCTAGATCATTATGCGTATGTCCTAAATGACTTAATGGATGCAATTGAGGGAGGCCGTAAACTCAATAATGTTGAGCGTCCGTTGGTCGATGATACATTGCACAGCATGAGCTTGGCGTTAGTGAACTTGGGTGGGGCTGCTGCTATCGAAGATATTGATCGCCTAGATGGCAAAAAGCATGTCTCCAAAGTTTACAGTCGTTTAGCGGAATTCTACTTAGAAAAGAGCCGTTACAACGACAGCGCTATGACTTATCGTAGTTATATTGAGCGCTTTGAGTTCGATAGCCGTAACCCTGAATTTCATACCAAGTTGATAGCTGCCTATGATAAGGGCGCATTCCCTAAAATGGTATTGAAAGAAAAAGCCGAATACATCACCGCATACGGTCCTGAAAGTGAATTCTTGAAGCGATATCCAGCACAAAAAGAGGCCATTTATAAAAACGTCCGTGGCTATTATGTGAAATTAGCACAGTTCCATCACAGCCAAGCACAAGAAGCACAAAAAACGTTTGCTAAAAGTAAAGAGTCTCACTTAAAAGAGCTGGCTGACAAATCATTTGATAAAGCCACTCAATACTATGGCAACTTCGTCGCGGTATTCCCACAAGATAAAAAAGTACCTGAAATGCTCTATCAAAAGGCCGATGCTCATTTCGAGTATGGCGAGTTTGATCAGGCAGCCAAAGATTATTACCAAGTGGCGTATCGTCACAAAGGCTACAAAAAATCATCAGAAGCGGCCTATGCAAGTATCATTGCATATCGCAAGCACATCGATGGCTTAGAGTTGGCAGAAGCCGATGTGAAGACGTTGGACAAATGGCGAGCTGGCTCAGTTGATGCCATGCTGCGTTTTGCTCAAGTGTATCCAAACGACAAGCGTGCTGTGGCCGTATTGAGTAATGCCGCTCAGTACCTTTTCGAACTCAAAGCCTACGACCGCGCCATCGAAGTTGCCAATGGTCTGCTGGAAAACAAAAAGCGCTCTGGACGTGATATTCAGCGTGAGGCCTATGGTATCTTGGCGCACTCTTATTTCCAGTTGGGCCAATATCAGTTAGCGCAAAATAATTATTACGCAAAACGTCAATTGCTTAAACCACAGCAAGCTGAATATGCAGAAGTGAGTAAGCAGCTCGCTGCTGCGATTTACAAACGAGCGGAGGCTATGCAGAAAGGTGACGCAGAAAATGATGTGAAACCCGACTTGAACGCAGCTGTTAAGACCTATTTAAGTATTAAGAAGTTAGCGCCAAATACGGATATTCGAGTTGTTGCTCAATATGATGCAGTGTCTATTTTACTACAGCAAGAGAAATGGAAAAGTGCTATTTCTGAGCTTAAGCAGCTAATAAAGTCGTATCCAAAGCATGAGTTAGCGGTTCAGTTTCCGCGTAAGTTAGCCTTTGCTTATGAACAAGACAGCCAAAATCTAAAAGCTGCGGTTGCTTATTTGGATTTGTATAAGAACGATAAAGACGCGGAAATTCGTCGCGAGGCTAAATTCATTGCCGCGGGTCTATACCGAAAAGAAAATCAGCTGGATAAAGCCATATTACATTACCGAGACTACGCCCATGAATTCGAAAAGCCATTTGATGAGCGCATGGAAGCTCGTTATCAATTGGCGGATCTCTACGAGAAGACGGACGATCGTCGCCGTCATCTTTATTGGTTGCGTCGCGTAATTCAAGGCGATAAAACTGCTGGTTCAGAACGTACAGATCGAAGCCGTTATCTGGGTGCATGGGCGAGCACCAAGTACGGTGATTATTTTGCTTGGGAGTTTAATCGTCGTTCTTTACGTGACCCGCTACAAGAGACCCTTGCACGTAAAAACCAATATCTGAAAGACGCAACAACGCGCTATGAGCAAGCGACTGAATACGGCATTTTAGAATTTGTAACTCAAGCGAGTTACAAGATGGCTGAACTTTACAATGGTTTTAGTCAGGAACTGAACTCGGCACCATTACCGAGTTCATTGAGCGCAGAAGAAAAGCAAGGTTACCGTAATATCCTTGCTCAACAAGCTGCGCCTTTCAGGGAACTAGCCAAAGGATTGTACGAAAACAATATTACTTTGAGCTGGGAAGGCCACTTTAATCAGTGGATTGCCAAAAGCTTTGAAGCCATGAAAGAAGTTGATCCACAGCGTTTTGCCAAAAGCGAAGCTGTGGCGGAGTATGGTGATGAGATTCGATAACACATTAAAAACAATTGCTTTAGTGAGCTTATTTACTTTATCTGCATGCTCACAAAAAATGCAGTTACCAGAAGCGGGTCAAAAAGTCGCATTGCAACCCAGTGCGCAGTTTGTACCGACGCAAAAGTATAATGAAGAAAGCAAATTGGTTCCGTATGAGACGGTTGAAAATCCGTATTTGGCGGAGAAAACCAAGATCAATAAGGGTTCAGTGTTGTTGTTTATTGAAGCCAAAAAGGCCATGAGAGCCGAAGACTTCAAGACAGCAGAACAGAAGCTTTCAGTTATTACCAAGAAGGACCCAGAACTATCGGGCCCTTGGGTTTTACTCGGTCACCTTGAAGTAGAGCGCGAAAACTTTAAAAAGGCAGAAGAGTTGTACCAGAAAGCCATTCGGGTTAACCCAGACAATGTTAATGCTTATATTGCATTGGCCAAAGCACAACGCTTAATGGGTGAATTTCACGTTGCGCAAAATACTTTGGTATTGGCATTAAAGCTGTGGCCAGACTTTCCTGAAGCACATTTAAATATCGCTATTTTATATGACCTATATTTAAACCAAGCCGAAAAAGCACAAATGCACTATGAGGCCTATTTGTTCTTGGATGATTATAAAGATCCACAGGCGATTGCTTGGTATAAAGAAGTATTAGAGCGTACTCAGAATTTTAAAAGCTATGTAGATAGTCAGGCGGGCTTTGACAAAATAAAGCAAGCAATGGCTAATAATCTACCAGGAGCGCAAGGATGATACGTAAAGCACTTATCTTAATGAGTTTAAGCAGTGTGGCTTGGGCAGAAGAGCCAATTAAACTAGAGAGCCACTTTGTGGGTGATAAAGAACAGCCAGCGGTCAGTTATTTCGTCCCTTGGCAGGGGCCGGAGGGTTCCGAGAAGTTATATCAAAAGCAAGAAGATAAGTACGAAAAAAGTATAGACGCAGTAGACCGTGATGTAATGTTGCGCTCTATTGAAATTTACGAAGAAATGAATTTAGAAGGCAATTAATCGGTAGACATATATGTTTGCTGAATTGAGGAAATGAGGAAACACCATGGGCATTTTTAGCGCAATCGCACAATTTTTTCAGGATGGGGGATTCTTTATATACCCTATCGCAGTTGTGTTGCTGATCGGCATCGCAATCACGGTTGAACGCTGGCGTTTTTTGAATCGCGAGAAAGCGCGTAACTTAAAAGCGTTTGACGATTTTCTACCGCTATTGCGCACTGACGACCACGATAAAATGACGCTATTTACACGCGATAACGACGCGCCTGTGAGTCGTATGATTGGCTGTGGACTGGACATGATGCGTGTCACTAAGCAACGTGCCGATGTTGAACAAGCCATGAGTGAAGGCATGATGGAGGCTGTGCCTCAGCTGGAGCAGCGTACTGGATATCTATCGGTTTTGGCGAACGTAGCAACCTTATTAGGTCTACTGGGTACGATTATCGGTCTAATTGCAGCATTTACCGCAGTTGCTAATGCTGATCCAGCGGAAAAATCCAAACTGCTTTCTATGTCTATCTCGGTAGCGATGAATACCACAGCATTCGGTCTTATTGCTGCAATTCCATTATTGGTTTTTCATGCGATTTTGACGAACAAAACCAATGCTATTATTGCTAGCATCGAAATGGCCGGTGTGAAATTTTTAAATGTCATGACATTAAACCGTGCCATTGAAGCAGGCATGCCAAAAGATAAATCGGCCTAAGTTATTTAATAGGTAAAGTACTATGGGCTTCAAAGTAAAGCGCCAAAAAACAGATGATGCTGATATTGATGTAACAAGCTTCATGAACTTGATGATTGTTCTTGTGCCTGTATTGCTCATGAGTATGACGTTTACCAAGGTAACCGTTATGGAAATTAACCTACCTGAATTATCGGGTGGAGCCTCGGCAGCAGATTTAGATCAGTCACAACTAGAAGTGATGGTGACTAAAGACAAGCTAGATGTTTACTTCCCCGCAGGCAGTCTGGTGAAGTCCATTGAGCCTTTGGAAAATGGTCAGCATGACTTTGCTACTTTGTCGCAAGTCTTACGTAGCATTAAAGATAAAGTATCGGATAAAAAAGATGCTGTGATCCTCTCCTCAAAGGATCTCGAGTATCAAACGTTAATCAGTACCATGGATACGGTGAAATCGTATCAAACCGTGGTTGCAGCAAGCTTAGCCGAAGTGGAATTATTTCCTCAAATTTCGCTTGGCGATGCGAGCAAAAAATAGGCGATCTTAATATGGCATTAAGTGGAACTGTTTTAGATCGACGAGAAACCCAAAAGAAAGCTGCTGGGCTAAATCTAGTATCTCTCATGGATATTTTTACGATATTGGTTTTCTTCTTGTTGATGAACAGTGGCGATAGCCAAGAAATTGAAAAGGTAGAGTTTATAAAACTGCCTGACTCACAAGCTCAAGGTTCATTTCAGAACGAATTGCTTTTAAAAGTGGGTGGTGACTCAATCATGGTCGAAGATGACGTGATTGTTAGTTTGGACAAGGTGCGTGCGGCTAAAGGTAAGGCCGTGCCTGAAATTGCTGAGTTCTTGAAATCTCATAGCGCAGAGCAAGGCGAACTGACGGAATTTGAAGAGAAGAATGGGCGTCCCGTAACGATTATGGGTGACCAAGCAATACCATATGAGATTTTAAAAGCGGTCATGGCTAGTTGCTCTCAAGAAAATTACCGGGATATCGCATTAGCGGTGAACCAAGTAATCGGTTCACCGATGACTGTGCAGGGAGGTCAGCCATGAGTGTTGCTATGAATGCAGCGCCTGCTGGGCATTCTAGTCATGACCACTTAGCATTGGACTTGGTGCTGCCTTGGCACGAAAACCAAGAGCAGAACGAGCGCTTTAAGCGTATTGCTAAAAAGGTTTCTATCCCGGTTTTAGTGTTTATGCTGTTGATGCCTTTATTACCGGATTTAACCGGTAAAGAAGAGGTGGAAGAAAAAGTGGTTGCTCAAGTGATTTTGGATCCTCCAAAGCAAGAACCCCAGCCACAGCCCGTTGAGCCGCCCCCTGAGCAGAAAACTCAGAATATCAATAAGCAGGCTAAGCCCAAAGAGGGTGCGAAAACAGGCAAGCCGGACATGAACTCCTTGGCGCAGCAGTTAAGTGCATTAAGTGGTTCGGTTAACTTGAGTAAAATGCAAAAGCGGAACATTACAAGCACGAGTGAAGGGCAAGTACAAAAAAGTAGTCGCTCACTTCTTGGCAAAGACAGTGTGACTGCGACCAGTGGTGGTATAAAGGCCAGTGACGTGACGGTGAACGCCAAAGGTGCAAGTTTGGCCGATCACAGGTCAACGGATATCGAAAGCCCCATTGCCAATATCGAGCTGCCAAGTAAAGCGGAATACCACTATGATCCGTCAAAAAATAAAAAACGTGACATGCAAAGTATCCGACGTACTTTGGAGCGATATAAGGGCGCTGTGTACTCCCTTTACACGAAAGCATTGCGCCAAAATCCAGAGCTAAATGGTCGCTTTATTTTTGAATTTGTCATTTTGCCAAACGGTAAAATCGATGGTTTGAAGCTAAAAAGTAGTGAGCTTAACTCCCCTGTTCTTGAGCAAAAAATGCTCAAAAAAATTGGTGAAATTAACTTTGGTGCCGAGGACGTGAATCCTACCGCCGTTCAATATACCTTCACATTTTTACCATCCTAGATAGGCGATTATTTGAGCAAATATCTTGTGGTTGTAGGCGCGTTAATCGCTCGCAACCCAAGATAGTTCCTAGTCTGACGACGGCTAATTCACAGCTTCAATTTGAACTCAGTCACGTTCTGTAACATTTTCTTGCTTGTTCGAAATACTCCGAAACATTTCTGTGAAGTCATACCGATTATTAAGACCGGGTGATGCCACAATATGTGTAGGCAAGATTAGGAGTTTTCACTCATGCGTGAGTTGAGTTTGATGAAATCAGTTAAAGTATTATTTTTATCCAGTGCATTGGTATTGGCCGGTTGTGGTGAAGAATTGCAGGTCAATGATGATGCGCAAGAAGCCGCAATCAATACTGGCACCCCATTCGCATTTGTTGCTCGCGATTTAACCAGCGAGCAAGATGTATCAAAATTACGTGAACAACGGAAAGAGCCCGCTGCATACTTGCCTGGCAGCCGCTTAGTTGTTCGCTCTGCTATCAGCTCGGATGCATCAGACACAGAAATCTTGTCCACTGTTTTCAATGGTGCCTATGACGTAAAAGATTTGAGCGTTTCCAGCGATGGTCGCTATTTGTTATTCACGGCCCATGGTGGCTCTGATGTGCATACTTGGAACTTATTCGAATACGACTTCGAAGAAAAAACCGTTAAGCGTATTTTCGAAGAAGATGACGTTGCTAATGCAGGCCATGACGTAAGCCCAACCTATACCAATGACGATAAGATTGTTTTCTCGTCTAATCGCGGCACGGGTAGTGAATTTGTTTTATATACAGTGAGTCGTGATGGTGAAGATCTGAAAGCTTTACTTGAAACTGAGTCAGCACGTTCTGCGCCTATTGGCCATCAAGTTGAAGCGCGTAATTTGAAAGACGGTACGTTGATCTTTAAAGGCCAAAGCGCTACTCAGCAAAATGTTCACAGCATCCAACCCAATGGTGAACAGCTCAAATCGCTCTACCAAGATGTTAATAATCTTACAGATACTGACTTGCAGAAAGTCGAGATTACTCACCTGATGCAAGGTAATGATGGCCGTTTAATGGCTATCCTGAAAAATAAAGAAAACCCACTATTGGGCGGTACCCTAGTTCAATTGTTGGGCACTAAGGCGGGAGATAACTCGAGCCCAGCTGGCCGTACTGTTAGTAATTCGGTTTATGGCAAGGTTCACTTTAAAGCCGTTGGCAGTGATGAGTTATTTACCGACAACGTGACCGCAAAACAAGGTTATGTTTCTGCTTTCTGGCCATACCGCGATGGCACTAATCGCGCCTTAGTAAGCTGGAGTAGCTGTATGCAGCAGAGATCTGGTCGATATGTTCCTTGTAGTGATGGTGAAAATCCGGAGGGTGTTGAACCGCGCTATGGTATTTGGGTGCTCGATGCCAATAACAATACCCGTATGCCTGTTTTACAAGGTAAAGCGAACCGTATTTATACAGAGGTTGCTCTAGCGTATCCAAACATGGGTGAAAACCTAAAGTTTGACGACGAACTGCCAGAGGTTCCAGATACAATAGACCCAACTGACCCAACTGACCCAACTGACCCTACTGATCCTACTGATCCGACGGACCCTACAGATCCAACTGATCCTACTGATCCTACAGATCCGACTGATCCTACAGATCCTACTGATCCGACTGATCCAACAGATCCAACGGACCCTACAGATCCGACTGATCCTACTGATCCTACAGATCCGACTGATCCTACAGATCCTACAGATCCGACTGATCCGACTGATCCGACTGATCCGACTGATCCAACGGACCCTACTGATCCAACAGATCCTACAGATCCTACAGATCCAACAGATCCAACAGATCCAACGGACCCAACAGATCCAACAGATCCAACAGATCCAATGGACCCTACAGATCCTACAGATCCAGAAAACAATGCGCCTATTGCTAATGCCGGTGAAGATGTGTTGAACCAGCCTGTCGGTGCCACTGTGATGCTTGATGGTAGTGCCAGTTCGGATGCAGATGGTGACGAGTTAACTTACAGCTGGAGAGTCATTAGCTCACCTGTAGAAGGCAGTGAAAATCTATTAGCAGACGTAAATTCGGTACAGCCTACTCTGACATTATTAGAGCGTGGCGTTTACGTAATCGAGCTCGTGGTTAATGACGGCAAAGTGAATAGTGCTGCAGATACCGTCATGGTCGAAGCCACAGTTGAAGATCAAGTGTGTGTGCCTGGTAAGCAACTATCTATTTGGTCTGCCGTTGCAAGCCAAGACGATCCAAATCAGTTAGTTAAAGATGCGTTCCTAGGCAATATTACCTCGTTCCAAGGGGCAAAAACGCCAGATGCAAGCTATGACTACTACAGCCATTCTGCGCATCCAACGTTTATAGCGGATGAGTTCAATGATGCATTGCCTCAACCAAAAGACAGTTCAGCACATATTTTCTTCTACGAGTCTAAGGCTGTTCATGCGGCAACCTCTTACAGTAACAACGATGCTGTAAAACCACGCGGTGAAATTAATGAAGGCGATTTGTTCCTTTACTTCTTCTTCAATAAAGACGCTAGTGGTCAGAGCAATAACAAGGTTTTCTTCGAAGTGCTAACTCAAGGCAATGAAAGCGCTGATGGGGTCTCTTATGATCAAGTGATTCTTTCCGATGATGGTCACGAACTGATTTCGTTCTCCACAACAGCGGGTAAGCAATACCAAGGTGACTTCCAATATTGGAGCAATACCGATGGTGGTGTTGTTGGCCCATTCCGCGGAGAAGAGTTTACCGTTGCCGTGCGCGCTACCTCTAATAGTCCTGTTGGCGAAAACTTAACCGGTGCCAGCTTCTTCTCTCGTGAAGGTACTGAATACAACTTCTTTAAAGATCCAAACATCACGTCTTTCATCGTGACGTATAAGGAAGAGCAGTTCTGTAATGACGAGCCAGTAGATCCAACTGATCCAACTGATCCAACTGATCCAACTGATCCAACTGATCCGACTGATCCAACTGATCCGACTGATCCGACTGATCCGACTGATCCGACTGATCCAACGGACCCTACAGATCCAACGGACCCTACAGATCCAAATGATCCAGTGGGTCAGCCAGATGGCCAGTGCTATGGTAAAGGTTACTGGAAAAACCATAACCGCTATGCCGCGCAAGAGCACAAGCAGACTCCATGGCCTGTACACGAAGATACTCAAATTTGTTCTACAAGTTGGTATCAAATGGTGAATCAACCAGCCCATGGCGATGCTTGGAATATTCTAGGTAGCCACTATGTGACTGCGCGCTTAAACGAAGCCAACATTGGCTCGGTTCCACAAGACATTGCCGATGCATTGAATCAAGCACAAACGTTAATGGCGCAGTGTAGTGTGAGCGAGGCAGATCGAAGCTTTGCGCTTTCCTTAAAAGATCAGCTAGAGCAATTCACAGAAGAGGATAACTGTGGCGTATCGACTGATCCTGTAGAGCCTGAACAACCTACTGCATCCGTTGTGCATATTCGTAGCGTTTATGACGATCAGGGTATCGACGTTAGCAAATATGGCATCAATGATATGGCCGACCCAACTGCATTTGCCATGCACGACCGTCAAGAGCGTTTTGTACGTGTTTGGGTTCATCCAGACTTTGAAGCTAAAGCACTAAAAGGTTATGCACCGATTCAACCAGATGGTTCAGTGGTATTTGAATTGCCAGCATTTACTCGCTTCAGCTATGAAGTGACGAACCAATACGGCAAAGCATTGGATTCTGCTGTTATGCTCGGTGCAAACGATGCCTATACGCATTTCAATGAAAGCGACGTTATGACATCGGGTGATGTCGCTACCGTGACGTGTGTAGATTGCGATAGCAATGTGAACATTGGCGCTCTAAATGATAACTATGTATGGCCAAATACGCGCGCTGAAATCACCGCTAGCGATGTAGGCGACACTATGGCTCTTGCTCTGTATAAAGCACAGCCAGAGCAAGCGGCATTAAATACTCGTATTCAATATCAAGATTGGTGGACACCGCTTGCACTGCAAGGAAGTCCAGCAGTTGATCTTGGTTACGATGGCATTAGTACGGAAAAACCCGTCAGCATTGCTTGTGAGCAAGAACTGGATGCAACCTGTGTAGCAAAAGCCAACTACGAAACCCACATCAAACCATTGTGGAATAAATCTGGTCGTGATGAAGCGGGCAATGCCTGTGCTGATTGTCACGATAATCGCGGTTTTACCAAGCTGGATCTATCGGACGTTACTGCAAGCTCACAAGATGCACTATTTGGTAAACAAGCTACTTACATGTACTTAGCAAATCGCTTCAGCGAAGTATCCGATCAGCATTGTCGTCGAGTGGTACAGCCACCATTTACCATCCAACCAGAAAACGATTGCTTTAGCTGTTACGAGCAATCTTATATGAGTGAGTTAGGTGCAATCGCCAGCGCAAACTTCTTCGACTTGTTCGATGAAGATAGCAGCGATGATCACTGGGTATTTAAACCACTCACACTCGATAGCGATGCAGAACAGCGTCAGCAAGAAGTGAAAGACTTACACCAAGGTATGTTGACCGCTTCTGAAATGAAAATGATCGCAGAGTGGTTGGATCGCGGCGCTCAGTAAGCCAAGATCAATAAAAGCATTCTCCCCGCGAAAAGCGTCATTGGAAACAATGGCGCTTTTTTTGTGCCTATCAGGGTTAACAAGTCAAACACCTATGGGTAGTATGGATTTCAGTGGTAGCGTCGAATTACAGAAAGCGTCTACTACCATCACATTTACCTTGTAAATAGATCTATAGTGTCATGAGAGTTGTTAGTTGGAATTGTAACGGTGCTTTAAGGCAAAAAATTTCTGCCGTAGAAAGTTTGGAAGCAGATATTTTAGTTATTCAGGAATGTGAAGATCCAGCATTGTCCACGCCTTTATATAGACAATGGGCTGGTTCTTACTTGTGGGATGGAGAGTCTAAAAATCGAGGTATTGGCGTGTTTTCTCGAAATGGTCATAAGATTGAAAGAATAGATTGGAATAGCAGCTTTTCTGTGCCTGGCTTGAAAAGTAGTAGTAAAACTCTATTTTGGGAAACTAAAGACTTGAGACTATTTTTACCATTCATTGTTGATAATAAATATTTGTTTTTAGCTGTTTGGACCAAAGGGCGAAGTGAAGAGGTTTTTAGCTATATAGGACAGTTCTGGAAATATTTGCAGATACACCGGACAGATTTAATGCAAGAAAACACCATAATTCTTGGTGATCTAAATAGTAATGTGCGATGGGATAAGCCAGATCGTTGGTGGAATCATTCGGATGTTATATCTGAACTAGATGATATGGGGTTTACCAGTCAATATCATCGTTGTTTCGTGGAAGGTCAGGGGCTGGAGACTATCCCTACATTCTTTATGCATCGAAATCGCGAAAAGCCATATCATATTGACTATATTTTCACATCATCAGACATTACAGATAAATGCTCCCTAAATATTGGTAGCTATGAGGACTGGATATCGAAAAGTGATCATGTTCCTCTAACTTTAGATTGTGAGTTCTGATCATTCGAGTATTTCCTCTGAGGAATATAGAGTGCTCTACATATTTAAGGTTCTTTTTAAAAAAAATACGTTCATGAGGTGCTTCCAGTGAATATAGAACAATTAACTGAATTTTTTGGTTGGTGTTTAGTGATCAACATCGCGGTAATGATGCTTTCAGCTATCGCCATTATTATCTTTAAAGAGCCGATCTCCGCGATCCATAGTCGATTAACAGGCGTGGAAAAATCGAACCTTCCTTCTCTCTACTTTCAATATTTGGGCAACTACAAAATTGCTATTTTTGTATTGAGTTTAGTGCCGTATTTGGCTCTTAAAATAATGGTGCAATAATACGGATCCGCAATGCGTATCATCCTAAGTCGAAAAGGATTTGATTCCTCCGCCGGGGGCTGCCCCAACCCCATTTTGCCAGACGGTCGCTTGCTTCCGCTACCCATTCCCGATGATGAATCTATTGTTAAATATCAGGACTTGGTATTTGATGATTTAAATCTAGGGCAACTGGTAAAACACTTAACGAAAGACAAAGTTAAACCGAATCAGGGTGCCCATTTAGATCCGGATATGTTCCCTGCCATGCTCGATCGCGGAAGTGAGGGCGATTCAATGTGGCAAGCAAACTTAGGCCAAAGCGCCAGTGCGCAAGGACATTTGCAAAAGCAGGGTGTAAGAGAAGGGGATATCTTTTTATATTTCGCGGTGTTCCAGCCTGTAGAATATGTTCGCCGTCGCTGGCAGTTTGTTAAAGGAACAAAGCCGCTTCATATGATGTGGGGGTATATGCAAATTGGCGAGGTTTTAAAGTGGGACGCCATTCGTGAAAATGAACAGCATCAGTGGCTGGCTTATCATCCACATTGGCAATACCAAACAGATGCATTGAATACACTGTATTTATCCCGTCAGGATTTAGATTTAAACCCTTTTGTGAAAGTTCAGCCGTCCTTCATTCCTGGAGCAGGTATTTTCACACACGCCTCTCCTGAATTGACTTTAAGTGCTGGACAGAATTTGACGGATTGGCAGGTGCCTAGTTGGATGTACCCATTTTCTGATGATAGCGCCGACTCAGAAAAAGTCGTTCGACCGCCATTAAGTTATCATACGAAACCGTGGCGCTGGCACTTAGAGGGTGATAACTGCTATTTAAAAGCCGCTGCGCGCGGGCAAGAGTTTGTATTGCATGATGCTTATGCTGACAATGCTTTGCCTTGGCTATACAAACTCATTCAACAACATGCTGCGTGATTATGCTAAAACTAATCTATCATCCCAATTACTCCTGCGACTTTCCAGAAAACCACCGCTTCGTGATGAGCAAGTTTGTGCGTTTGTATGAAGTGGCAACACGGGAAGGTTGGGTATTAGCGGACGGCAGTAATGTTTTGCAACCGCAGGCAGCCAGCTTAGAAGACTTAAGTATTGTGCATGATGCTACTTATTTAAATGGTCTAGTAGGTAATGATATTGACCCTAAAGCATGGCGTCGCATTGGTTTGCCTTGGAGCCAAGGGCTGGTCGACCGAACATTAACCGCACCTAATGGAACCTTGTTGGCTGCGCGGACAGCTTTGCAAGAAGGCTTAGCGTGTCACCTTGCTGGCGGCACGCATCATGCTCATCGGGATTTTGGTTCTGGCTTTTGCATGATCAATGATTTGGCCTATGCCGCCAAAACCCTAGTCGCCAACAATGAAGTACAGCGTATTTTAATTTTTGATTGTGATGTACACCAAGGGGATGGTACGGCCGCTATTCTCGAGAACGATGCTGATATTTTTACTTGCTCTATTCATTGTGAGAAAAACTTTCCGTTTCGAAAATCTCAGAGTGATTTAGATGTGGGACTGGATCTTTATCTGCAAGACAAAGAATACATTGATGTGGTGATGAGTACCTTGCAGGACTTACTCGAAACCGTAAAACCGGATTTGGTTTTGTACGATGCAGGTGTGGATGTGTGGCAGCATGATGATCTTGGAAAGCTCGATATTACATGGCAGGGCATTCACGATCGTGATGAGCACGTTATTAAAACATGCTTGCTAAAACACATTCCAATTATGACGGTTATTGGTGGTGGTTATGATAAAGATCATCAGCGTTTGGCCGAGCGCCATAGTATTGTGGTGGATGTGGCGCATCAGTTGGCAGGGCAGTTTCTCTAGGCTTTGTTTATATTCAGTGCATTTGGCGGATAGTAATGCTTTATGTCTGTGGCGAGGCTGCAATATAGTCCGTCAAAAAGATGGATCTTTTTGTCGAGCCTACATGGATGTATTCACGGCGAGACTATATTGCAGCCTCGCCTCAGGCATTGCTTAAAGCACTCCTAATACGTTGATACTCGTTTTACTCAAGGCATTTATATTGAAGAAATCAAGCATCATTCTCAGCACGAACTTCCGCACTGGCATGTCCGTTTTCATCAACATAAGTAAAGACTTCAATGGGTCGACAGCATACTTGGCAATCCTCTATGTATTGCTGATCCCCTTGGCTTGGATCGAGCAAAATCTCGATGATTTCACCGCAATAGGGGCATTGAATACTTTGACCGTCTAATAAGCTCATGCTGCTATCCCTCTAATGACTGGATGAAAAATTAAAATAACGATTCCTGTGGCGATAGTAATTCCACCTTGTCTCCTACCTTGATGGTGCCGCTTTCAATCACTTTCAAGCATAGACCACCATGTCCCATCATGGCGGCGATAGCACCTTTACCCAATGCCTGCTCCATTCGACTACAGGGATGGCATAGCGCGCCCGCCTCGAACACTGCGCTACCGATTTTAAATTGCTGATAGCGTAGAGCATTGAGGTTAATTCCTTTGACCACGAGATTGCGTCTGAGTTGTTCTGGGTAGACAGTTTTATCCCCAAGAAAGTGGCCAATTTGCTCAATGAATTCTGCGCTAATGAGGGTCACTTGTCGGCCGGAGCCCGGTGTTTTGTCCATGCGATGGTCACCGACCAATCCCAAGTCTTTTACCGCTTCGGTGCTTTCCAATACCTCCATTGACATACGTCGGCCAGGACGCACGCCGATCCAAGTCAGTTCACCAGGAGGCAGGCTTTTGATATAGCGGCTGAATAAGGCTTTCTGACTATTCATACGGTATCTTCTTTCTCATATTCATCATTCGATAACATGAGGGTTGGGTTTTGTAAGGGCAAGAACCAGTTCTGCGTTGCCTGACCATGGCCGCCATTGAGATGTTGTGTTTGTTCATAAGAGCTTTGTAAAGATTTGGCTAGCGCGGTGGCACCCAGTTTACGATAAAAAGGCAGGCTTTCTATAAAGAAGGGCAATTGATTGCTAATGTCCTGCTCACTATTTTTATCCGCCACAAACTGCCGCTGAAACTCATTCAATGCTTGCTGTATACGTTGATCTTCTAATGCATTGGCGTCTGGCTCGAGTGTCCAGGTCATGTCACTGTTTAAATTACAGCGAGCGAAAAAGATGCGGCTATGATTGTTGTCATTTATGCCGTCTTTTTTCAGGCCCCAATCCTGTGGCTCAATCAGGCTGAGTTTCCAGCGTGAGCCATGAAGGTATAAGTAGTAGCTTTGATTTTGCTTCGGCTGGAAGCTGAATTCAGCGTTTAATACTAATACCGAAGTGAAATAATCCGCCCACCAGGCTTTGGCTGTTTTGGCAATGACATGGCTTGGCTGCATTTGCCCAATGTGAGTGAGCACGCTAACCAAGCCTTTACCTTGTGGATTGGGGTTTTGTGATTGAGCCATAATTTAAAGCTAGGTTATCTCGTTCAGGCTGTTTTTTTGATCGCTAAGTGATAGCTTAGTACGCACAGTTTAGCGGATAGGATGACCCCAGATGAATATTCAACGTGTTGTTTGCTGGTTAATCGTTGTGGTGCTTTGCCCGTTTGCACAGGCAGTCGATAGCCGTATTGAGGTGATGGCTGGCCTGACGTTATCTGAGTTTGCTGATGTTCCCAATGCAAGACAAATGGCGCAGACTCAATCGGGTGATATTGTGGTGGGTTCGCGCAAGCTGGGCAAGGTCCATGGTATCAGCGAGCAGGGTGAGGTCTTTGTTCTGGCGGATGAATTGTTCATGCCCAGTGCTGTAGCCATCGATTCGCAAAATCGCCTTTATATCGCGGCGGTAAACAGCATCTATCGTGTGGATAATCTAGATCGTATCTTCGAACAACGTAAACCTGTATCTCGTTTAAATGTTCTGGCGGATGGGCTTCCAGATGCCAGTCATCACGGTTGGAAGGCGATTACCCTTAGCCCAGATGAAAGCACGCTTGTGGTGCCAGTGGGGGCTCCTTGCAACATTTGCTTGGTCCATCCAGAATCCGGCCAACAACCCTTTGGAACGATTCTAGCGATCAATAAAAGTAAGTTGGATCAAGGACAACTGGCCTATGATTTGATGGCCACAGGTGTACGCAACAGTGTAGGCATGGATTTTCACCCTAAAACCGGCGATTTATGGTTTAGCGATAATGGCCGGGATTGGATGGGAGATGATATGCCACCTTGTGAAATTAACCGTATACCTCAGTCCGCTTTAACCAAGGGTAATCATTACGGCTATCCGTTTATTCATGGTCATCCGCAAAAGGGTGGTGCTTTAGAGCCGCAAGACGACATCCGAGCCCGCATGCCCGATAAGCAGTTCATTAATCCGCTGGTGGAAATACAAGCCCATAGTGCGCCCCTTGGTATCCATTGGTATCGAGGCTCAGGAGAGCAAGCAATGGATGCCTTGAAAGGTGCTTTATTAGTGGCCGAGCATGGCAGCTGGAATCGCTCAAGTCCTGTGGGCTATCGCGTTAGTGCCTACTGGTTTGATCGAAATCATGAGGTAACGGAGCACAAGGTGTTGGTGGATTTCTTGACCGACAATGACGATAAACTGGGGCGCCCAGTGGACTTCTTGGAGCTGGCCAACGGTGATGTATTGATCAGTGATGATGCTGGCAATAAGATTTGGCGTTTAAGCGCTGCGACCGCGGACAAACAGTGATTTTTGAGCCCAATCTGGGTAAGCTAGAGCACATTCATATCGTCATATATTTGTTACGAATTTGCTTGAGGTTTATCCATGTTGGCACCGGATTTAGTCATATCGTTAATTGTTATAAGCACTGTGTTTGCTGGTGGCGTTTGGACCCTGCAGCGCCAAGCCCGCAACCAAATTTCTGATTTAAAGCAGCAGTTGGATGAAAGCCAACTTCAAGTGCAGCAGCATCAGCAGGCTTTGCACCAGGCACAGACGCAAATTCAAGTAGATGAAAACACCAAGCAGTCTTTGCAGCAGCAAGTAAAAGACCTACATAATACCCATCAGCAAAATGTTGCTCAGATCGAAAGTCTGCGCAATGAGTTATCCCAAGCGCAAGGTCAGCTCAAGCACAATGAAGCGGTACTGACGCAAAGTGCCAAGGATGCGCAAAAGCTCATTGAAAAAGAGCATCGTATTGAAAGCCTAAATCAAGAAATCAGTGAATTGAAAACAGCACTGAAGCAAGAGCAAGTAGAGCGAGAAAAAGAACAAGAAAGCTTACATGAGAAATTAGCCTTGCTTGAACAAAATAAAAAGCAGTTATCCCAAGAGTTTGAAAACCTATCCAATAAAATCTTTGATGAGAAATACAAGCAGTTTAATCAAACCAGTAAAGAAGGTTTATCAAGTTTATTGAATCCGTTTAAGGATCAACTGGAAGGTCTGCGCAAGAAAGTCGATGATGTGTACGTCGCAGAAAGTAAAGACCGCGCATCGCTTAAAGCACAAATTGGAGAGCTGCATAAGCTCAATCGCCAGATTACAGAAGAAGCATCTGCGTTAACCCGTGCTCTGAAAGGTGAAAAGAAAACTCAAGGTAATTGGGGCGAACTGGTATTGGAAACCGTATTGGAGAAATCCGGTTTGCGTGCAGGTGAAGAATACGTACGTGAAAAAAGCATTAATACGGAAGGGGATCGCTACCGCCCTGATGTGATCATCAACCTGCCTGAAAACAAACATATCATCGTCGACGCCAAAGTATCATTGGTTGCTTACACAGATTATGTGAATGCAGAAACCGATGATGAACGTCAGCAGCATTTGAAAACCCATGTGCAGGCGGTGAAAGCCCATATCAAAGCATTGTCAGAAAAACCCTATGATCAATTGCCTGGTGTGAATAGCCCAGACTTTGTCTTTCTATTCATGCCAGTCGAACCTGCCTTTATGGTGGCGTTTCAATATGATGATTCCTTGTTTAACGAAGCCTTTGAAAAACGAATTGTTGTCGTAACGCCTACCACGCTATTGGCAAGTTTACGCACGGTTTCAAATCTATGGTCCATCGAGCGACAAAATAAACACGCTAAGCAGTTAGCCGAACAAGCAGGCAAGGTGCACGACAAGCTGGTGGGTTTTGTGGAAAGCATGGAAAAAGTAGGGGCGCAATTAACCACTGTTCAAAAGACTTATGACACCGCTTGGAATCAATTAAAAGAAGGCCGTGGTAACCTATTGAGTCAGGCTCATAAATTTAAAGACTTAGGTGTGCGCTCGAAAAAAGAGTTACCCAAGCATGTGATGGAAACAGCGGAGCTTGAGTTTAGTGAAGACGACTGAGCAAGCTAAAAACAAGGGATTAAGCGTGAGGGCATAGAGCGTGGAAGGTTACTTGACGCAAAAGGAAAATAGCAGTGCAACTGAACATAAACGCTTTGCGTTCTTAGAGCTCATGCTGATCTGGGAAGGTTGCGTGAGTGCCAAGCAAATCCAATCCCAGTTTGAAATCAGTGATCGCTTAGCTGAAATAATCATTAAAAAATATAAAGAACTTTATCCAGACAATATTGCATACAGTGGTGAAAAGCGCGCCTATATTCCTACCCCGCAAATGGTTGCTCAATTTAGTGATGGCACGTTGCAAGATTATGTGCAAATCATCGCTGACCATGCCATGGTATCTGAGCTACCGTTACCGAAGCGACGTATCGATCCTGCATTTGTTCGCCCAATTCTGCTGGCTATCCGCGAACAAAAGCGTTTGAAGATTGATTATGCATCAGTGAGCAATCCCAATTTTAGTCAACGCATTATTCAGCCACACCATTTGGTTTTTGATGGTATTCGTTGGCATGTGCGGGCTTATTGTGAAAAAAACCAAGGCTTTCGAGATTTTGTTTTAAGCCGTATCGATCCTGCATTTGGTGGTGAGTTATTGGACGGTGCAGACCACTACGATATTGAAGATGAAGACTGGAATGCTTTTGTGGATGTTGAGATTCAACCTGATGCGCGGTTAGAAGAGAATCGAAAACATTTGATTGCGCTTGATTATGAAATGACAGAACAGAACGGCGAATATCGTAAAACCGTTCATGTGCGTAAAGCCATGTTGATGTATTTTTTACGTCGAATGGGACTAGATCAGTATCACCAAAAGCCGGAAGTACAGCAAATTACGTTGACGGCCCATTGCCAAGCTCAGTTAAAGCTTTAGGGCACCTCTAATAAGTTACTTTAAGCTCTGGCCTTGATCGTGTTTCAAGATCAAGGCGTGTCTAACGGGTTAAATCAAAATACCACCCTTCAGTCGCTGCTATGCTCGCGACACGCTACATTAAAGATCACCACTTCTTAAGCGCGTCTTTGTCTTTTTGATTCGCTTTTACCCAGCGATCACCCTCTTGTGTGGTTTCTTTTTTCCAAAATGGCGCTTCGTGCTTCAAGTAATCCATGATGAAGCGACATGCATCAAATGCGGCTTCACGATGGGGGCTGCTGGCGGAGACAAATACAATTTGATCGCTGATATGCAACTGACCAATGCGATGAATAAGACTAACGCGATTAATTGGCCAGCGCTGTTTGGCTTGCTCTACGATGTTCTCTAAAGACTTTTCCGTCATGCCGGGGTAGTGTTCAAGAAATAAGCCCGTTACGTTTTTCCCTTGGTTAAAGTCTCGAACCAAGCCAGTGAAGAATACAATGGCGCCATCGTTAGGGTTATCCTGACGCATGGCTTGGTATTCTTGAGCAATATCAAAGTCTGCTTCTTGAACGGCAATCTTATTCATACTAGCCACCTGTTACCGGCGGAAAAAAGGCCACTTCTTGAGTATTGGCAATCGGCTGGTTTTGAATGTCTTGTGGGCTTAACATGACTTGATCCACGGCACACATTAGGTCGTCTCGCTCAAGAAAAGCTTGCCACTGTGGATTTTCCTTCACCAAATGCTGTAGCAGTTGTTTTGCGGTGGTCTGCTCAGAGATATGGACATCCACTGAGTCGATCCCTAGTTGTTCTTTCAGTTGTGCAAAAAAAAGAATTTTCATAATCACTGTCTAACTGTTTTCACTAGCTTGATAGTGGCCGCTTTTACCACCATGTTTTTCGAGTACACGTACGCCGCTAATAGTCATGGCTTTATCGACCGCTTTGCACATATCAAATAAGGTCAATGCGGCAACACTGGCAGCGGTAAGGGCTTCCATTTCAACGCCTGTTTGACCAGCGAGTTTGCATAAGCTTTCGATACGAACTCGATTATTATCAGCCTGTACTTCGAAATCTACTTGCACTTTGCTCAGCATAAGCGGATGGCACAATGGAATAAGTTGGCTAGTCTGTTTCGCAGCTTGAATACCTGCAATACGTGCAACTGAAAAAACATCGCCTTTATGATGCTTTCCATCTAGGATTAATTGCAGTGTCTGAGGTTGCATTTCAATATAGGCTTCAGCACGAGCAATACGGGTTGTGGTGGACTTTTCACTCACGTCCACCATATTGGCCTCACCGTTTTGATTTAAGTGTGTAAAGCTCATGCATTATCCCCGTGAGCGACAGTTTTCAATTTCGGTTTTTTTAAGCTGAGCAACAAAGTTACACGGACCTTGGCGGCTATCCAGTTGGGCACTAATAATATCATCCCATGCTGTGCGGCAAGCATTGGTAGAGCCTGGCATACAAAAAATAATCACACCGTTGGCCAAGCCTGCGACCGCTCGACTTTGAATGGTGCTGGTGCCTATTTGCTCAAAGCTTATTTGGCGAAATAGTTCGCCAAAGCCTTCTACGGTTTTATCAAATAGCGGGGTGACCGCTTCTGGGGTGCTATCGCGACCAGTAAAGCCGGTACCACCTGTCACCAAAATACCTTGAATACCATCATCGGCTACCCATTGACTGATCACCGCTCGGATTTTGTATATATCGTCTATGACGATTTTTTTATCGCTTAGCTTGTGGCCCGCCTCTTTTAACTTTTCTACTAATAATTGTCCGCTCGTGTCATTTTCTTCGGTGCGGGTATCAGAAACGGTTAAAACTGCGAGGTTAAGTGCTGAAAAAACGTCACTTTTTTGTTTGGACATGGTGCGTACCTTTAAGAAAAACGCTATAGGCAGATATTGCCTCATGTGGTCATGATTTAGCAAATGCTTGGCGTGAATTGACACCACCATTTGGGCGATGGTGACAATATTGAGCTCGTTTATAGTGGCCCGAGGCTATCGTGACTAGCCTAAAGGTGGCCGTCCAAAGCTTTGCATTAAGCTAGGAGACCCGGTCCCAATCCAATAATAAAAATAAAAACTGGAGGCCCATTATGCGTGCTTTATTAGCCGTAATATGTGTGTTGACCCTGTCTGTTGCATCCTCAAACACCTTCGCATGGTGGGGATATACCAAAGCCAAGCATCCAATTTTGTTGGTTCATGGTGTATCTGGTTGGGACAGCTTGGGTAATATAGTGGACTATTTCTATGGTATTCCTTATGCCCTAACCAAAGACGGTGCCAAAGTGTGCATTGCATCAGTAAGCAGTTTTCACTCTAGCTTTGAGCGTGCAGCTGAATTGGCTCCGCAAGTGAAGCAGTGTGCTGAGCGTTTTGGTACAGGTAAAGTGAACATCATGGCCCACTCGCAAGGTTCTCCTACGGCGCGTATCCTTTTGAACTATGGCGATTACAGTAAGTACATTGCTTCGATCACATCAATCAACGGTGTGAATAAAGGTTCTAAAGTAGCTGATTTCATCCGTGGTGTACTGCCAGCAGATAGTGTAGCGGAGACTACAGTGGCTTCTGTTATTAATGCAGTGGGTGATTTCGTCGACGCAATTTCTTCCGATGGTCAGGATTTCCGTCAAGATTCCGTAGAAGCGTTGGAAACACTTACAACGCCGGGTACTGCTGAAGTAAATGCTTATACTCCATGGGGTGTAAATACCAGCAGTTACTGCGCGAAAAGTGGTGAAAACCATACGATTAAAGGCCGCAATATCAAGCTTTTCTCTTGGACAGGTGATGATCCAACTACCAACGTATTTGATGTATCAGATGCTTTCCTAGCGATCACAGATAAGGTCTTTGGTAGCGAAAAGAGTGATGGTCTTGTCGGTGTATGTGCGACTTATTTTGGTCAGGTAATAGGTGATGATTACCATTTAAACCATGTTGATGCTATCAATCATGTGTTTGGTACTCACGGCTGGACTGAACCAAAGTCTTTATATCGTAAACATGCGAACCGTCTGAAAGGTAAAGGTCTGTAGTCTTTTAACCTTTGTATGGAATGGCAGCCTAGACACTAGGCTGCCATCCTTCTCTCGGGACTAATGGTGCTGTAGGAAAGTAGTGTGAAAGTTGTTTACTTTATTTTAGTTTTATTCGTTATTTTTAGTGGCTTGTGGTTATTAAACCGGGACCCTATCGCGGTGGAAATATCGCCAAGAACACTTAACTTAAACCAAAATCCCATGAGATTTGCACCGGAACTTGCTCGGCAAGTGGCAGAGCAACCTCTGGATTTTTCTGAACTTGAAACACCTTTTGCTCCCGATGCAGAAGGTACGGAAGTGGATGGTCAGCTTCGTACTGATGAATTCGGCGAGCTTATCGTTGATATTCAATTAAAATCCTTTTTTGATTATTTTTTGAGCTCAGTTGGTCAAGTAACTCCAGAGCAAGCGATTCGTCGGATTCAGTTGTATATCGCCCGTGATTTAGATGAGCCTGCAGCGACAAAGGCTCGTGAGGTACTTGAAAACTATCTAGCGTTTAAAGAGGCGAGCTTAGATTTAATGGCGCAGCCTATTGATCAGAGCAAAGTCGAGGCTGATGTAAGCTATCGACACGCACAGTTGAAATATGCACTCACTCAATTGAAAGATCTGCGCAGGCAATATATGAGCGAAGCCGAGGCAACGGCTTTTTTCATGGATGAAGAAGCTTATGGTGATTACACCATTCGTAATCAGTCTATTGGCCTTAACGATGAATTGAGTGATTTAGAAAAGCAGCAGCAACGTCAATTAGCGCAAGCGCAACTGCCGGAGCATATGCGAGAGCATATTGTTGAACAAGAAAAGCAAGCACAACGATCACAGGCTTTAACTGAGCTGTTGGCTCAATCTCCTACTTTGGATGAGTTATCTAATTTCGCTTATACAAATTACAGTGCAGAAGAAGCCGAAAACCTTGTGAATCATTATAAACAAGAGTTTCAGTTCAAGCAGCGTTATGCGGCATATCGCCAAGCGATAGCTGCCTTAGAGTCCCAAGGCTTTACCCAGGCGCAATTGGAACGCGAAAAATCGAGTGTGGCAGATCAGTACTTTGATGAGAATCAGTTGTCCATGGTAAAAGCACTTGATCAAGGCCTTGCCCAATCAGAGTGAGTGGGGCAAACTGCCCCACCATGAATCAGCACAAGCCATTCGAAAATGACATTAAGCAGATACTCTCTCTTATTAATGAAAGAGGGTATCTTTTTGGCTTTCCCAAGCACATTGAAAGCGAATATAAAGCGTATTTAAAGAAGCGTATTCTTCAGCGGGTACCTGCTGTTGGCATATCCAGCATTATTTTCTTAATTATATTTGCCATTTTAGACGTCTATCTTTTACCAAGACATATCGAAGTACAGACCATCTCTGTTCGGTTATTTTTAGCAATACCACTGATCGTTCTTGCTTGCCTTTGGCTGTATTTCCGTCCGCCTAGATTTTATCTTTGGATTTATTCTAGTGTTTTCCTAATAGTCGGTTTGTCGGTTGTTTGGATCATCTGGTTCACACATATCAACAATAGCTGGCTACCTTATGAAGGCTTGATGATCATAATGACCTACGGTTTTGTGGTCATGGGGCTGCCGATTGTACTCGCCTCTTTGCTCAATGCGATTATGGTTTTAGCGTACGCATTTAGTGAGCCATTAATGCATTTTAGTATGCCTGTTTACCTTAATAATGTTACTTTTTTGGTGGCGATGTATTTTGCTGGCATTGTGAGCGCTTGGATACTTTCATATGCTCAACGGGGGCAATTTCTTCATCAGTATTTATTAACCCTTAATGAAAAGCAGGCAAAAGCAGAAATCGAGTCGCGAAATCGTTATTTAGCGGCTGCAAGCCATGACTTAAGACAGCCGATGCAGGCGATAAATATGCTGGTTGAGAGCCTCGACCATGATCTTGAAGATGTGCGTATTAAAAAGCTAAAAACAGCATCCAGTAATATGTCTAACATGTTTACTCAGCTGTTGGATATGTCCCGTATAAACTTGGATTTAATGGAAATTAATAGACAGGTTGTTCATGTTAAACCTTTAATTGAAAGTATTGTGAGCCCTTTAAAATTAAAAGCGGATAGTTTGGGGATTGCTTTTCATTGCAATGTTGCCGATGAGCAAGTGCATTCAGATCCTGCGGCTTTGCAGCGAATCTTTAGTAATCTTATTCAGAACGCTTTAAACCATAGTAATGCTAAGAACATAAATATCCTCTCCCAGAGTTGGCAAGATTCTACATTAATTATCATTGCCGATGATGGTAAGGGCATACCCGACGATGCCCATGAGCATATATTTGATGCATTCTCGCGCTTAGAAGGCCAGCAAGACGATGGGCTAGGATTAGGACTCGCAATTGTAAAAGAATTAAGTCACAAGCTCGGTCATGATGTAAAACTGGTAAATGATGATGGTGCCAAGTTCATTATTACTTTACCCAAAGCAACATCCACTAAATCTAAGGAATCTTCAGCCCAAATACTCATTGTTGACGATGACGGAGGCTTATTGTCGCAATATCAGCAATGGTTTATTCGATGGGGGTGGGATGTGTTAACGTCACATTCAATAGAAGAGGCGAAAGCCATTCTGCACACGAAACCTAATTGGGTCCTTTCAGATATGTATTTAGAAGACGGAACGGCTAATGATTTGTTTTCATATATACAAGACATGCATGATTACATGCCTAATGGGATTTTAGTTTCTGGTAGTCAGTCTAAGCAAGTACAGGAGACTGCCGATCGATTTGATTTAGTGAGACTTGCCAAGCCTGTAAGCCCTTCAAGACTGCGTAGTGCATTGATCTCTAAACAAGTCGATGAATAAACACTGTTTGTGTCTAAATCAAACTGTATTGCTGAGCGACGTTTACGCATTGAGTTCGTGTATTTACGTTCAGCAAAGCAAAGATAGTGCGCAGGTGAGTTTTTACTGTAGCTTCACTCATATTCAGTTCTCGGCAGATTGCTTTGTTGGGTAAACCTTGGGCCAATAACTGAAGGACCTCCCTTTGACGTGGGGTTAATTCAATATTCGGAATATTGCTCAAATCATATGGAAAGTAGGGTTCACCATCTAGCATTTTAGAAATGGCATGAGTGAGTACAGCGTTGTCCGATGATTTTTTTATGAAGCCTAATGCGCCCAAGCGTTTACAACGCGCTATATCAACGTCTTCTTCTGATGCTGAAAGAATGGCCACAGGAATAGGGCCATGAATGTGCTTAAGCTCTTTCCATACTTCAAGACCTGATGATTCCCCCAAAGATAAATCGATCAGTGTTAAGTCAATATCGGGATGCGCTAGCAAAATTTCGTGTGCTGTTTGGTAGTCCGTTGCCTTTAATACAAATGTCTCTTCCAGATGAGATTGCACGATCAGCTCAAGTCCATCTAAATAGACTTGATGGTCGTCAATAATCAGGATTTTATTCATAAGATGCTATTTGTTTTTTGGCCATATTGTACCTTTAAATCTTATGATTTTTTAGCTATTTAGCGACAATATAGTCTTTTGAGTCGGTCCAATTGGCTGATAGACTAATTCATATCATGTATCAACACGGGTAAATCGCCAGTGGATAGTTGTTCTCACCCTAGTTTAGTGCCTTTAGATGACGCTCTAGAGCAAATACTTCATCAAGTAACAAGACTAAATTCTTTACCGCAAACCCTCTCGATTGATAAGGCTTTGGGGAGAATCCTTGCAGAGGATGTGGTTAGCCCTTTTGATATTCCGCACGCTGATAACAGTGCTATGGACGGCTATGCTATGAAGGCTGAGGATTCTACCGCTTCACTCACTGTAATTGCCACTGTGTATGCAGGGCACCCTTTCACGGGCGAAGTAAAGAAAGGAGAGTGTGTTCGCATCATGACGGGCGGCGAAATACCTAAAGGCGCAGATGCCGTAATCATGCAAGAAAATGCTAACGTCGAGAGTGACAATAACAGTTTATACAATACGGTGAGTTTTCGTGAAGCGGCCAGCTCTCGTCAAAATGTGCGACCTAAAGGAGAAGATATTGCTAAGGGTGCTTGTGTCCTCAAAAAGGGGCACCGTCTGAAGGCCGCAGATATTGGCCTTTTAGCATCACTGGGCTTGTCTAAGGTTAGTGTTGTTTCTCCCCTTAAAGTTGCGGTTATTAGCACAGGGGATGAGCTGCAAATACCAGGAACACCGCTTGCTCCTGGCCAGTTTTATGAAAGTAATGGTTTTACTTCAAGTGCAATGCTAGAGCGATTTGGTGTTGAGGTCATTAATTTAGGAATTGTCCGTGACGATCTTGAGGAATTACGAAATGCGTTTCGAAAAGCCGACGAACTAGCAGACGTGGTCATCACTTCAGGAGGTGTTTCGGTAGGCGAGGCGGATTACAGTAAGCAAGTGGTTGAAGAACTGGGTCAAATTGATTTTTGGAAAGTAGCCATTAAACCCGGAAAACCTTTTGCGTTTGGACGTCTGCCTTCCAGCTATTTCATTGGTTTACCAGGGAATCCGGTTAGTTCTATGGTGACGTTGCATCAATTAGGTTTTCCCATATTACGCAAGTTACAAGGTGAACAAGATAAGTCGAGAATAAGGATTAAAGCCAAAACAACTAAACCATTGCGTAAACGTCCTGGACGCACCGATTTTCAGCGTGCCATTTATCATACCGATGTATCCGGACAGGTTTGGGTTCAAGCAACAGGTGGTCAAGGTAGTGGGCTATTAACCAGTATGAGTCAAGCGAATTGCTACATTGTCTTGGAACAAGAACGAGGACACGTCGAGCAGGACGAAGAGGTCATGATTGAACCTTTTGATGGTTTTATTGCTTAACTATTTACAATGGTATTCCATATAAAATGCTTCGCTACCATAGCTGGCAAGCTTCTCATTTATTGCATTTGAACTAGCTTGTACTGAAAACCCTTGCCGTTCCCAGTAAGGTTTGGAGCCTTGGATTGCAACCAGTGCTGCTCTGCTAAACTTCTTTTTGAGCAGTGCCTTAAAGAAGTATTTTAATAGTGTTTGCGCTGCACCTGTACCTCGCATTTCAGGCAAAACAGCTAAATCATGCAGATACAGGCAATTTGGGTTTACGCACAAAACATCTATTTGGTCGAGGCTCAGTGGCCGCCCAGTCCTCCACGGAATGGCGATCAAATAGGCTTTTAGTGTGCCGTCTTTAAATACTCCCCAACAAGTACTAGGGCTCTGCTTTATTTTGTTAATAAAGCTTATATCGGATTCGGGCTCTACTTCTGGAAAGCACAGATTTTGCAGGGTTAGTATCTGTGATACATC
Organism: Bermanella marisrubri; assembly: GCF_012295615.1. NCBI lineage: Bacteria > Pseudomonadati > Pseudomonadota > Gammaproteobacteria > Oceanospirillales > Oceanospirillaceae > Bermanella > Bermanella marisrubri. The sequence continues at coordinate 895,537 of NZ_CP051183.1, forward strand.
GCTTTCTTCAAGAAGTCGGGTTTGAAAATCCATGAATAACATACACTGTGTCTAAAATATTAGACAATAGTAGCCCATTTAAGCCTTATTCCCAACACAGTTTGCTTTCACTATTTGAATGTGTAATCTAAATATATAAATAAAAATAATAGTAATGTCCTAATAGCCCTAGCTGGCTCCTCCAAAGGAAAAGGAAATATGATTGCTGAATTGGAAGCCTATTTAAAAAAGCAACAATTTGAACATGCTCAATCTTTCATTCCTACTTTAAAAAATCTGTTTTATGATCAAGCTGAAATATTTCATATGATTGAACAGTTGGAGTTAGAAATTGAAGCAAAAAGTCATGCGTCGTTACAGACGCTTCAGCGAGTTAAGTTATTGCTCGTTGCGTAGCGTATATACCTTGTTGATGGTTGTTTTTTCTATTACCACACAAGCCCAAGTCATTTTAGATACTCAAAAGGCTTCTCTATCTGAGTGGCAAAGTAAATCCTTTTCTGGCGAGACTCAATATCAATGGAAAAACTCAGACGGAGAGCGATATTTGCAAGCTATTAGCGAGTCCAGTGCCTCTGGAATAGCTAAAGAGCAGCGTATAGATTTACTCCAAACACCTTTCCTTAATTGGTCTTGGTCAACCGAATCTCTCTTATCCTCGCTAAACGAAACAAAAAAGTCTGGAGACGACTACGTAGCTCGAATCTATGTTGTTATCGATGGAGGTTGGCAGTTCTGGAGTACCATTTCCCTTAACTATGTTTACTCTAGCCAGCAAACCGTTGGGCAAACTTGGAACAATGCTTTTGCTGGTGAGAATGTTGTCATGCTTGCGGTTCAGGGAAAAGAAAGTGCCCCTCGAACTTGGTATGCCAATAAACGTAATGTTTATCAAGATCTTATTCGTTACTTTGGCGATAAAGGCAGTGATGAGAAAAACCAAGAGGCTTATCGCTATATTGATGCAGTAGCGATCATGACAGATACAGATAATAGTGAACAGAAGGCCACTAGCCAATATGGAAATATTTGGTTTAGTAAAGACTAACGGGATTGCCCCATAGTGGCTTTAATGAGTTTTTTGATTCGCTCGTTTTTTATTTTTACCTGCTTATGAGCTTTTAATACCTGTTCCATGCGCTGATGTTGGGTTCGGCGCATTTCTAGTGACTGATATAGTTTTTCAAGAATCATTTTCTTTAGATTATCCAAATGATCACTATCGTCATTTTCACTATTTATATTCATATATTGATTCAGTAATTTTTCTAACTCTTGCATTTGTCTTTCATTTTCTTGTGTGAGCTTATGGGCCGATTCCATAGCCTTCACAGATTCTTCCGAGTCGTTCTTTAGCTGATCAATGGTGTTCTTTATTTGATTGGTACTGTCATGAGACAGCTGAGCTAGCTTTCGAACTTCGTCTGCAACCACTGCGAAGCCTCTACCATGTTCTCCCGCTCGGGCGGCCTCTATCGCGGCATTGAGCGCCAGCAAATTAGTTTGCTCGGCGATATTCTGAATATTTTCTAGTATGCCATAAACGTTTTCACTATCTTTTGCTAAGTGACTGACTTGCTCACTAGCATGTTGTAAGACACGGCTTAATTCTTGTGATTGACTTCGATTACGTTCAATCAGTTTATGACTATGTTCATTCAATTGCTGAGGAGAGAGGGTATTAATTGTGTTTTCATGAAGCTTAGAGTCAACTGAGTTATCTTCAATCTGAGGATGAATTGATTGGTTATCGCTAGTACTTTTATTTACTATTTCGTCTTTATGTGAGCCATTCGCTTTATTACTTTCCTTAACTTTAGAGCTATCACCAGACAATTCTAATTGATGAATAAATTCATTTTCATCTTGATGATTGAGCTCATCATTGGTTTGGTTGATTAAATATTCAATACTGTCTAGATCTTGTTCAAGTTGATCTTCGATATTGTGGTATTCAGTAGAAAGTGTATTTTTTTCTTGATTAAGTTTATTCACCAACTGCTTAATTACTTTGCTGCTATACATTTTCGTTTGATCGGAATCCAGCGATAGATAGTCCTCTGTCGTGTGAAGATTTTTGGTTAAAGCTGTATGTTGAGCACGAGCAAGGCCTATGAAAAATAATATAAGTAGTACAATCAAGCTAAGGCTCATGACGAGTAAGATAGGCCATGGCCATTGCCAGTCCACCACTTTTCCAGATATCGGAAAAGGAGATTGAGCGTTCATTTGATTTTGGATTGAGTCTTCTAAACCTGGGGTAATCTTAAACTTGGCTGAGCGACTTTCTACATTGTTGAGCTTAGATAAGAGGCTATCTACTTGTATGTTCGCAATTAAATATGCTTCTAGTTGATTGCCATGATAAATAGGTTCGTATAGAAATAGTGTCTGATTGTCTTGATCATAAAAATAGGATTCTTGTCTACCCTCTGACTTGTTAAATAGGTATTGATAAAACTCTGGATGGCTAGACTTTAACGGGATCGCAAAATCTTGCTGCTTCTGTACGCTATAGATTATTGTCTTCCATGGTTGGTCTAGCATTAATAAGTCTTCGAGTTTGAGTGTTTCCAACACTCCTTTGAACCATTGGTGAAATGTTTCGTGCATACGGGAATAAGTCGTATCTTCTGGTGATGATGATTGGATTCTATAGTCATACCAAAGTCGGCGCTGCGTATTGTTTAAAGTATATTCGCTTTGATTTAGATCGCTGACTGCTGTTCGTTGAGCATTGGTAAGTTCTCCGCGCTCAGTAGAGTATTCTTTAATCCCCATCCGGAAGCCTTGTCGAGCCACTTGGCTAGAGGTACTTTTTGCAACGAGCGCCAACTGTGCGGATACTTGCGAAAGGTGTTCCTGTATTCGTTGACTTTGTTGATCGACGTACTCTTCGAGCAGGGATTGGCGCTGTTGATAATGATTTAATAATACAAATAGTCCCGTGACTATGATCAATAAGACGATAGCCATGGTGCCATAAAATTGTATTGGATTTTGTATAAAATCCTGAGTGTCTATTTTTTGTTCGGACATAGGTTTGAGTTTAGCAGGCTGTAACAATTCTTCTGAACCCAGCAATATTCGTGAGTATATTGGCGAACTATGACCACATTTTTCGTACATATTTTGGCAAACTCGTTTATTTTCGCCCTTTAGGCAATACCAAGGGCCTAATCTTACTAAGTAAAGAGGTAGGTTATGTCAGCCATTTCGTTACCGGGAAAAGTATATTGCTTGGATACTGGATTTCAGCGCAAGCAAATGGCTGCGTGTTATGCCATTGAAAGTGAGGGGCGCTGGGCGATTATCGAAACAGGTACCAATGATACGGTGCCATTAATTTTGGCATTCTTGGAACAGCAAGCGGTTAGCCCAGAGCAGGTGGATTTTATCATCATTACCCATGTGCATTTGGATCATGCCGGAGGTGTGGGTAAATTGATGGAGTCGTTGGGCCATGCTCAGCTTTTGGTTCACGAGAAGGGCGCACGCCACATGATTGATCCCTCCAAGCTCCAGCAGGGCGCCACAGCTGTTTATGGTGAACAAGAATTTCAACGTACTTACGGAGAGCTATTACCAGTGGATGAACGCCGTGTGACAGTCATGAAAGACAATAGTGATGTCATATTAGGTCTACGTCGTTTACACTTTATCGACACACCGGGGCATGCTGATCATCATTTTTGTATCTTTGATGAACAAACCCAAGGTTGGTTTACAGGTGATACATTTGGTCTTGCATACAAGGAACTGGATCACAACGGCAAACCTTTTATCATTCCAACAACTACTCCAGTCCAGTTCGATCCCGATAAGCTGAAACGTTCAATTCAGCGCCTTATCAGCTATGATCCAGAGGTGATGTATTTGACGCATTTTGGCGAAGTCCATGAGCCTGAGAAGTTATCACATCAGTTATTCGATCAAATTGATGAGCTCGTGCAAATTGCTCAAAAATATGCAGACCTAGAAGAGTCTTTACAAGTGGAAGGGATATACCGAGAACTCATGGCGCTGCTATTAAGAAAGCTTGAGCACCACGGATCTGGTCTTTCCGTTGAAGAGCAAAAAAAGGTTTTGCATAGCGATGTGTTACTGAATGCAAAAGGCTTATTTGTTTATAATAAGCGTCAAGAAAAAATGCTAATGGCGGAAAATTGAGTGTCGTCATCAGTTATTAATGTTTTAGTTATATTTTTGTCATACGCCATGGTCACACTGCTCCTTATAAAAAAGGGTGTACCATGGAATTATCGTTTTATACCGCCTGTTTATTGATGGGGTTGGGCATTGGTGCTGATGTATTATTGGCAACACTGACTCGTTCGCAACACCTTAGCCTTGTTTCTGCAGTTTCGTTTTGGATTGCTGGGGTTACGGCTACTCATACTTTTTTTCCTGCACTCGGCTACGCGATGACGTATTACAGCGTCTCCGCTTTACCTGTAGTAACACCCGTTATTGGCCTAGTGGCGTTTTTATTGATAGCTCACTTTTTGGTTTCAGAGTGGCTACAACAAGAAACGGAGTCTCATTCGCAACATTTCGTAACGTTCGGTTTAATTTTAGCAGTGAGTTGGGACGCTCTGTGGTCAGGTCCTGCTAAATCGGCACAAGTTTCTGACTGGAGTCCGCTGGCTGTCATTGCTTCGTTTTTTGTGGTGGGGTTTGTTGTGAACATTTGTGCTTTTATCGGACTGATAGTAGGGCGCAAAATGAATGGCAATTTGCCTGATGAGTATCAGGTTTTCATGTTGTGGCTGCAATACAGTGTCATTGGATATTTTGCTTGGCTCGCATTATGTCGTTATACACTAGATTGGCAAGTGAGTACGCTCAGCCTGTTATTATTTAGCGCTATTTTTACCTACATGATGATGCGAATATTGCCCGCGTGGCAAGCTTGGTTTACCCCGCGGACCAAAGATGTTTCGTAACTGAGTTACTGACGCTGTGTTTGCAAATTTAGTGCGTGATCGAGAATATGAAAAATCACATTTTGTTCGTGAACACCGCTGACCAAATGAGCTCCGGGGCCAATAGCATAAATTCCAACATCCTCACCACCGTGAGTTTCTGAGCTTAAAGGCACTAACGCCTCTTGGTGATAACCGGCTTGTGTTGTATCCAAATCATGAAGGTCATGACGGCCGGCATTGATCTCATTTTTATAACTCAGACCTGCATTGGTTTCGTCACCAAAGTGCATCATGCCGCGACCATTCATATAGCCAAGGGTGGTGTAGGGCATGCCATCGTCTGCTAATTGAATATCATCTTCACCCACGGTAACGACTTTGCCTAAAATAGGATTACCGCGCTTGGGGTAACCTGCCATGGTAAATACATGGCTATGGTCAGCGGTCACCATCATCAGAGTCTCTTTTGTATCCACTTGTTGCTGTGCTTGTGCAACGGCTTTTGATAGTGCAATGGTATCGTGTAGGGCGTTGTAGGCGTTACCTGCATGGTGTCCGTGATCGATCCGGCCAGACTCGACAATGAGCAGGTAGCCTTTTTCATTTTGGCTTAGAATCTCGATGGTTTTTTGTGTCATAAGCTCAATGCTGGGTTCACCTGATCGATCATTGTGTCTGTCTTGGTGATAGTGCATATGAGACTCGTTGAATAGACCCAAGATAGGCGTTTGCTTGGGGTTAGCGGTATTCAATCCGTTTTCGTCAATGATGTATTGTCCTTGTGGATAAAGACTCTGCCACTCTTCAATAAGATGGCGGCCATCAGTGCGATCACCTTCTATATCACTTTGAGCATCAGCACTATTGAACTCTGCTTGTTTGGGTAGAAAATGACGACGCCCGCCACCGAACGCCACTTCAATACCATCTATATCTTTTCCATAGCGTTGTTTAACGCGATCTTTAAAGTAAATTAATTGACTCGCAATGTCTTCACAGCCTGCGTCAATGGCTTCTTGCGGCATATCGCTTATGTCTTCCCAGTTCCGGTCGGGACTCTTTGCATACGCAGCTGCCGGTGTGGCGTGTGTAATACGAGCGGTTGTAACAATGCCCGTTGATAGGCCCGCCATTTCCGCCAGCTCTAAAGCGCTGATGAGTTCGTTGCCTTTACTGCTTTCGCAATTCCCGCGCTGAACTTTTTCATTAATACTGATGATACCTGCATCGGTTTTAACACCGGTAATCATGGCGGTCATAGTGCCTGCGCTGTCTGGCGTCTGTGCATCAACGTTATAGGTGCGACTAAGTCCTGAAAAAGGGAATTGATCGAAGCTCAGGTTGTATTCTTCACCACTTTGGCCACGTTCTTGGCCAGCTAAAATTCGTGCAGCGGTTATAGTGCTGATGCCCATCCCATCACCGACAAAAAAGATTGCATTTTTTGCAGAGCCTTTTTCCGTTTGAATGTTTTGCCAAGCTTGGTTTTGCTGGGTCACTTTCGCTTGTCCCTGTTGATACCAGTCGGGACTCTTCGTAACAGGGTAACTGGGTTGGCTTGGCTGTTGGCTGTTAGAGGCTTGATCACAAGCTGTTAACACTAACGGCAATGCCATACAGGTAAGTAAGTGCTTCATAAGCATCCTTTTTAATTGTAATTCTAGCGCTGATTTTACGGGCTTGTGCCGTATGGCAAAAGGTTTGTTTGGATCACTTGGGTTACCCCATTGAGACATAGAGTCAACTAGCTGGCGCATGAGGTTAAGTGTCATGCGCTTCGCTGCACTAGAGTACGCTTATTGAAATGAGGTTGTCACTATGCAAGAAAGGTCTGCCGTTATTACAAACAAAATTCAAGATGTGTCTGTAGCAGAGTTGCTGGAAGAGTTATCACAGCAAGGTGTACATATTCAGTTGCCTATTGATGAGTTAAGCGTGATCAAACATATACGCGAACTGAATATTGCAGGGGGAGAGCAGGGCAAAGGCATGGTGATTGCCGAAATGCCTGTTGAAGAAACCGCATGGTTCTTTAAGTGCCATTTCCCGGGCGATCCAATCATGCCGGGCTGCTTGGGTATCGAAGGTATGTGGCAAAGCCTAGGTGCCATATTGGCTGCGCAAGGTCATCAAGGAAAACTAAGAGCCTTGGGTATTGGTGAAGTGAAGTTTTTCGGTGAAGTACGTCCTCATGCTGAAACAGTGAGCTTTCATATTGAGCTAGAACGTTTACTGAAGAACAAGAAGATGGCGGTGGCAGTTGCAACCGGCACTGTGAAAGTAGACGGCGAAGCCATCTACGAAGCGAAAAAATTGAAGGTGGGTGTCATCTTCGAAGAGGAATAACCGATAACCGGAAGCTTATGCTTCCGGCTTCTTTTTCGGTTTGAAAGGAGCGGTACCATCTCCCCATATGGTGCGTTTAGAAGTAGGTTTCTTCTTATTCGAGTTGTCTCGTTTACCCTTAGTCGGACGTGCCTTCGACTGAGGGCCTTTTTTCCCGTCTTTTTTGTTTTTGGGTTTGCCCTTACTCGCTGCCTTGCCGTTACCTTTTACTTTTTTCGGGCCTTTATAGTTGCCGGCGATGGCTTTCACGTATTTGTGGTTCATATTCACGCGCAGGTAACGCTCAATAGCCGCCTTTAGATTCCATTCTGTATGATCAATTAGGGAAATAGCGCTACCGCTAGCCTCTGCGCGTCCAGTTCGACCGATGCGGTGTACATAATCATCACCACTGCGGGCCATATCAAAGTTAATAACCAAATCTATGCTTTGAATATCCAAGCCTCGAGCGGCCACATCGGTTGCGACCAAAACTTTAAAGCGACCATTGCGCATTTGAGTCATCACATGATTACGCTCATCCTGCGTCATATCGCCATGTAGGTAGCCAACTTCTACATTGTGATAGCTGAGGAAATGATAGGTTTGTTCAGTTTTCTCTTTGGTATTCGTGAAGATGATCGCTTGTCGATATTCTTCGTTGCTCAATAGCCAAGTAAGAATACGCTGCTTGTGTTTATCATCATCAGCCAGCATGTAGTGCTGTTCGATGTTGCTGTGCTCACCACGAAAGCTATCCACAACGATTTCTTCTGGATCGTTTTGGATTTGCTTAATAACATGTTTTAAACCACGTTGTTGCAGAGTGGCAGAAAACAGTAAAGTTTGTGGTTTGGCTTTACCTGAACAGGCGTTAGCGATGGTCAGCACATCTTCCTCGAAGCCCATATCCAGCATTCGATCGGCCTCATCCAGAATAAAGTATTCGACATCTTCCATCAGGTCTTTTTTCTGCTTCAGGTGATCGATCAAGCGACCTGGTGTGGCAATGATGATTTCGGGGTTTTTACGGAACAGAGCTGCTTGAAATTTAAACTCCTGACCACCTGTGATCATGCCGCTTTGAATGCCTGTGAATTTTGCTAAAGCTTGGCATTGCTTGAGCAATTGCTTAGCGAGCTCCCTTGTTGGCACCAAAATAAGGGCTCGAGTACCTGAATTCGGGGCTTTATGTGTGAGCAAGTGCTGCAGCATGGGGACAACAAACGCGGCGGTTTTACCGCTGCCTGTGCGGGCACAGACCATAAGGTCTTGCTGTTTGAGTGCTTCAGGGATGGTTTGCTGTTGAACATCTGTTGCTTTAGTAAAGCCCAGTGCCTCAATACCCTTAAGAATACGTTGGTCGAGAGAGAACGATTGAAACACGGATGAACCCTTGATGAAAAATGCAGTGTTGGAAAGGCGTATTTTAGCAGAAGTAGGGGTGATTACGCAGTCGTAAAATGAAAAAAGGGCCCGAGGGCCCTTTTTGATTATTTGCGATACTCATTCATCAAATTGTGTTATTTGATCCATTTGTTAGTGCCATTATGAGTTTTTTCTCCACGGCTATTAAGTGTGAGGTTACCGTCTGCTGCTTGGCCTCCCTGCGCAGTGGCGGTCAGTTTGACACAGGCAGTTAAGTCGGATCCATCATCACATTTACTAGCACTAATACTGTAATCGCCAGATACATAGGGGTCGCTTAGGTTAAGGTCAGTTAGATCCGTTGTATATGTGAAGTCATTGGCGAAATGGTTTTCTTGTGCGCGCATTACATCCAGTAGTGTGCCCATGCCATCACCCCTAGAAGCTCTGTTCACAGTAGCAGATTGGTTCGGAATAATGACCGCGGCCAATATGCCTATTATTGCCAGCACAATCATTAGCTCTATAAGGCTGAAACCTTTTTGACCACTAGAAACCATAGCTAACCTCCAGTCGTCTCTTCTGTGTCTTCTTGTGCTTCGTAAACTTTAACATTTTCTCTCCAGTAATTTGGCGTTACGTAGCAGTTATTGGCATTACACTGCTCCGTGCTGCTTTCTTTGAAGCGACTATCGTCAATACTCTCCGTTCCGAGGGTAATAGATTTACCACCACCTTTTCGGTAAATGACAACGGGGCGAGGCGCTATACCCGAGTTTGTGAGTATTTTATTGCTATCATCGACATCGACATCGCCGTCATTATCTAAATCCACTGCAGCCATGGCCCATCGCTGATCGAGGGCATAGACACGGGATACGCCTGTATTCGGTTCACAAGGACTGGCGTTTGTCGTGTCCTTTGGAGCAAACGTTGTGAAAATAACTGCACCAGCAAACGTGGTTGCTTGTGACAAAGACTTTTCTCCAGTTGTATTGAGTTTTACATACCAGCCACCGCCTTCAGCCATTATGCGTCTCATATCGTTGGTAAGCTTTGTTTTGCCACCAGTCATAAGAGCGGTTGCATTATATACCTTACTTTTACTCGGCGCTTCAGAGGTACCATCGGCAAGTTTCGCAAGGGAAGTCTTAGTTTCTGCTGCTTCCGTCGTTTTCACGTAAGTTTTAGGTTTCCCGTAGGGGTAAAAATCTTTGATAACGTAAAAACGATTTTCTACATCCTTAGTTAAGATTGGGTGCGCACGATGGCCAGATCCTAAAGCGATTGTTAGGTAGTCCCCATAATCCTTGTCTTTAACAATAGCAACCGATGGCTTGTTGTAAAAACGACGATTTCCTGCCTTGGTATTATCCGATAACTCAGCAATGACACCGCCTTCTGCGAAGTCTGATGCGCCGCTATTATCTTGTTTGATATCAATGCGAAAAACTCGTCCACCTGTATCAGCCGCATATAGATAATCCACGTATCCGTCACCATTTATGTCCACGGCGGAAACACTAGCTGGTATGCTGTTTTTCATTTCACTGATAACCAGGTTTGGTGTGCCAGCGCCATCATCATTATCAGTATTGGTATCTCTGCTTGCCCACCATAGACGAGTACCCTTTCTAGCATCAACCATATAGATGGCATTACCGGTTGTGTCGTTAGTCCTTGTTGTATCCGTCGTATCTTGGTTTGTATCGTATCCGCCCGCGAAAAACGCAACAAATCGATCCTTCCCTTCAAACTTTACTTTGGCGATGGTCATTTCAGACCAAGTTTGCCCTAAACGTTCAAAGTTTGTCGTTCCACCCTCAATATTGAAAAGCATTTTAGGATTAGAGCGATCTGTCACATTTAGCGCGTAATAGTTTCGACCGCCACGACGCATACCTGCATAAAGGTATGCATGCTCGCCTGCTTCCAAAGCACCATTATCATCGTATATTACATTGTTACTGTTTAAATCGTACATCCATGTTGTTATAGGGCCATCCATGCCGTAAGGGCGATTTCCCGCGTCGACGGTATTCTCAAATAAAGTAATTTGAGTATCGTGAAGTTCTCTTGGAATAAAGGCAAACTCTTCTTGACCGGTATCAGTGTCGATCGCGTGGATGAAGCCCTCATTGGTTCCAAAGTAAATGGTACTATCAGGCTCTTTTTCAGTACCGCCATAGGTCACTACCACAGGTTCACTATGTAGTGGGTCGCCAATATAGTACCTAGGTGAGTTTGATGTGGAGCCTTGTTCGTATCCGTAAACCCAGTTTTTGAGTGTATCTACTTGATTGCTTAAAACGCCTAACGATGTTGCACTCGCTTCATTTCTAAATGTATCGAGTGCATCATTGACGTTGTTGGTGTAGATCTTACGATTAGCTGGGTCAATCAGGTTGGCTATACCGCCCAGCGTTACGTTTTTTCCGTCTTCATCAGAATCTTTAGGCGCTGTATTCCAAAAATCTCTAGAGCTTTTCGAAAAGAAGCCTGTAGATGGATCAATAGCTATTTGCTTGTATTTGTCGTAAATTTTGCCATCCTTTCCCAGGCGATATTTTTTGAGGTTGCCATCCCACTTAGCATTATCTTGCGGCTTAAATAGAGCATAGAATAGCTCATCCCTGTGTTCAGAGTTATTAAAAGCGTTTACGGATATTGCTGGCGCGGTAAATGTCGAATCAGATGATAATATTTCTGCAACGATTGAATTTATCGCACTGGCCACACCGAGTGGGTTTTCGGCTCTATAGTAGCCCCCACCGCCTAGCTTGGCAGTATCTTTTAGAAACGTTGAATCTTCGTCTTCTATGTCACCAAATGCGTTAATTACATGTGTATTCACCACTTGAATTCCAGCATGTTTGTCGGAATGATCGACATTTGCCATGTAATAAGCTAGCTCGTCTAGGCAGATTCCGCTTTCATCGTTTTCGTTGTCCGCAACAATACCATGGTTTTTACAATCACTTGATAGTCCTGTATTCGCACCTAAGCTAGCAATCATTTTTTTTATGTCTGCATTGACATCAACATCTACAGATGGGACACCGTCTGTTAAATAGATAATGTGGTTTTTCTGACATTGCTGCTGTATTGGCGAAATATATTTAGATTCTTCATCAATAGCAGCATCGGAGCTTTCTGGTGATGTGTCGTCACCAAATTTTACCGACTTTCCGGCGAAGTAGAGGTGTGCCTCATAAAGAGTTTCGGAAAGCGGGGTGCCCCAATATGGCTCAAATGAGTCCACGCTATTTCGAATGAGTGCGCCCGTGTTATCAATATCATCAACAGGTACGGTGATCGCACCGCCATTACTTGCTTGATAAGCACCATCGAAACGCATTAGCCCAAGATTTACGTTTTTTAAGTCTCTTGTTAAATCCGAGACAATACTTTTTACCGCAGCCATACGGGTAGTGATTGTGGTATTGGTATCGTCATGATAAAAATTTAGGTAATTACCACTGAAAAGTCTGTGCTCGTATGCACCATCGCAGGTGATATCACCATCTGATAATCGATGGAGGTCTCGGTATCCCTCCGGTCCTGAGAACTTGCCTTGCCACCATTTGTACTGTTGTCGAATTTGGTAGTATTTGATCCCACTTATTTTCCCTGTTTCAGCTAACTGTTCTATTGTTGTCTCACAATTATTCGATCGGCTTGTTTGAAGTAAAGATAAATCAAAACCTTCATTAGGGTCCTGATTTTCATCGATATAAAATCTATTTGTGCTGTAATTTCCTGGATAAGTAACACTGGGGTCATACGGCTGATCAAAATAAACTGCGTCGAAATCCATAGAGCCTGAGGTGTCGACTATAAACAAAACGTTTGGGTCTACTCTATTTGCTTCGTCAATGGCCGCTGCACCGTATATTTCTGTATCATCAGATAGGGCACTGGTGCAAAAAAATATGCTGATTAACAATAAGAATATGAACTTCATATTTGTTTGCTCCATTTTAATAATAAATTCTTAATACTTTATTGGAATTGGGCTTTATAAATACTGTATAGAAATTTACTTTCCAGTATTCCTTAGATAAATCTTTTATACTTCCTTTTTTTCGGTCTTTCTTCACTTCAAGAGTATTGTCGAATTCGTAGAAATCGAAATCACATCTTTTGCAATCAGGAATTCGAATAATCCCAGAGTTTGTACTTTCATAATACTCAACAACGATGGACTTAATTTCCATGGATTTTGCGTTGGCTAAACCCGCAGAAAGTGAAGATAAAATCAGCATAAAGATAACAAGAATTTTCATAACAACCTCTATTTAATATTTCCAGCACTCTTCAAACCTTCAACCAAGGCTCCGAGTGTTTGATTGCTCTGTGCAAAGCGAAATTGTGCTATGCAATCATTTTCATATTGATACACACGAATCGGACTCTGGATATCGACTTCGACTCCTGATTTACCTGCAGGAGACTCGGATAAGTAACTCCATTCAATGCTCATATCTGATTTGCTTTGTGTTTTTAAGGTGTTGCTTAAAGGGGTATTGCCATCTCTAGGATTAAGCGTTCTTAGTACTAAAAGTTCTTCTCGTTTGGTGCCGCCATCTAAGTTGTAGTACCGAACATTACTTTCTTGTTCGTTTCTACATTCTTGATAAGTCAGTGTTGAAAATAAACTATTGGCAACCATTTTCTCTTGGATGTTGCTGCTTTCTAGAGAGTACACTGCGACTAGAGTGATTACCGTTAAGATAATCAAAGCGGTGACTAGGGTTGAACCCTGCTGGTTCTTCATAATGAATCTCCTATTCCCTAGTTAGTAAACGCGGATTCAATAGCGTTTGGTAGTTCAATTGTATTAGAGAAAATACTGCGCAAAGCGCCATCATTGAATGTCAGCACAGGGCTATCAAGAACAACGTATTTTCTTTCTTTAATGTTGGTTTGAGCTGCATTGTCTTCTGTCTGACTCGTCGTGAGAATGCCTAGCTTTATACTGCGTATAGAAGAAACCCCAATAGTATTATCTATGGGATTAAACGTTTCCATGTTGATGTACCGTGAGGCGTGACGATGAGTAGGATCAGCAGCAACGCCCACTTGAAGTTCGAGTAACTCAATATTGCTTACTATTGATACTGCGCTTTGATCAATCCACGTATTGGTATCAGTATCTACAGTACGACATCGAAGTTCACGGTCTGATCCAGCGTCAGCACTTACCCAAAAAACATTTGCGAATTTTCTGGGACCGTCAATGATAGAACCTGTGCAAGATTGCATTTGGTTTCCTGAGGCGACATACATTTGTAATGAGACTCTGTCGCCGCGTATAGTATTTGGGTTATTCTCAGTACAGGCCCCATCCAGTGTGCAATCAGGAGCAGTGAACAAAGGATCAATGGAACCGGATGCTGACGGGGAGTCTGTATAACCAGCTTGACGTGTAAATTGAGTGAGATAGTCCATCGCAAAGCGACCGGTTTCCTGATTTTGTGACATAGCATCGGATAACGTGACACTGCGGTTCATCGTTATAAAAAGATTCATCAAACCCGTCACGAGAAAGACTCCGATGACTACGGCAACCATTAATTCAATGAGAGTGAAGCCTTTCATACTTTTCATTAGTTAACCTCCACAACTTCACTGTAGCTATTACTATATACACGATCCTCAGCGTTTGCGCCGGATTGCTTTATACGTGTATCCCAAGTGAAATCTATCTGATATTTGACACAGTCTTGGTTTCCAGTTGGTGTACTGATTCTGGAAGATGTTTCGATACAACGTGATATTAATTGAGGATTACCCATAAAATCAGCAGGAGAGGTATAAATATCGTCATTGGTCCCGCAGGCTGTTATCCACTTGTCATATATGGCCATTTCGTCGCCATCATTTGTTGTATAGTTTTCCGGATCGCATACGGCACCTTGTACAAGGTTGTCATCTTCATCGCGATGGTCAGCGCACATTTTGGCCGGTTCAACAGTACAATCAGGTTGTGCGTTTACAACGTAATAACCAGCACGAGCTCCTACACTGTTTGCGCGGATACGACCGACGAAATCTTGAACGATCCACATGGCTTGCGATCGTTGAGCGTTGTCTTGAGTGCCTTGTAGTGATTTAAGAAGGAGTACACCCATGCCGGAAATACCAATCGCTACGACAACCGCCGTAACTAGCACTTCTACCATGGCGAACCCAGATTGTTTTTTTATATTAAACACCATTCGTCACCCTTTAATTGCAAGACGTTTTTGATCGTTTAACTAAACCTGATATCAGAATGTCAAATTTCAAATCATGATTAGATTTTTGACAATCATCATAGTCAAGTGAAAATGATCCGACTGAACGAGCTTTACCGTTTGGATCTATAGTGAGCGGCGTACCGACACTAAATTCTGAGCTAGTGAGTTTAGCGCCAGATGAAATGGCAGAGAAATGACGAATGAGTTCTTCGTCGCCATCGCTATTGGTAAATACTATTTCCCACCCGTCAGCCCAATTACCACTAGCTTCACTTGGTTTGACCATCACTGGAACACCTCGATTAACGGCTTCGGTTCTGGCTAGACGAAAACTTTGTTCTAAAGTCTTACCAATTGACTCAATGTTTTTACGGGTGAAAAGACTTCCTAGCTGAGGCACAACTGCACTGGCAATAATGCCCAAAATAACCAGTGTGATCATTAGTTCTATTAGTGAAAAACCTGCCTTTTTTCGCATATGGTTTGAGCCTTCTAGTGTTTTACCTCTATTTTACGATATAGCCAGTAGTTCGCTAGATGGCAGTGATAAACGGTGTCGTATTTGGAGTGAAAGGATGAATAATTATTTGAATGTGCTGTCGGTCACACTTGCGGACAAGCCAGTGAGCCTAGCGAAGCATAGGGAGTACCGTTTCTAGACAGGTACCCCCGGCTACGGACTCGTCCTTGGAAGTTAAGAATTACTTGCCTTGAGGCCTGATGATTCTCGCGCGCGCATATGACAAAGGTGGTAGCAGAACCAAATGCATGACCTTTCCAGTTGAACCTTAGGTGATTGCCGGTACCAGAGCGTGTTATGACGGAGTTCTGGTCGATGGGGATATGAGATGACATGAGAATCTCCTCGCCAGCATTTACTCGTTGATTTCTATTTCTATCTTGGAAAACACGGATGGGTTTATTCCAGTTATCAGTGCATATAGAGCCGTTTACAGGGCATAAAGTAATGTCTGTACCGCTTTTCAGTGCATGATAGCGAGCAAATTTTAAGGTTTGCATGAATGCTCGAACGTTTGCTGAAGTCGAATATCTGTCTATCAAACTTGATAAGTTGGGTAGTGCCACAGATGCCATTATGCCCAATATAGCCGTCGCAACCATCAATTCCAGTAATGTAAATCCCTTTGACGTACCCATGTTCGCCTCCTTGCGATATGTGCGCGTCAGTTTGCTGAAAAGGGGTTGTGACCACTATCGGAAATCAGTATGAAATTTAGTCAATGTTTAGCTTTTTAAGGCGATATCGTAGGGATCGAAAGCTCATTCCTAGTTGTTCCGCTGCCGCGGTTTTATTCCAGCGACAGTCTTCGAGGGCCTGCTGAATCAGCTGGGTTTCTATGTCCTCTAAATAATCTTCTAGAGTCATGCCGGCAGGTAGGCTATGGCTATTAGCGACCGTATTCGGTGTGTTTTGCGCCATGGAGGGCTGCGCTTCTCCAGAGTCGATTACCTTTTTGTTTGTGGCGGTTAAGGCTAAATCCTCAGCAGTAATAGTCTGGTTTTCCGATAATGTAATCGCTCGCTGTAGTAAATTTTCTAATTCGCGCACATTTCCAGGGAAGGTATGTTGCTGCAGAGCGCTCAGCGCTTCACTTCCTAGTGTCATGGACGCCAATCCTAACTCCTCAAGCTGTCTTTTTAGTATGTGTTTGGCAATGGCGGGGATATCTTCACTGCGTTCACGTAGAGGCGGGACTTCAAGTCGAATTACATCGAGGCGATAAAACAGATCTTCGCGGAACTGATTATCGGTCACCAGTGCCTGCAAATCTTTATGGCTGGCGGACAAAATACGCACATCGACTTTATGCTCGGTTTCGCTGCCAACGGGACGAACGACGTTTTCTTGAATGGCGCGCAATAGTTTGACCTGCATGGCTAGGGGCAAATCTGCGACTTCATCTAAAAATAACGTACCGCCGTTTGCAGCTTGAAAAAAGCCTTCTTTGGCGGTATTGGCTCCGGTAAACGCACCTCGCACATGACCGAAAAACTCACTCTCCATGAGTTCGCTAGGGATTGCGCCACAGTTGACCGTGATAAAGGGCTTTTCCCGTCTGGGTCCTAGGCTGTGAATGGCCCTTGCAACTAGCTCCTTACCCGTGCCTGACTCTCCGTAAATAAATACTGGCGCATGGCTGCGACCGACTTTGCCAATTTGCTTGTGGAGTCGCTTGATGGCCGGGCTATCCCCAATAATGCCAGTGGAGGCCGGAGTGGGGTCTGTTAGTTCGGATTCAGCGTCTTCGCTGAGAATGATGGCGTTTTCGATGATGGATCTGAGTTTATCCAGTTCCACCGGTTTGGACAGAAAGTCGAACGCGCCTAATTTCATGGCATCGATGGCGACGTCCATGGTGCCATAGGCCGTAATCATGACCACAGGGGTGCGGCGATGATGCTTTTGCATGTACTTTATCAAGTCCATTCCTGAGCCATCCGGCAAACGCATGTCAGTAAGGCATAGGGCAAAGCTTTGGTTGGCTAAGGCTTCCTTAGCATCGGCAATGGTTTTTGCGGTCGTTGCCTCGAGTCCCATTCGCTTTACCGTCAATAGGAATAGGTTAAGGATGTCCGGCTCATCATCGAGTAACAGAATGCGTTGCATGAACGTACCTATGTTTGTTGGATCAATTGAACCATAGATAATGCAAGCCGCATCAGGGGCGTGCCCTGATGCGTTATGCGTCAAACTCTTATAGTAACCAATAAAACACTGCTTGGCTTCCTATTAGGCAGGATGTTAACGATGTGCTTTGGCTCTTGCTTGATGCAATTTTTGGTAGCTTTCAATGAGTCGCTGATGCTTCTCTAGTCCAGTCAGCTGCGAATCAGTTGGTGTCAGCCCATAAAATTTCACACTAGCGTTGATCGAACCGAGTACCGCATTCATTTTTTCATCGCCAAACATGCGACGGAAGCTGTGCTCGTATTCATCCATAGTCATATCATCGTCGAGGGAAACTTCGAGCGCGGCGTCCATGGCCTGATAGTAGAGAGTGCGTTCCGCGGTATTATCATTGTACTGCAGGAACATCTCGGTGAATTCTTTGGCATCTTCCAAGCGACCAATTGCCAAACAAATCATGAGCTTTAGCTCGAGGATGGTAAGCTGTCCCCAAACGGTATTTTCATCGAACTCAATACCAATGAGAGTGATGATATCGGTGTAGTCGTCCAGTTCACTTTCTTCCAAGCGATCGAACAAGGCCTCTAATTGCTGAGCATCTAAGTCATGTATGTTCAGGATGTCGTCGCGGAACAACAGTGCTTTGTTGGTATTATCCCAGATGAGATCTTCCACTGGGTAAACTTCGGAATAATCGGGAACGAGAATGCGACAGCTAGGTACTCCCAAGTCACTGTACGCTGCCATGTAAGACTCTTTCCCCATGGATTCTAAAATCCCGAATAAAGTTTGCGCTTCTTGAGCATTTGAGTGTTGGCCGTTATTGGTAAAATCCCATTCCACAAAGTCGTAGTCTGCTTTGTTACTGAAAAAGCGCCAAGACACGACGCCGGTTGAATCGATAAAGTGTTCAACGAAATTATTCGGTTCCGTTACCGCTAACGATTCAAAGGTTGGCTTGGGCACATCGTTTAAGCCTTCGAAGCTGCGGCCTTGCATTAGCTCGGTTACGCAGCGCTCCAGTGCGACTTCAAAACTAGGGTGGGCGCCAAAGGATGTGAATACACCCCCAGTGCGTGGATTCATAAGGGCAACGCACATCACGGGAAATTGCCCACCCAATGAGGCATCTTTTACAAAAATTGGGAAGCCTTGTTCTTCTAGTCCGTTAATACCTGCAACAATACTTGGGTATTGATCAAGAACCTCTTTCGGAACGTCGGGTAACGCGAGTTCGCTCTCTAGTATTTCACGCTTCACTGCGCGTTCGAAAATTTCAGAAAGGCATTGAACCTGTGCTTCCTCGATTGTGTTACCTGCACTCATACCGTTACTAAGATAAAGGTTTTCAATCAAGTTAGAAGGGAAATAGACGGTTTGTCCATCTGACTGGCGCGTGTATGGTAACGAACAAATACCACGTTCTGTATTGCCAGAGTTTGTGTCGTATAAATGAGAGCCGCAAAGCTCCCCGTCTGGATTGTAAATTTCTAAACAATAGTCATCGAGAATTTCTTCTGGCAACTCATCATTGGAACCAGGCTGGAACCATTTCTCATCTGGATAATGAACAAACTCTGCGTTGGCGATGTCGGGCCCGAAGTATTGATCATTATAGAAAAAATTATAGTTCAAGCGCTCCATGAATTCGCCCAGAGCAGAGGCCAATGCGCTTTCTTTGGTTGCCCCTTTGCCATTGGTAAAACACATCTGTGAGTCAGCGTCGCGAATATTCAAAGACCACACGTTGGGAACGATATTGCGCCATGAAGTGACTTCGATCTGCATACCAAGGCCTGAAAGCAAGCTGGTCATTTTGGCAATACTTTGCTCAACGGGTAGGTCTTTGCCAAGAATACTGGTTCCTTCTCCCTCCAGACTAGGTACCTCGAGTAAAGCTTGTGCATCCTCATCTAGGTTTTCTACGACTTCGATTTGGAAGTCTGGCCCAGTTTGCACCACTTTTTTTACGGTGCAGCGATCAATGGAGCGGATGATTCCTAGGCGGTCTTTTTCACTGATATCTTCTGGTAGTTCTACATCAATTTTGAAAATTTGATTGTAGCGATTTTCTGGGTCCACTATGTTGCTTTGCGATAAGCGAATATTGTCGGTAGGGATATCGCGAGCATTGCAATACACCTTGACAAAGTAGGCTGCACAAAGGGCTGAAGATGCTAGGAAGTAATCGAACGGACTGGGCGCTGAGCCGTCCCCTTTATAGCGGATCGGTTGGTCAGCGACCACGGTAAAATCATCGAATTTTGCTTCAAGACGGAGGTTATCGAGGAAATTAACCTTAATCTGCATAGTGAGTACACCAGAAGTAGATATTTAGGGCGCCATTATCCAGTTTTCCGAGATTCTGTCGCCCTTATTTGTGGCTTTTTCTTGCCCGAATTTGATTTGCTAACTGGATTGTGCGAACAAAATTTCAAAGCAAGCGCCTTTGTCTGCGCCGTCCTTTTTTGCGTGTCGATTTCGGTAGTGGATCTTTGCCTGATTGGCTTCGCATAACTCTTTTACAATATAGAGACCTAAGCCTGTGCCTTGGGCGGAAGTTGTGTGAAATGGCTCAAATAAAAACTCTTGTTCTTTTGGTGATATTCCCGGGCCGTTATCCATAATACGTAGACGGCTATGGCCAGAATGCTCGTCGATCTTCAGCAGTATTGGGGCGTTGGCTGCGGCATGCCCATAGGCCACTGAGTTGTGACAGAGATTCCAAAGTACTTGGTGTAATTGACTGGGATCAAATCGAATATCTAAGTCGCCACCGTCAATGTCTAACGGAACTTTGTGCTGCTGTTCGAATTCTGTCTTGAAGTTCTCTAACCAGTTATCAAGTTTTATCCACTGAAGGCTGGTGGTTTTGCGTCGGCTAATTTGTAATACATTCTGAATAATTTGCTCCATTCGGGAGCTTTGTTTGAGAATAATGTTACATAATTCGGTGTCATCTTGCTGCAGGTCTGGGCTTTCTTGTAACAGCTGAGCGGCATGGCTAACCGCATTGAGCGGATTTCGAATTTCATGAGCAATGCTGGCGGCCATGCGTCCCATAGAGGACAATTTAAACTGATGGGCACGTCGCGTGACGGTATCTTTGTCTTCAATAAATATAAGGACTGAGTGAGAGTCGATGTTGGCGAAATTCACGATTATTGAGCCAGCTGCTGTATCGCTCAATTCAATCGTGTCGTGATTCTGTAATTGATATTGCATCCAAAAGCGCAGCCGTTCCTCTATTGCGGGTGGAATCTGTTCGCCAGCCGTATATTCGCCTATGCGCTCAACAGCAGCACGATTAATACGCAGAATTCGTCCACTTTCATTGACTAGGCATACTCCGGTTTGCATGCGTTCGATAATGACATCGTTGATCCGAGCGACACTGAGGAGTTGACTTTGTGATGCCTTTGCTTCCGATTGAGCTTCCCGCAGCCGATTTTTGAGTCCCTGAATAACAAAGACCTCAAGGAAAAATAAGACGCTAACGAGAGTGCTACTTAATAATTGGTCGGTAACACGGTTGTCTCCATGAACCCATGTGTGACTGAGTACTAAGATGGTCGCCATTGCAGCAAGAAAGTACCCGTGACGTTGTTTGACCAAACTGCTCGCTAGCCCCACATTTAGCAGCATAATAAGTGCTAAATCCCATTGTTGCGGGGCTATATACAATAGCAAAAACCCAATGAGTAAAACTTCTGTGAGTAGTGTAATTTGATAACTTTCATACGTGGCGGGTACGTCACGATAGGCCCGAATAAGATTGGTAACGGCTAAAGCCATGTAGGCTGTGAGGATGATGGGTAGCAGTTTTGGACTGGTGCTCTGCCACCACTTTAATTGCTCTTCAAAAAAATAAAAACCTAGGAAAACAATGCCCAGACCCATTGAAAAATAGGCGTAAAGTCGGGATAGGGGCTTTAATTCAACATAATTATTCATGGATTCATTTGCCGATGACGCGTAATTTTCGCAGAATACGGGCTTTTCATATCCATAATCAAGGTTATTACGGTGTCAGAGCAGTCCCTTTCCGTTTGTTTAGCTCAGCTTAATCTCGTTGTTGGCGACATTCAAAGTAATACTCAGAAGGTTTTAGCCTCCGCCAAGCAATCGGTGGAGAAGGGTGTGGACGTGGTTATCTTTCCAGAATTAACCTTGACAGGTTACCCTCCAGAAGATTTATTGCTGCGCCCGAGTTTAAAGCTTCGAGTAGAGCAAGCGCTGCAAGAGATTGAAGAAGCAGCACTACCGATAACACTTGTTATTGGCTACCCCAAAGTCACAGCAAGTGGCTTACAAAACATGGCTGGAGTTATCGAAAATGGCCGCCTAGTTGCTGAGTATGCCAAGCAGCATTTACCCAATTTCCAAGTGTTTGATGAAAAGCGTTATTTCATTGAAGGTACTCAACCATGCGTGGTTCAAATTAAAGGGCTACCAGTTGCCATAAGCATTTGTGAAGACATTTGGCAAAAAGGCATTATGACGCAAGCTAAGCAGGCGGGCGCAAAATTGATGTTGAATTTAAATGCATCTCCTTTTCATATCGATAAACCTTTGCACCGCGAAGCCTTGCTAAAAGAAAGGGCTTTGGAAGGGGCTATGCCGATTGTTTACGTTAACTTGGTAGGTGGTCAGGATGAGCTGGTTTTTGATGGTGGCTCGGTTGTTGTGGATCAGCAAGGTAATGTGAAAAGCCGAGCGATCACTTACGACGAAGCTCAGCCAGTTGTAGAGCTTGCTATAGATGATGGTGCAGTCAGTTCTATCGACGGCAAGACTGAGCCGCACAGAGAGAAATTAGACAGTATTTACTCTGCGCTTGTTTTAGGTACGAAGGATTATGTGAATAAAAATGGCTTTAAAGGCGTGGTACTTGGATTGTCCGGCGGTATTGATTCGGCCCTAACACTGGCCGTGGCGGTGGATGCTTTGGGAAAAGAGCGTGTACAGGCGATCATGATGCCCTTCAAGTACACCTCTCAAATGAGTCTGCATGACGCCGAAGACGAGGCGAATCGTTTGGGGGTGGAATACAAAGTCATGCCCATCGAACCCATGTTTGATGCGTTCATGGGAACGCTGGCGGATGAGTTTGAAGGCACTAAGGTAGATACCACTGAGGAAAATCTACAGAGTCGTTGCCGCGGTGTATTGCTCATGGCCATGAGTAACAAAAAAGGCAGTCTTGTGCTGACAACGGGGAATAAGAGTGAAATGGCTGTCGGCTACGCCACTCTGTATGGCGATATGGCTGGTGGATATGGTGTTCTGAAGGACGTGTTTAAAACCCTAGTATTTGAATTGTCCAAGTATCGCAACACGCTGGGTGAGGTAATTCCACCGCGTGTTATTAGTCGACCACCGTCTGCGGAGCTGGCGCCAGACCAAGTAGATGAGGATTCGTTACCCGCTTATCCGGTGCTTGATGAGATACTGAGGTTGTATATTGAGGAAGATCAGAGTGCTCAGGCGATTATCGCCAAGGGCTTTAAAGAGGATGAGGTTAACCGGGTTATTCGCTTGGTGGATATTAATGAGTACAAGCGACGCCAGGCACCCGTCGGCGTGCGCTTGACACAGCGCGGTTTTGGGCGCGACCGTCGTTATCCTATTACCAATGGTTGGCGTGCCGGAATATAGGGGCGCAGGCTTGCTATTATTTGAATCATTTCCAATGCCGTCTAGGCCTCATATCTGAAGGGCTACAGGGCAAAAAAGCCACTTTTAAAAGGGGCTTTCTTTTCTAGCTTAATCCCTATACAATACGCGCCCCTTATTGTGCATCCGTTGTATTTAATCGGTACGTCGGATGTTTATTGTTGAACGGTGAGCGATACCAAAACTCACCCTCTGGAGAAGGCACTGTCGCATGGTAGTGATTCGATTAGCCCGTGGTGGCTCTAAAAAACGTCCTTTTTATCATTTGTCTGTTGCGGATCAGCGTTTCCCACGCGACGGCCGCTTCATTGAACGTGTAGGTTTCTTTAACCCTATCGCTCGTGGCCAAGAAGAACGTCTACGCGTTGATCTTGAGCGCGTTGAGTACTGGTTAAGCAAAGGCGCTCAAGCAAGTGATCGCGTAACTAAGCTGGTAAAAGAAGCTAAGAAGCAGCAAGCAGCTGGTTAATAGTGAAGGTAGTAAGACACTTTGATGAGTAAAATACCCGACAATTTCACCAAAATAGGTAAGATCACCGGCGTATATGGCATCAAAGGGTGGGTGAAAGTGTACAGCTACACTGAGCCCAAAGAGAATGTGTTCTCTTATGATGGTTGGCACCTTGTTAAAAAGGGTCAACTTGTTCCAGTGAAGGTTCGAGAGTGGCGCACGCAAGGCAAAGGTCTCGTTGCTGCACTGGACGATTGCCAAGATCGGAATCAGGCACAAGAACAGTATGTTCAATGCGATGTCGTAATGGACAAAGGGCAGTTGCCTGAGCCCGGGGAAGGCGAGTTTTATTACCACCAACTTGAAGGTTTATTGGTGGTTACCACGGATGATGTGGTTTTAGGTCGAGTGGACTATCTATTTAACACGGGTAATAACGACGTCTTAGTGGTTAAACCGTGTAAGGAGAGTCTCGATGGTCGCGAGCGCTGGCTGCCTTATACCAACGATTGCACGAAAGATGTCGATCTGAAGCAAGGCTTCATTCGAGTAGATTGGGATCCGGAATTCTGATCATGCAGTTTGGCGTCATCTCCATATTTCCAGAGATGTACCAAGCACTGACTGACTTTGGTGTAACCGGTCGGGCAGTGGATAAAGGTTTGGTGTCGGTTGATGTGTGGAATCCTCGAGACTTCACCATCGATAAATATCAAACTGTGGACGACCGACCTTATGGTGGTGGTCCAGGCATGCTGATGAAGGTTGAGCCGCTTAAATATGCAATTGAAGCGGCGAAAGCTAAGCTAGGATCACAAAGCAAAGTTGTGTATTTATCGCCGCAGGGTGAAACCCTGACACAGGATAAAGCTCAACAATTGGCCCAAGAAGCATCATTGATATTCTTGGCAGGGCGCTACGAAGGCATTGATGAGCGTTTGATTGAAACGCAAATCGACGAGGAGATCTCCATTGGGGATTACGTGCTAAGTGGCGGTGAATTGGCATCCATGGTGGTCATGGATAGTGTGATTCGCTTAGTACCTGAAGTGCTAGGGCATGATATGAGTGCCGTTGAGGATTCATTCGTTGACGGTTTGCTTGATTGTCCGCACTACACTCGACCGGAAGAGCATGAAGGTCGAAAAGTGCCAGATGTATTGCTAAGTGGTAATCACGAGAAGATTAGACAGTGGCGCCTAAAGCAGGCGCTTGGCAGAACCTGGGAAAAACGCCCCGATCTGCTAGCAAAGCGTGATTTGTCGAAAGAAGAAGATGCGCTGTTGCAAGAATATAAGCGTGACGTTCAGGGTCGCGGTGACGCCTGAACCTATCCGTAATTACTTAGGAGCTAGTCATGAGCAGCAAAAACAAAATTATCCAGGCTATTGAGTCTGCACAGTTAAAGTCAGACGTACCAGAGTTTGGTGCTGGTGATACTGTTGTTGTACAGGTTAAAGTAAAAGAAGGTAACCGTGAGCGTCTACAGGCTTACGAAGGTGTGGTAATCGGTAAGCGTAACCGTGGCCTAAACTCTGCCTTCACTGTACGTAAGATCTCTAGCGGTGTGGGCGTGGAGCGTACTTTCCAAACTCACAGCCCAGTTGTAGACAGTATTGAAGTTAAGCGTCGCGGTGATGTTCGCAAGTCTAAACTTTACTACTTGCGTGAGCGTAGCGGTAAGTCTGCACGTATCAAAGAAAAGCTTAGCAGCAAGTAAATTTGTTGTGGAGTTCAAAAGGGACGCCAGGCGGCCCTTTTGTATTTGCTAAGCAAAGCATTCGTAGCGGTGGATTTGAGCGCAAAAAAAGCGTGAAATCCTAGTTGGGTTTCTGTATAATCCGCCGCCATCGTTTCCCCAAGACGAAGCCCTAACACTGTGTTACCCCTCTGGGTGAGCCAGTTGTTGTCGGTAACATACTGATTAGGCGGAATAGAAAATTATGAAAACTTTTACTGCAAAACCCGAAACCGTAAAACGTGAGTGGTTTGTAATCGACGCGGAAGGCGTTGCACTAGGTCGTTTAGCTACTGAAGTTGCAAGTCGTTTGCGTGGTAAGCACAAGCCAGAATACACTCCTAACGTTGACACTGGTGACTACATCGTAGTTATCAATGCTGACAAAGTAGCTGTAACTGGTAAGAAAGCACAAGACAAGATGTATTACCGTCACACAGGCTACCCAGGTGGCTTGCGTGAAATTAACTTCAACGACCTTCAGACTCGTAAGCCTGGACGTGTTGTTGAGTTAGCTGTTAAAGGCATGCTTCCTCGAAACCCTCTTGGTCGTGCAATGTACGGTAAGTTGAAAGTGTATGCCGGTTCTGAGCATCCACACACTGCACAGCAACCACAAGAGCTTAAGATTTAAGGGGAGTCATCATGGCAGCAAATCAATATTACGGAACTGGCCGTCGTAAGTCTTCCAGCGCACGTGTTTTCTTGCGTCCTGGTTCTGGTCAAATCGTTATTAACAAGCGTTCTTTGGATGAGTATTTTGGTCGTGAAACGTCTCGCATGGTTGTTCGTCAGCCATTAGAGTTGACTGAGAGCACTGAAAAGTTCGACCTATTCATCACTGTTCAAGGTGGTGGTGCATCTGGTCAGGCGGGCGCTATCCGTCACGGTATCACTCGTGCTCTTATGGAGTATGACGAAACTTTGCGTGCACCTCTTCGTGCTGCGGGTTACGTAACTCGTGATGATCGTGAAGTTGAGCGTAAGAAAGTGGGTCTTCGTAAAGCACGTAAGAAGCCGCAATTCAGCAAGCGTTAATATTTTTCGCTTCAAGCTCAGCTTGTCAAAAAACGCTCAGATTTTTATCTGGGCGTTTTTTTTGTCTAAAAACAAGGGTTTATACTGATAAAAGCCCTGAGAAATTGATCTGGCGCCTTGTATAGCTAGCCACATTTCATTACTATCTGTGCCGATTTTTTCCTCTGCTCGTCCAAATGTGCTTTAGTTACAGGATGGCCAGTAAACGAGCCCTTATTAAGATTACTGTGTGGTGGCAAGTAATCAGTTTTTATAAGGCTACGTAACGAATTGAAGATGAAAGTTGATGGGAGAATGCCTGAATGAGCAATGATGGCGTAAATGTAGGTCGGCGCCGCTTCCTCATCGCAACCACAGCAGTGGGTGGCGGTGTTGGTGCGGTTGGCGTGGCCGTGCCTTTTGTTAAGTCTTGGAATCCAAGCGAAAAGGCAAAAGCAGCGGGTGCACCAGCAAAAGCAGATATTAGTAAGCTTGAGCCTGGCGCAATGATGACGGTTGAATGGCGTGGTAAGCCGGTTTATGTGGTACGTCGTACCGAAGAAACCGTCGGCTTGCTAGATTCATTGAATGATCTTCTAAAAGATCCAATGAATAACGATAAAGATCAGCAACCAAACTATGCGGATAACGTATACCGTGCCCGTACCGAAGAGATTGCGGTTATCGAAGGTGTTTGTACTCACTTAGGTTGTGCGCCTCAGTTCGTTCCAGAAGTTGAACCACAGCCGTTTGACGAAAACTGGAAAGGTGGCTTCTTCTGCCCATGTCACGGTTCACGCTTTGATTTGGCGGGTCGTGTATTCCAAGGCTCTCCAGCAGCGAAGAACCTAGCAGTACCGCCATACTCCTTCGAAGATGAAAACACCCTAATTGTAGGTGTGGATGAGGAGAATTCGTAATGAGTAAATTCCAAGCCTTCATGGGGTGGATTGACGATCGTCTTCCTGTCACTGCCACCTTTGAAAAGCATATGTCTAAGTACTATGCTCCAAAAAACTTTAACTTCTGGTACTTCTTCGGCGTATTCTCCATGCTGATGCTGGCCAACCAGATTTTGACCGGTGTATGGCTGACCATGTCTTACACGCCTTCAGCAGAAGCGGCATTTGCCTCTGTTGAATATATTATGCGTGATGTTGAGTTCGGTTGGTTGATTCGCTATATGCATTCTACCGGTGCTTCTTTCTTCTTCATAGCTGTTTACCTGCACATGTTCCGTGGTCTTATGTACGGTTCATACCAGAAGCCTCGTGAGCTAATCTGGATCTTTGGTATGCTGATCTACCTAATGCTAATGGCCGAAGCCTTTATGGGTTATGTATTGCCTTGGGGTCAGATGTCTTACTGGGGTGCTCAGGTAATCATTTCTTTGTTTGGCGCTATCCCTGTAATTGGCCCTGATCTAGTTCAGTGGATTCGTGGTGACTTCCTGATTTCTGGTGCAACTCTTAACCGTTTCTTTGCGCTACACGTAATTGCATTGCCTTTGGTGATTGTTGCCTTGGTTGTATTGCATATTCTTGCTCTACACGAGGTGGGTTCTAATAATCCAGACGGTATCGATATCAAGAAGCACAAAGATGAAAAGGGTCGTCCTTTAGACGGCGTTCCTTTCCACCCTTATTACACAGTTCACGACTTAGTGGGTATCGTAGTATTCCTATTCGTATTTTGTGCAGTGATGTTCTTTATGCCAACCGGCGGCGGTTTCTTCCTTGAGCCACCTAACTTCGAAGAAGCGAATGGCTTGAAGACCCCTGCACACATTGCCCCTGTATGGTACTTCGGTGCGTTCTATACGGTATTGCGTGCTTGGACCATTGATTTAGGACCAATTAGCTCTCAGCTTGGCGGTGTTATCTTAATGGGTGGTGCGATCGCAATCTTGTTCGTATTGCCTTGGTTAGACCGTAGCCCAGTGCGCTCATGGCGCTACAAAGGTTACATCTCTCGCATTAACTTGGTGCTTTTCGGTATCGTTTTCGCGCTACTGACTTGGTTAGGCACGCAGCCAGCGACAGGCTTGTACCAAATTCTTGGTCAAGTAAGTACATTCTTGTACTTCGCATGGTTCATAACCTTGCCATTCATCTCAGCGAAAGAGAAAACCAAACCAGTTCCAGAGAGGGTAACAGGCTAATGAAACAGTTAATTGCAATCATATTTGCCATTCTGCCAGCCTTTGCCTTTGCTGCAGGCGGTGGAAACGTGAAACTGGATGACATGCCAGTGGATCTTGAAGACAAAGCATCTCTTCAGCGTGGTGCCCAGTTGTTCACAAACTATTGTATGGGTTGTCACAGCACTAAGTTTGCGCGTTACAACCGTGTAGCACGTGATCTAGGCATTCCAGAAGATGTGATGATGGACAACTTGGTTTTCCGTGACGTAAAAATTGGTAGTTTGATGAAAATCGCTATGCGTCCAGAAGACTCAAAAAAATGGTTTGGTGCAACGCCTCCAGACCTAACGCTAGTTGCTCGTGTTCGTGGTGCAGATTGGCTATACACGTATCTAAAAAGCTTCTATGAAGACGATACTCGTCCATACGGCGTCAACAACGCGGTATTTAAAGACGTAGGTATGCCTCATGTACTTGAAGACCTTCAAGGTCGTCAGGTTAAAGGTACGGCGCCTGTAGTCGTTGGCTTTGATCCATTAACCGGTCAAGAGCTATACGAAGAGAAAGAAGGCGTGCTTTATCTAGAGGAAGAAGGTCAGCTAAACCCAGAAGAATTCGACGATGCAGTAAAAGATCTAACGAATTTCTTAGTCTATATGGGTGAGCCATCGGCTCTAGAGCGTCAACGCATCGGTTTCTGGGTGTTGTTGTTCTTGGCGATCTTGTTTGTTCCGGTGTATTACTTGAACCGTGAATACTGGCGCGACATCCACTAGAAGCTAATTGCGTCGCAATAGCTTCGTTATAAAAAAGGGCGATTGGAGTCATTTAGTGTATCTAAACTCCTCTAATCGCCCTTTTTTTAATGTCTCGCTCTTACTTCCTCATTGACGCTTCTAGTCAGTAATTAGATTGGAGTCGTTTGT